>JAZDDY010000001.1:0-12796 GCA_043809265.1 Candidatus Iainarchaeum sp.
GGATTCAAGCGCTTCCTTGCCCAGGCCCAATTCGCCGATTTCAGCCGCTTTCCCTGAAAAGGAATCGATGCGCAATGCAAGCGATTCAAATTCGCCGGTTTTTTCAGAGAGCGGCTTTATTTCAAGGCAAAGGTTTGCGCCGCCTGCTGCCTGTTCGATGCCTGCCAGGAGCTTTCCGGATTCTTTGAGGAGATTGCAGCCCTCTGCCGCCAGCCCGGCGGCTTCAACAAAAGCAGGGATTCCTGTCGCCGAAAGGCGCTGGCTTTTCTCGCCGAGTTTTACCGCTTGGGCGAATTCGGGGTATGTTTCCCTGAAAAACCCTGCTTGGCTTTCGAGGTTTTGTGCCGCGGTTTTGGCGGCATTGTATTTTTCTTCCAAATCTTGCTGCACTGCCGGGCAATCCGCATTTCCTTCAAGCGCATTCAAGGCATTAAAATCGAAAGATTCGAATTCTTTAATCGCTTTCATGAATTTGGCAGAATCCTTTAATTCCGCCATCGCACCAAGGCAGTCGGCCCTTGCGATTTCAAGGAGTGCGAGGGCAAGCAATGCATCCCTTTCCTTCTGGCCTTTTACCGTGGCCGCTTTTAACATAAATCCCTCTATTTTCGGCTTGACGGCCGCGAGTTTTGAATCCAGCGCCGCGATTTCGCTTTCATTAAAAAGTTCCTTTGAATCGATGCGCGCGATGTCTGCGGCCGAAATGCCTGCTGTGCCGTAAAGCGATTCGAGTTCCTGCGCCCCTGAAGCGAAAGAGGAAATTTCAGGCTCCAAGGCCGGCAGTTCGGAGCAGCCGGAAAAAACCATCAGCGCGGCAAACAGGAAAAAACAGGCCGCGGCTATTTCACTTGCTTTGTTCCTTTTTTTCATTTCTGGCTCTCCACTCCTCTTTGCTTTTGCATCCGGGATAGATGCACATTTTGAATGAATACCGCCCGTTTTTTACCATTATCATCGGGTGCCCGCAGTGTTCGCATTTCTTGTCCATTGCCGTGATGCTGCCTTTTTGCGGCAAAGGGAAAATCGTGGTGCATGCGGGATAGCTTGTGCAGCCCAAAAACCTTTTGCCTGTTTTTCCTGTGCGCACCACAAGCATGCCTGTGCAGCCCTCGCGCGTGCACGGGAATTTGTGGCTGTCTGCCCTTAATGCCAGGCGCAGCGCCATGCCTATCTCGTTCTTGTTTTTCAGCAGTTCTTTCAGCGCCTCGAGAAGCATTTCCCTTGAATCGTCAACGACAAGCTTTTTGCCTTTTTTGCCTGCCGCGATTTCGTCCATTTCTTTTTCGAGCTCGGAGGTCATCTTGGGCTTTACGATAACGCCGTCGAATTTTTCAAGCGAATCGATTACCGCAAAGGCGATCTTGTTCGGTTCGATGGCTTTCGCGCCGTGGATGTAATGCCTGTAATAAAGCTTCTGGATTGTCTCATGCCTTGTCGATTTGGTGCCTAACCCGAGTTCTGCCATTGTTTTTATGAGAGTTCCCTGCGAATACCTTGCAGGCGGCTTTGTTTCCTTGGCAAGGAATTCCAGTTCGATCAGTTTAACCTTGTCGCCCTGCTCGAGTTTGGGCAATATTACCTCGCTTGCCTTGCTGTAGGGATAGAATTTTTTCCATCCCAATTCAATATAGAGCTGGCCTCTTGCGACATAGGGCTCGCCTGCAAGGTCTATGTCCACGCTGAGGTTTTCGACAAGCGCGTCGTCGCCCAATACCGCGAAAAACCTCCTGCACACAAGCTCGTAAATCTTCCATTCCTGCTCGGACAGCTTTTCTTTCGGGAAATCGACAGGGTGAATCGGCGGGTGGTCTTTTGTGGCGCTGGCTCCGCGCGAAGGCACAAGGCTTTTTTTCGCAAGCAATTCTTCAACAATCTTGTAAAAGGGCTCGACCCTCATGAGCTGTTCGAGGATTTTCCTCAGGTTGATGCTCGGCGGGAAAACCGTGTTGTCTGTGCGCGGATAACTTATCAAACCGCGCTGGTACAATGTTTCAGCTACAGACATTGCGCCTGCGGCCGAAAAGCCGATTGCGGTTGCAGCCCTCAGGAAGGTCGTGGTGTTGAAAGGCAGCGGCTTTGCGATTTTTTTCTCGGATTTTGTGACTTTCAGTACGGTGCCGTAATCCGCTTTTTTTGCAAAGGCGCTTTCGGCTTTTTCTTTTTCCCAGAACCTTCCGGCCTTGTGGAATGCGAGGAATTTTTCCTTTCCTTTCTCGAAAGTGGCCTGAAGTTCCCAGTAGGCCGTGGCCTTGAAGGCAAGGATTTCCTTCTCGCGGTCCACTATCAATGCAAGGGTCGGGCTCTGCACCCTGCCAGCCGAAAGGAATTCCTTTCCAAGCTGGCCTGACACAAGCGAAAGGAAGCGCGTGAGGACTGCACCCCAGATGAGGTCTATTTCCCTTCTTGCATCGGCGGAATCCGCGAAATTGTAGTCGAGTTCGCCCAATTCCGAGAACGCCTGGTTTATTTCTTCGGCTGTGATTGCTGAAAAATTCGCCCTCTTGATTTCAATGCCCTTGTTTGTTTCCTTAAGGCAGACAAGCGCTTCAAGCGCAATGCTTTCGCCCTCGCGGTCCGAGTCTGTGGCAAAAATGACCCTTTTGAAATCCGGAGCGCGGGATTTGAGCAGTGAAATTATACCTTTTTCTTTTTCGGCGTAAAGGACCTCGGCATTCGTGAGCTTTGAGAGGTCTGTGCCGAGCCATGGCGCGAAATGCTTCGGGAAATCGACGTCCTTTATGTGGCCTTTGAGCGGGAAAACAAACATGCTGCGGCCGTCTTTTTCAAAAGAATAAAACACTGCGCCGTGATGGCTTTCCTCCTTGACCTTGCCCCCTGCGAGCAGTTCCGCAATTCTTTTCCCGGCAATCGGCTTTTCGGCGATAACAAGGTCCATGAAAAAACACGTTCCGCCGACATCCTGCCTCAGGCCGGCTTAAGAGAAACCTTTGGATGAAAAAGAATAAAAACAAGCACGCAAGAGGGCGCCCCCAAAATTGCCGCCGGAAAAAAAGTTCAAAGGCGCTTCTGGAGCACTGTACTCGGCAGCGAACTCGATGATTTGACCTTGTCCAATACGACCATGCTTTTCATGTCGAGAATTCCGTCGATCGATGCAAGCCTGTCAATGAAATCCTTTGTGGAAGTCGAATCCGGCAATATGGCCTTCAACAGCATGTTGTATTCGCCCATTACCTGGTAGACCTCGTTTATGTGTTCAAGCGATTCCAGTTTCTTGATAATGTCCTTGTGCTTTGACAGGTCTGTGCGCACCTGCAAAAACACGGGCTTTTCGTAGCCGATGACTGTAAGGTCGAGGTTTGCGGAAATGGACGAGATGATTCCCTTGCGTTTCAGGGAATCAACCCTTTTCTTTATTGCGACATCGGTGAGCTCTGTTTCGTCCGCAATCGCCCTGTAGGAAGTGCGCCCGTCCTCAATCAATCTTTTCAGAATCTGGTAGTCAACCTTGTCTATGGATGGAATCATTCAAAAGCCCCAAAAAAGCAAGCCTATTAACAATACTAAATAATAACAAATAAAAAGTTTGCTTTATGAAAAAAGGCCTGCCTTTTGGTTATGTAATAATATCCAAGGGCAAAAATAGCGCATAAATTGCATTTTAATGGTTATCAAATTACCTGCGCTTTTTCCCGAAGCCGACCGTGTGGGCAATTTCGCTCATTTTGACAAGGTCAAACTTCATCAAGTACATGTAGGTCTTGAGCACTTCAAGGAAAGGCACAACGAACACAAGCATTACCAGGACCGCGACAAACCTGCCTGGCAGGATGTCCAATGCGATGAAGTCAAGCGCGTATTCGAGGAGCAGCACTGCGGCCGTGAGCACAGAGCCCATTGCCAGCACCATCAAAAAGGACGAAATGTTTTTTGTGATGAATGAGAAGCTCTCCTTTATTGCGTCAAGCACTCCGACCTCGTCGACAACGATTGCCTGCGGCACAAACATGAACAGGAGCGAAAGCACGAGGAGCGCAAGCGATACGAACAATACGCCCGAGACAGGCTCCATGAATGTCACTGCCAGAAAGCCGAATGCAAAGAATGCAATCATGTAAAGCCAGAAGAAAAGGAAAATTTTCACAGAAAACTTCCGGACCATTTCCGCAAGGTAGTATTCGACCCTCACCTTGCTGATGTTTTTTCTTACCCCAAAAACTATGAGTGAAACAAAAAAGGCAAAGAAAACAAGGAAGACAGAGGCAAGCGCGAATTCCACAATGAATACAGCCGGATTGACAATGTTGTATTCGATGAAAAACGAGCCAGAGGAAAAGAACATGTTCTGGGATGCGAAGAAATCGAGCAGCAGGAAGGGAACAAAGAACAACAGCAAGCCGAAGGCAATAGCAGCCCTGGCATTCGCAAGGTATTCTTTCCAGGAGTTTTCCAGAATCATTTTCTCAGGCCTCAAAAAGCAAAAGATATGTGCCCGCGAAGGGTTAAAAACCTAATTTTTCGGCATGATTCTGCCTTCAAGGTAGGTCGGGAAAGCCTTTGAAACTTTTGCTTTTGCAAAACAGCACATTTCCGCCTTTTTCACTGCGACCGGCCTGTAAGAATTAGTGCGCCCGATGAAACCGCCTGTTGGGCCTTTTTCCGACACAAGGATTTTTTTGATGCTGCCCTCCAAAAGCCTGTTTCTTTCCAGGGCGACTTCCCTGGCTTTTTCAGACAGAGCCTTGCTTCTCTGCTTTCTAATCCCGCCGTGCACCCGCCCTGGCAGGAGCACTGCTTTCGTGTTCGGCCTCAGGCCGAACCTTGAAATATTCACAACCTCAGGCTTCACACTTTCCAGGAGGGCAAGGCTTTCACCGAAATCCTTTTCTGTTTCCCCAGGAAAGCCAACAATGAAGTCGGTTGCAATCGCCATCTCAGGGAATTTTTTCCTTGCCTTTGCTGCCAATGCTTCGAATTCTTTTGCGCTGTGGCGCCTTTCCATCAGCCGAAGGATTCTGTCTGAGCCTGACTGCACTGGCAGATGCAAAAATTTGTAAACGCGCTCGTCTTCCATCGCCTTCAAAAGGCGCGGAAAGAATTTTTTCAAATTTGCGGGATTCATCATGCCCAACCTCACCCGAAATTCGCCCTTGTTTTCAAGCAGGCGCTCAAGGAGTTCGGCAAGGTTTGTGCCGATATCAAGGCCGTAGCAGCCTGTGTCATTTGCAGTGAGCCATATTTCTTTCGAGCCTTCAAGCGCTTTCACGAAAGCGGTGTTTATTCCTTCAACAGGCTGGCTTTTCAGCTGGCCCCTTGCCTGTTTCACGCAGCAATAGGCGCAGTTCCCGAGGCAGCCGTGCGCTACCGGTATTATTGAAATGCAGTTGTTTTTTTTGGATGCTGATGCCCTGTTTTCTGTTTCCGAAAATGGAATGCCGAAAAAAGAGGCGATTTCTTCCAGGCCAACGCCGAGCAGTTCGGCCTTTCCGCATTCGCCTTTTATTTTTTGCCCGGATACTGTGGGAAGGCAGCCGCAGACAACGACCTTTGCCCCTGTCTTTTCCGCTACCGCTCCGAGCGCCTTTATGCGCCTGAGCATCTTGTTTTCTGTCGGCGTTTTAACTGCGCACGTGTTTATTAAAATGAAATCGGCTTTTTCAGGGCTTTCAGGCCGGAAGCCGGCTTTTTCCAGGAACAGGGCAATTTTTGCGGTATCGCCCTGGTTCAGCGAACAGCCGTAGCCTTCAAGATGGAATGTTTTTTGGCAGCCCTTCATTTTCGCACCAGAAAAAAAAGCGCTGAAAAAAGATAAAAAGGCTTGCAATTGCCTAATATCAAAAGACTTCACTTCAGAACCTTGTTATGGTCTTTTGATAGCTATCAAAGGGCAATAATGCTCCTTTATTTTTGCCCTTTGATATCAAACTGCACTTCGATTATTTTTTGCAGCCTGAATGAAACCCAGCCTGCGAGCACGCCGAAAATGAAAAGCGCAAAGGCGGACTGGCCGAAGCATTTCAGGTAATTTATCTGGCAGGCCGGGAGCTGGACAACAGTGCGCGTCCCGCCTGACACTTTGTCAAACTGCAGGTTTGCGCAGTTGAAGCATGAATCCCACAGGCAATTCCCGGAATTGAATTCGTTGCCCATTTCCTTTTGCAGGCTGACGTTCGGGTTTTTGCCGAACTCTTTTTCAAAGCGGTAAAAGCATGTTTGGGTGGAGCCCCCCTGCCCTGCAACCGATGCGGACTGCATCGAATAAAAATAAGAAGGCACAAAGTAAAAGGACACAAGCGACAGGATTATGAAAAGCACAGGGAACTTGAAGGATTCCACAAAACCCCAGTCGAACTCCTTTTTGGCGAAAAACGCAAGGAAATACACCAGCAGGAAGCCTATGGCCGGCATGAGCGCATACATCGGCGATATTGTTTTTGAATCGAAGCGCCAGTCATACAAAGGGAAAAAAGTGCCTATGCCGGGAACCTTGGAAAACACCCCGCCCGCATAATTCGAAAGCAGGTAGATTGCCATATATGAAACAATCAAAAGGAATGCGGCAAGCAGGATTTTTTTTTGCGCTGAAACCTTTTTTTTCTCCATAAACAATCCCCAAACAGATATATGACTTCTGAAACAAGAGTTTAAAACCCTTGTGCAACTTTACAAAGGAAAAATTTGTGCAGCCTGCAGTCCGCCCCCAATTCCGGATGGAATGCCGCGGCAAGCATCCGCCCCTGCCTCACAAGGACAGGCTTTCCACCAAAGCCGGCCAATACGTCGATATTTTTCCCGATGCCCCCTATGGCCGGCGCCCTGATGAAAATGCAGTGGAATTTCCCCAATCCCCCTATTTCCAAATCCGTTTCAAAGCTCTCTGCCTGCCTGCCGTAGGCGTTCCTTTCCACAGCCAAATCCATAACACCAATAAGGCCCTTTCCCTTGCCGACTTTTTTTGCAAGCAGGATTGTACCTGCGCACGTGCCGAAAACAGGCAGGCCTTTTTTTATGGCTGACTTCAGGGCTTTCAGCAGGCCCCTCTGCTGTGAAAGCAAATTCATTGTGGTCGATTCCCCGCCTGGCAGAATCAAGGCGTCGATTTTCTTAAGGTCTTCCGCAGTTTTCACCCTGACGGCATTCCAGCCGCACTCCTGCGCCATTGCAAGATGCTCTTCGACCCCGCCCTGCAGTGCAAGCACTCCGACTGTTTTGCGAGCCATTTTCCCACTAAAAAAAGTTTTACCAGCCGCGGTCCTGCAGCCTTTCCTTCAATTCCGCAATATCTTTTCCCTTCATTGCATCGCCCAAGCCTTCAGAAAACTTGGCTATGACCTTGGCGTCATTGAAATGCGTTGTCGCCTCGACAATCGCGCGGGCGCGCTTTGCAGGATTCGAGGATTTGAAAATGCCCGAACCCACAAACACGCCGTCGCAGCCCAATTGCATCATGAGCGCCGCATCGGCAGGAGTGGCGATTCCGCCTGCCGCAAAATTCACGACAGGCAATCTTTTCAGTTTCCTTGTTTTCAATAAAAGTTCAAGCGGGACCCTGTATTCGATTGCTTTTCCCTTCAACTGCGCTGCACCCATTTTCTGAAGTGCCGCGATTTCCTCATTAACCATCCTCATGTGCCTTACGGCTTCAATGACATTGCCTGTGCCTGCCTCGCCCTTTGTGCGGATCATTGCCGCTCCCTCTTTTACCCTGCGCAGGGCTTCGCCAAGATTTGTGCAGCCGCAAACAAACGGCACCTTGAATTTCCATTTGTCGATATGGTATTTCGGGTCTGCCGGGGTGAGGACCTCGCTTTCGTCGATGAAATCAACGCCGAGCGCTTCGAGCACCTGGGCTTCCACAAAATGGCCTATGCGCGCTTTTGCCATAACAGGGATTGAAACAGCGCCCATTATTTCCTTGATTTTTTTCGGGTCGGCCATCCTTGCAACGCCGCCCTCTTTGCGGATGTCAGCCGGAACCCTTTCGAGGGCCATTACAGCGCAGGCGCCTGCCTTTTCCGCAATGCGCGCGTGCTCTGCCGTGACCACATCCATTATCACGCCGCCCTTGAGCATTTTCGCAAGGCCTGTTTTTACAGCAAAAGTGCCTTTTTCAACCTTAACCATATCCCACACCGCTCATCACTCAAGTTGGAAAAATTAAAACCCAAAAAGCCTTTTAATCATTCCCCTGCAGCCGGAGCAGAAAAAAGAACCAAAAAGGATAAAACCATAAAAATTTAAATTGCGGAACCGTTATTACTGCAGTCTTTGAGGAGGCGGAAAAATGGATTTGGTTAGCGGGTTTTCTCTGATGTATTTTGGGCTCCTGGTCATTGCGGCATCATGGCTAATGCAATTGGCTTATTCCTGGAAAGGCAACAGGGAATTGAGAATTGAATTCATTGCGGTTTACACTCTCGGCCTGGCAATGGTCGCGGTGGACGAATTCGTTTCAACCAACGGAGTTTCTTTCATGCAGTCGTTTTCATTGCTCACAGCCATCCTTTTGCTCGCAAGGTTCCTGACCTTCAAAAAAGGAAAATAAAGAGCGGCAGTTGCCGGCTCGGAATTAGCCTTAAAACCTTTATCTACTCCAATCTATCGAGTGACGGCAATGGAAATCGAAATGCCCTGGGTGGAAAAATATCGGCCGAAAAGGCTTGTTGACGTTGTCGGGCAGAAAAACATTGTGGAAAGGCTGCAGAGCTATGTGGACAAAAGAAATGTGCCGAACATGCTTTTCTCCGGCTCTGCAGGCATCGGGAAAACCTCTTCCGCGATAGCGCTCGCAAAAGAGCTTTTCGGCGAACCCGGATTCCAGCAGTACTTTTTGGAATTGAACGCCTCGGATGAACGCGGCATCGATGTTGTAAGGAATACGATAAAGGATTTTGCGAGAACGCTGGCATTCAATGCGGATTTCAAAATCATTTTTTTGGACGAGGCAGATGCGCTGACCTCCGATGCACAGCAGGCGCTGAGGAGGACAATGGAAAAATACACTAAAACAGCGCGCTTCATTTTGTCATGCAATTATTCCTCGCGCATCATCGAACCCATACAGTCGAGGTGCGTTGTTTTCAGGTTCACTCCGTTGCAGTCCGAAGAAATAAAGGGAAAACTTTTGGAGATTGCGAAAACAGAAAAGGTTGAAATCGAGCCGAAAGCAGTGGAAGCGATAATTTATGTTGCACAGGGAGATTTGAGGAAAGCAATCAATATTTTGCAGGGCTCGGCTTTCATGGAAAAAAAGGTCGCGGAGCACACAGTGTATAATGTTTCGAGCAGGGCTCGCCCTGAAGAAATCAAGAAAATGCTTGAACTTTGCTTCAAGCACAAATTCAAGGAAGCAAGGGACATGCTGGACAAATTGATGTTCGAGTACGGCATGAGCGGCGAAGACGTCATACTCCAGCTTTACAGGACCGCAATGGACATGAGTGAAGAGGAGCTGCCGACAAAAAAGAAAATCGAATTGGTCGATGTCATAGGCGAATACAATTTCAGAATGGTGCAGGGCGCAAACGAACGCATCCAGATTGAAGCGCTCCTCGCACAGCTGATGAAGTTCGGGTGAACCTCAGCGCTATTTTTGTTTTCGGCTCAGGGCAAGCAGCCCATTGAAGACTTCCATGCCGTGCGTGTAAAGGTATTTTGCATGCCTTGAAGTGAAGCCCATTCTTGCCTCGCCGAGGGCAGAGGTTCTTTCGCCCACGCCCATGCATTTCGCGAGGAAACGGATGTTTTCCCTTACAAGGTCAATATCAGTTCTTCTGAGGTCTTCAGGGTTTCTCGGATTGTCTTTTATTGTTTCAAGGTCGTGGATTTCTGCGCCGCTGAACCTGTTGCCCAATGCGACATCCCTCAGCTGAAGGCTTGAGCCTCCAAACAAGTCTTCAAGCCCTGGCGGAGAAGCCATTGTGAAAGAAGACTTGAGCTTTTCGTGGCATAGGTGGGTGCCGTTCGCAAGGCCTGCTGCAAATTTTTCCATTATTTCGTTCGAGGCATCCTCGAAAGGAACTCCCGTCCGTATGACTTTCCAGCCTTTCAATCTGGAGACAATGTATTTTCCGCCGCGCGCTTCCAACCTGAAATCGAAATCAAGGAAGCGGTCCTGCCAAAACTTAAGGCCAATGCCGCCGATTGGCGCCCCTTCCGGAGTGAACATTTGCGGGTAATCCAGAATCCTTTTTTCGGAAAGGGAACGGTCCAGGTAAAGCCTGTGTTCAGCCCTCTGCGCTTCAGGGACTTCAGCCAGCTCCAGTGCCCTTTTTGATTTGACCACTATTGTTTCGCCGGGTTTTGCCTCGGAATATTCGCGCTCGAATTCTGCGCGCTCCCTCTTGTCAAGCAGCCTGACAAGCCTTGGATATTCCTCCCCCTTGCCAGAATCACCTTTCCGGAATTCGACCACTGCCTGCCTTGGCCTGAAAATAGCGCCGAAACTGTACGTGGGGGGTGCTGTAAGGCCGTAGCGCCGCCTGGCCTCAGAAAGGACAGGGTCTGTTTCAATCCCTTCTGAAAATGCAGTTTTAATCTGTTTTACCCTTTGTGATTCCAGGCGCGCCAGCCTTCCCACAAACCCGCCAAGGAACTGGTTTCCTCCGAGGTCGTTCGGAACAAACCTGTAGCCGATGATTATGGCTTCGCCTTTCCCGGCTGGAATTTCACGCTCCCTGCCTGTGCCCTTAAGGGAAAGAACTCCTTTCCTTGTTACCTGAAAAACCCTTCTTGTTTCACGATTTGTTTTTTTTGTCGGGACGGAAACAGGAACATAATATGCCGGGGCATAATAAGGCGGCTTTAAAGAAAAAATGCCGTGCCTGAGCGTCCTTTTAATAAAGCCTGCCCTGCGCGCCTGTCTTAAAACCCGCCTGTCGCCTTTTTCGAGCGTGGCAACAATCCTGACGGTTTCACCGCCGACCTCTCTGAGGTTGATTGCACGCCGAGCGTGCTCCGACCGCCTTCTTGGCCTGGGCATAAAGGATATTATGCCTCGGCAAATATTAAAGCCTTACGAGAAATCGGCAAGGCGTTTCTGGTGCCTTATCTGGTCGAGTAATTTGGATTCCTTTTCGTACTGCGTTATGGGAACCTTCAATTTCATTCCCAGGAATTTCAGGGCGAGCTTTAAATCAAAGAAAACAAGCGGCTTTCCTTCAAAGGCTTTCCGCACTGTTTCCCGTATCACCCATACTCCGAGCGGCATATTGTAACCTTGGCCGATTTCCCTGAACACCAGGGCTGCGGCCTGGCGCTTTTCTTTCACCAGATATTCCGCGACGGCAAGGCGCGCGGAATAATAGGCGCCTTCCACATTCGAAGCGTAATCTTTGCGGCCTTCATAGAATTCGTGGTCCTGGATTACCTGCGCTTCTTTTGCTTCTGAGGTCCAGGCGCCGCCGGGAAGCCAGCATTCCAGTTGCTCGAAAGCCCATTCGCGCGGAAGCAGGAGAACATAGAAAGTGTTGTCTAAGTAAGTGGAATGGAATAGGCGGATTTCGCCCAATTGCTGGAAAGATTTCACCTTTTGGTCGATTATTTTTTCGCTGACATTGGAATCGATTGCCGAAATTGCCCAACGGGTCGGCACAAGCTTGCGGTTTTTTTCAACTCCGAGGGTGCCTGCGCTCAGGAGTTTGTAAAGGAAGGATATGGGGAAACCTGAATCGTACAATTCCATTACCGCGGTCATGGATTTCGCATTGACATCCGCATTCAGGTAATCCACTTTTTGCGGTATTTTGGGGTTTTCTGTGAGCTTGATGCTTTTCAGTGGGGCGCGCGGACCGATGGGCGCAACAGATTCATGGAATGAGAGAATAGGCTCCGGCTTTTTGAAAAGCGATACTTCTACATTCACCGGCTTGTAGCTCATCACCAATTCCTGCATTGTGGACAGTTTTTGGTCGGGTGAGGAGGCTTCTTTTGCTGAAAACTTTTTCCCTGAACCTATCAGTGATTCGCGGAAGGATAAAATGTCCTGGTCTGGGAGGCCGAACCATTGTTCCGGCGCGTCAAGGATTGCTGCATTCGGTTCCACAGTGGTCGGGCTTAGCGCGGAAACAGTGATGTTCGGGTAATTGTGCCATGAAATGAAAATGCCTGGCGGCGAGCTTCCATAAAAATCAGTGCCTTTGATGCGCGCTGTGGCACGGGAGCGTGTGGAATGCCTTTCCAATACAGGGCAATAGGATAGCCCGCAAAGGAGTTTTCCCTTGCATTTGACGCATAACTTCGGGTCAAGCATTCAAACACCAAAAACAATATAGTTATAATAATCAATCAATTAAAAGAATTATTAGAGGTCGTTTCCCTTGGAAAGAGAAAAACTAGAAACTTTATGGCATTCCTCGTCTCATGTGATGGCTGACGCGGTAAGGCAGATTTTCCCAAACGCAAAACTGGGCATCGGCCCGGCTGCAAGGGAAGGATTCTATTACGATTTCGATATCGAAAGGCCGTTTGCCGCTGAAGACCTTGAAAAAATAGAAAAGCAAATGAAAGAAATAATCAAACGGAACGGCAAATTTGAAAGGAAGGAAATTTCAAAGGCTGAAGCCGAAAAATTGTTCGCAAAGGAACCTTATAAGCTGGAACTGATCCAGGGCCTTGAAGGGCAAACCATTAGCACTTATTCGCACGGCGCTTTCACAGACCTCTGCAGGGGCCCGCACATGGAAAGCACCGGGGAAATAAAAGCTGTTAAATTGCTGAGGACCGCGGGGGCATACTGGAGAGGCAGCGAAAAAAACAAGATGCTGCAAAGGATTTACGGCATCAGTTTCCCATCCGAGCAGGAGCTCCAGGAATACCTGAAAAAGCAAAAAGAAAT
>JAZDDY010000002.1:0-12627 GCA_043809265.1 Candidatus Iainarchaeum sp.
CCGAAAAAAACAGGCTGAAGGCATTCGTGGAAGCGAACAAAATAATCGGATTGTACGAGTTGTGCGGCGGAACCTAAGGGTCAAGCATAAGGGCCAAGTAACCGCAGGAAATCCTCTTTTGAAATGCAGAAACACTCCTTGTACGCCTTTATTGTCGCGGTGTTCGGGAGATTGCGCCATACCTTTGAAAAGCCCCTGCCTTCGACTTCGCTGAAATAATCCTTCATTTTTTTTAAGTGTTCCTGGTCAAGGCCGCCTTTCGCATCCTTTACGGCAAGCCTGCAGAACTTGTAAAGCTCCTCTGGCCTGCGGCTTTCGTCAACCGATATTTCAGGGAAAAGCGCGCACTGCCGCGGCCTTGCCTTGTAAACCGAGCAAAGGTTTTCTTTGCCCAAAAAAACGCATTTTCCCTCGGCCCTTTTGATGGCAATAAACGGCAGGATAAGGAAAAAATCAGGCATTTCACCGAAAGCCTCTTCGGCTTTCGCTTCAATGCTGTCAGGCACAAGCCCAGTGAAAACAACAATGCCCTCGGCCTTTTTCTGCATCGGGAAAATGTCGGCGAAAAGCGTGCAGTAATCCTCGATAAAGCGCTGGCGCGGCAGCATCGCAAAATCCGCAAGCCTGTCAAGCTCGCCAGGCAAAAGCGTAATCCAATAGCGCTTGCAGCATTCCGCCTTGCACTTCTCCGAGCACTCGACGGTTTCAGGGCATTCATTCATCAAAGCCATAAGAATGGGTATGGAAAGAAAAGGTTAAATGAATAAGGGCAGAGGGAAAAAAGGCAGTCACATTCCGGATCCCCAGTTGAGAATCGCTTGCTCTGGATCACTTGCAATCGAATCGGCCATGCCGCTGAAAAAGATGTATAAAAGGTCGGCGACTACAGCCACGGCAAAAAATCCAGCAAAAATGAAATAGAAGGGCACTGCGCTCTCTGCTCCCTTCCCCCCAGAAGCGCCTAACAGTGGGGCAGAAATGGAAATAATTCCCAGAATAAAGAAAAAGGAGACCACCATAACATGCGCCTTTGCCCTTTGCCTGAAAGAAGGCCTATGTTCCTTTTTGAATTTTTCCTTTAAAACAAGCTTGGCGATTGTGAAAGGCAGGGAAAAAAGCAAAGAGGCAACCGAAAAGACGAGAATGATGTCACCCTCGTCAAGGCTCAAGGCCGGCTGGGCGAATTTCGGGTCCAAAAAGGAAAAAAAGGCAAAGAACTGCATTGAAATCCAGCCGGCGGCGCTAGGCGAAAAATTGATCAAGAAAAACATCAGGGAGGCGAAGCAGAGCAGAACAGTCCATGAAAGGAAACAAAATGCGATGTAATTGCAAACAAAGACAGCCGGGCCAATGATAAATCCCAATTGCCCATCGCTGGAACCAATTTCCATAATATACTTACCTAACCCGAATTAAAAAATACTTCCCTGCCGGCACCTAAAGAACCAAACAGGCAAAGGGCCTGGCGAAGGCAAAAAATAAATACTTACTCTTACACTTTCCTATATATTGCTTGTCGCCTCGATAGCACAGTGGTAGTGCAGCTGACTTGTAATCAGCAGGTCGTGGGTTCAAATCCCACTCGAGGCTTTTCATGGACAGCACCGCCGACAAGATAAAGCAGTCCATTGCCGGGCTTGTGGACAGCGGCGCGCACATCAGTGTGGCTTCTTCGACCGAATTCATTGCCAAAAAGCTCGGCTTGAGCGACAGGTGGGTCAATTACACACATGTAGAGGTAAGGAACAGATTGAACGAATTGAAATTCAAAAGCACGCCTTACTCCGAAAGGGTAATGTTTTTGCCGCATTGCCTGCGCAATTCAAAGGAATGCAAGGCCACATACGGCGATGAAGGCCTCCAGTGCGCCGGCTGCGGGAAATGCAAATTGAACGAATTGCTGAAGCTGGCAAAGGAAAAAGGATACAGGGCGTGCTTTGTGTGCCCAGGCGGCAGCATGGTGCAGGCATTGATTGAAAAGCACCAGCCGAAAGCGGTGCTCGGAGTGTGCTGTTTTATGGAAGCCAGCATGGCCTTCGAAAACCTGAAGGGGAAAAGCGTCGGAATACAGGCAGTATTGCTTTCAAAGGCAGGCTGCGTGGACACGGATATAAATGTCGAGGAAGTAAGGGAAAAAATGGACCTCCTTGAGGAAAAGATTGAAAAAGAAAACGCTCCAAACACTGAAGTGAAAGAAGCCGAAACAGAAAACAAAGCGAAACCTGATGAGGTGAAATGATGGAAAACGAAGGCATTCAGTTTGTTGCAAAAATGGGGAACTGGGTCGCGGTGAGAAAACTTACTGTGGAAGAGAAAACAGACCCGATCATGGTGATGGAGTTTTTGGCCGGATTGAGCGTTTCATTCGACGCAAAAATGGAGGAATTTTTGGGCAAAGTCGTTGAAATCGCAAAACTCAACGCGGCAATCGACGAGGCTACAGCAAGCCTTGGCAAAGGCGAAAAAGGAATCAGCGAAGCGATTGCGCACGTGAACAGCATTGCAGTCAACAAGACGATAAACGAAATCTGCGAAAAGCCCGAACTGCAGAAAAAGGAAATCGAAGAACTGAAGGAATTCTGCAAAATCCTTGCAATGAGGAAAGCGCTCAGGAAAGCCGGCCTCAAAATAGACTTCAGCACAATCGAAACCCGCGCAATAAAGGCGGCAGTGAAAAAGGCAAAAAAGCTAAACAAATAAAAATCCGCGCCGCGTTTCTATAAAGCATGCTCGAATTGCTTTACCGGCTGGATTCCACAATATTTGATTTAATCGCGCCGTTCAGGGGCGATGCAGGCTTGGCAATCGCCTGGCTGGTTTCGGTTTTGGGAAATCCTGTTTTCTGGTTTTTTGTGGCGGCATTCCTTTACTGGAAAGGAGAAAGGGGAAAGGCATTCCACACAATGCTTTTGGTGGTATTTGCAAGCGTGATTTGCGGCGCATTAAAAAATTTTTTCCATAGGCCGAGGCCTTCCGCGCTGAGGTTTTCGCTTGTGCCTGAGCCGTTTGCAAGCGAAGCGGATTTTTTCTCAGAATACTCTTTTCCAAGCGGGCATGCGACCATAATTTCCTCTTTTTTCGGCTATTTCAGGCATCACCTGGCATCAAAAAAGAGGCCATTATTGCTTTTGGCAGTGGTTTTAGTCGGCCTTTCAAGGCTTTATCTTGGAGTGCACTACTTAACAGACGTGATTGCAGGCACACTGCTGGGCCTCTTGCTCGGGGAAGCGGTTTTTGAAGCAGAGAAAAGGTTCGGGAAAAAACTGCATTCGCTGGCATTCCCGCACGGCAGGGCAGGGCTTGCCTTAATCCTGTTCGCGGTTTGCGGGGCGCTCTGGCTTGGCCTTCCGGTGCTCGCATTCCCGCCGCTCGGGTTTTTCCTCGGGCACTTTTATTCCGAGCACAAAAAAAGCCACAAGCAAGAATTCCGCTGGCCCATTGAAATCGCCGGCTTTGCAGGACTGGCGGCAATCGGGCTTGCCGGGCTTTTCGCCCAGCCACCTTTGCAGGAAGCGCTTTTCTTTTTGACAGGGTTATGGATAACCCTGTTGTATCCGCGCATATACAACAGGTTTTTGGCAAAAGGCCACAGCAATAGGTTTTTAAAAAAAGGCAACCGCAATTAATACGTTGAAGGCTTGAGCTCAAGCCCCAAGGGGAAATCCCGCCTTAGCATAGTAGCTAATGCGTCCGGCTGTAGACTCCAAAAACAACAGGGGGCCTTGTTATGGTCTGGCTGTTACCGGAAGATCCCCGGTGCAAATCCGGGAGGCGGGATTCTTTTTTCTAAAAGAATCACTCCAAGCAGAAAGGCTTTTAATTAGTTGGACTAATTTTATATTAGGTGAGATTATATGGGTAGAGAAGTTACCATGAATCTTAAGGTAAAGGATTACACCAGCCGGGTTATCGGGGTCGTGAAGGAGAAGTACGGCCTTAAGGACAAGAGCCAGGCACTGGACAAGTTTGCAGAAATGTACGGCGACGAGTTTGTCGACAGGGAAGTGAAAGAAGAAATCATCAAAGAAGTCATAGAGTCCTGCGACAGGCACATAAAGAAATACGGCTTCAGGAGCAGAAGCGTCGAAGAGTTGCGCAAGACTATCGAGGCGAAGTAAGTGCCTTTCAAATATGACTTCAGCGATGAACTGGAAGATACTCTCGCAAAACTTTTTAAAAAAGACAGGAATGCCTATGAGGCCCTGTTAAAAAAAATAGACGAAATTGCTTCAAGAGATGAATTCACCATAGAATTCTACAAGAACCTGCGCTACGACTTAAAGGAATACAAAAGAGTGCATGTAACAAAAAGCTTCGTACTAATGTTCAAAGTCTTCAAGAAAGAAAAATTCATTTTATTCGACAAATTCAGGCACCACGACGATGTTTACAAAAGGTAAAACATGGAAAACCACAAACAGCCAACCAAAAGCAAAAAACAATTCGCCCCCATTTGCAACCCCGGGAGGAGGGATTCTTTTTTTTGCTGGTTTAAATTTTTCACCCATGCCTGATTTTCATGTACAGTATGAAGAGCGCTATTATCAGAGTTACGATGTTTGCCAGCAGCAGCGCAAGGGAATTTATGAGGAAACCGTAAATCACCCAAAGGGAAACGCCGAGAATGAATAAAAGATACATCGGCAGGCTTATGTCTTTTGTCGACTTTGTCTTCCAGGCCTTTATTGCCTGCGGCAAAAAAGAAACAGTCGTAAGGAAACCCGCAACAAAACCAAGCATTTCCATGGAAAACACAAAAATAATACGTTGCCCAGGTTTTTAATTGTGATTGGCACTGCCTAAAGTGCGAGTCCTGTCGGCGGCTGTGCGCCCTGCTTTTATATTCAAGTTGACGTGGAAACTTCTACAGATATTTGCTGGTGTTTTGGCAGGCACGGGTGCAGTGTGAAATCAAACACTATCTTTCCACCGCTTCCGTCATAGGCAAAGTCCTCAGTCCACACTGGAACAAGGTAATGAACAGGGTAATCATTGAAAGTTGTCGTATGGACTTCGTCCAAAAACACTCCCATGTGCACATACGTTCCATCAAATGTTACTCCAGGCGGCCACTCCGGCTTTGATGGCTTGGATGGCCCTGGCGGCTGTGACGGCCTAGGGGGCTGCGATGGTTCAGGCGGCGGTTCTTTCAAATATAAGATTCCCGGAGATGCCGGCGGCGATTGCAATTCAGGCGGCGGCCCTTCAGGCGGCGAAGGCTGCGGTGGCGGCGAAGGCGCAGGCGGCTGTTGTAGCCCAGAAGGCCTTTCGCCCGGCGGCAGCAAATCAAACTCTTCCTTTGTCAGGATTACTTCTACGTTTTTGTCAATTGTGTCCCCGTCCCTGTTTATATCGACCTCAACATCAATCGTTGTGACCTTCAGCCTTGACCCAATATATGTTCCGGCTTCAAGGCTTACAGAATCCAAAACTATCTCTGCACCGTCAGGTGTAAGCGTTAAGGTTTGCCCTTCGGGGCTGCTCCAAATTGTCACCCATTCCTGGCTTTGGTTTTGCAACTGGATTTCAGTGATAGTCGGCTTAAGGTACTTTACTTCCGGAAAGCCATAATCCTTGACAACTATTTTCAAAGGGGATGGCTGTGGGGTTGCAGTTTGGGCCAGAACAGGCGAAGGCGATGCACCGGGAGGCGAAGGGGTCGGGCCTGCGCCCTCAGGCTGCCCTGTACAGCCCCCAATAAAAACGAACCCAATAATTGCGATTGTTAAAATTCCAAAAGCCAAATATTCCCGGTCAGTCATACAACCATTAAGTTTAATCTTATATAAAAGGGTTTCTTTTTCCGAGTTTCGGAGGCCGGATTTCCACTTGTTTTGCAAATTTTGCACTTGGCATGAGGTTCAGCGGAAACCCGGTGTCTCGGGGCGTTTAAAAGGCGCTCTCGGTTTTCCTGATTAGTGAAGAAGCAATTTATTGCCGAAATCAAGGAACCACTGGAAGGCCTGCTGGTTCTGCCATTGCCGAGAAAGATAATGGAAGAACTGAGATTGAAGCCCTTTATGGCAGCGGACTGGCAAATACAAACAGGCCGTGCAAAACTGGCCTTCTCAAAAACCACCAAAATCAAACTGGATATCGACAAAAAAACCATAAGGTCAATCAAGCAAATGATGGCCAAAGAAGGGTTCGGGTCAATGGATGAAGCCGTCAGCAACATAGTTCTCGAATACTTGGAAAAGCTCGGGTTCAAGACAAAAACAGACGCAATAACTTTCATTTACCCGATAGATTATTTCAGGAAAAAACACTGGCTGATTGAAAAATACGAAAAAGGAAGGGTTAAAAGCACATGAACAACAACCATAATATAGGTAATAAACTTATTACTGGTGATTTGTTTATGGTTTTGAGGAAAGACGCCGTGCTGCACTATCCAACCCTTAAAACGGTCCTGATGGTTGAAGGGATACTGAAGGCTGCAAAAGAGCCGATTACAAGATACGGGATAATGAAAAAGGCGGGAAAAAAAATAATGCGCCAGACGCTGAATATAACAATCGACTACCTTGAACAGAGGGGGATGGTTTTGGACAGCAAAAAAGGGATAATCTGGACCTACACGCCGCCCGAAAAGATGCGCAGGCTGCTAAAAGAAAGTGTGGAAGTATGAAGGCAAGGGCAAGGCTCACAGGACAGGCACTCGAGGAATACAATCAGCTTGAAGAAGCAGTCAGGGAAGAAAAAGCCAAGGGAGCCACAAGTTCGGAAAATATGACTTTGCTGCGCTCGATAAACGAAAAAATAGAAAGGCTGAAGGAAAACCCTCTTGTCGGAGAAGTGGTCAAAAAAAAAGATATCCCGAAAGAACTGGACGTGGACAACCTGTTCAAACTGAGGCTTGCCCGCTTCTGGAGAATGCTTTACACAATAACTAGAAATGAGATAGAAATAATCTGCTTTATCCTGGTAATTGAATCTCACGATGAATACGATAAACTGTTCAAAAGAAAAAAATGAAACGAATTCGCTGGCTCGAGATGCCAAAACCCATAAATTCTTTTGCCAGGGATATTTGGTTTCATGAACAAGGTTTTGCTCGGCGGATTGCTTGCAGGCATCGGAATGGGCCTGCTGATACTCAATGCCGTGCGCTATCTCGGCAACTATGAATGGCTGCCGCAGGTTTCTGCAGGCATCGGGCTGATGCTTGTAGTATTTGGCTGGGCCGCACTCTCGAAAGCCAAAAAGGAAAATAAAGCTTCTGCAAACCCGGCAAGCAAGGCTCTGTTTTTTCTTTGAAAAAAATAATTAGCGGTAGGGGGGAGTGCCGCAATAAGTCATTTTTCTTCCCTTGCCCAGCAATACGGGTCTTCCCCCAGATAGTCTCCTGTTGCGGCAAGCGCGTCTGCCCTGCAGCCGCGGCAAATCCGCCAGTTCTTGCAGGAAGAACAGCCCTTGATGCTCCCGGGCTCCCTGAGCATGTTAAGGACTGGTGAATTCTGCCATATCTCGCCCAATTCCTGCCTGAAAAGATTGCCTATTTTGACCCTGAAGAAAGGGCACGGATATACGTCGCCGTTCCATTCGACGAAGATTCCCCCGATTCCGGCCTTGCAGCCAGCGCAAATCGTATCTTCATCAAGTGTTGAGGCAAATTCCTTCAGTTCGTTGTTGTAGAGGTTGAAAAAAGAGGACTTGAAGAGCACTTCGGTTTTCCAGTTGCGCTTTTCCCTGTAGATTTTTTCAATCATCTTTTTTCTCATCCTTTTGCTCAGGCAGTTCTTTTCGAAAAAACTTCCGCGGCCGACCTGTTTCATCGGGAGAAGGCTCACCCTTTGCGCCCCGGGCTCTTCGCCCAAGGCGATAACGCCCCTGGCATCCTTGCAGTTCAGTTTTGAAACAGTCATCTGGAGATTGACCTTGATGCCTGATTCGGCCATTGCCCTGATTGTGCCTGTTGCCTTTTCAAAAGTGCCCTTGCCCCTGATGCGCTCCTGCAATTTTTTCATGCCGTCAAGGCTTGCTGTCACGCTAATCCCTTTTTCGGCAAGGAAGCCTATGTCCTCTTTTGAAATCAGGGTTGCGTTTGTGGTCAAGTGGACCTTTTCGAATTCGGATGCTGCCTTTGCAAGGATTTCCCTTATGTCTTCCCTGGCAAACGGCTCGCCGCCTGTTATCACCAGCATTTTCGACCCCCTTAATTTTTCAATCAGGCGAAACACCTCTTTCTTTGGCAGGCTCATTTCCTTGCCTGCCTGCTCTTCAAAACACCATTTGCAGTTCAGGTTGCACTTTTTTGTCACAACCAATGCCGCACTCTTTATCTTGAATGGAAACATTCATCCGCCTCCGTATTTTAAAAAAAAGGGAGCGCTTGCGCGCCCCCCGCTGGTGCACTCAAAAAGTGCACATGCAGAAATTCTTTGTGTATTTGACAGATGCAATAGGCCTCACCTCCCCTTCTTTCAATCCGATGGCTGGAAAGAAGCATAAGTCAGGCAAGTCCAAAGAGGCGACCGAACCGCTCTTTTCAGAAAAACAGGTGAACTGAATCCCTTCTTGGATTCAGCGCAAAAAGAATCATGAAAAAGGCCTTCCGTTGGCTGGAAAAAAGAAAAAGAAACTTATTTTCTGAGGTGAAGGCACTCACTATTCATTCAAACCAATGATAATTGTGAAGGCTCTTTTTTAAAAACACTTCTGTAACCGGCACAATCTCTTAACCGCCTCGGCCTGCAAAGCACGGCCCTTAAATACTAGTTCTGCGTAAATTAGGGCATGAAGAAAGCCATTGCCGGAATCCTTTTCGGCGCAATCACAGGCATCCTTGACTCCATTCCGATGGTGTTCCAGAACCTTTCGCTGGACGCAATCCTTTCCGCGTTCTCTCTTTGGGTTGTTTCAGGATTCCTTGTTGCAACTTCCTCCCTTAAAATCCACTGGGCAGCCAAAGGGCTTTTGGTTTCCTTTTTGGTTTTGCTGCCTGCTGCAATCCTTATTGGCTGGAAAGAACCGGTTAGCCTTGTGCCGATCGCAATAATGACTTTGGTGCTCGGAAGCCTGCTCGGTTACGCGATTGAAAGGTTCGGCAAGTGAAACCGGCCGGCAGGAAAGCGCCTGCAAAGCCTTAAATATTTTAGTGCTCTAATCTATACATGCGCATGTGGGGTTGGTTCCTTGTATTACTTGCACTGCTCACTTTACTGAGCGCTTTCTTAGATATCGGCCTTTTTATTTTCCTTGCAATAGTGCTGTTTTTCCTTGTGCTGGGCTCAATAAAGATTATTTTCGAATACCAGCGCGGGGTACTTTTTACGCTTGGAAAGTATGCCGGATTGATAAACCCGGGGTTCAACATCATCATGCCGGTAATTCAAAGGCTTGCGATTGTGGATTTGAGGGTTGACGTGACCGACGTTCCGGAACAATCCCCGATAACCAAAGACAATGTTTCAATCGGCGTTGACGCCGTGATATATTTCAGGGTGAGAAAGGACGAAGCACAGAATTCAATCATCAAGGTGCAGGATTACGAGTATGCGATAAGCCAGCTGGCGCAGACCACGATGAGGAATGTCATAGGCGAAATGACACTGGACGAGGTTTTAAGCAACCGGGACGAGGCGTCAAAAAAAATCCAGATCATCGTGGACAAGGCATCCGACCCGTGGGGAATACAGGTCGATGCGGTCGAACTGAAGCACATTGAACTGCCTGAATCCATGAAAACAGTCATGGCAAAGGCAGCCGAAGCAGAGAGGATGAAAAGGGCTGCAATAATCAAGGCAAGCGGTGAAGCGCTTGCGGCAGAAGTCATTTCAAAAGCCGCCGAAACATTGAGTGAAGTGGAAGGCGGCTTAAACCTGAGGACATTGCAGGAACTCGGCGGTATTTCCTCTGACCCCTCAAACGAGGTAATATTCTTTTTGCCATTGGATAATTTGCGGACAACAGAAGGGTACGAGCACAAAGCCAAAGCGGTGAACAAATAATGGACCTGGTATTGATGATTGTAATGTTCCTGATTGTGATTTTACCGCTTTTAGCGATATTCCTGTTCATGCTGGCTGCAGCCTCGATAAAGATAGTTAACGAGTATGAAAGGGGAGTAAGGTTCACGCTTGGAAGATATGTCGGCGTAATGGGCCCAGGCTTCAATATCGTCATTCCGGTCCTCCAGTCCTGGCAGAAAGTGGACATAAGGACCATGGTGATAGATGTGCCGAAGCAGGACATAATCACGAAAGACAATGTTTCGGCAATCATCAACGCGGTCGTTTATTACCGCGTAAGCGAACCGAACCTTGCGGTGCTTGAAGTCAAAAAATACAGGTATGCGGTGAGCCAGATTGCCCAGACAACGCTCAGGGAAGTAATAGGCGAAGTGAGCCTTGATGAACTGCTTGCCAAAAGGGACCAGATCGCGAAAAGAATCAGGGAAATATTGGACAAGGTCACAGACCCGTGGGGAATAAAGGTCGATTCTGTCGATTTAAAGGAAATAATTTTGCCTGACAGCCTTGTGAGAATCATTTCCAAGGAAGCCGAAGCGGAAAGGGAGAAAAGGGCGATAGTGTTAAGGGCGCAGGGCGAACTCGAATCATCGAAAAACCTCAGGAAAGCCGCACTGGAACTGACAAGGACCACGGGAGGCATGCACCTCCGCACACTGCAAACAATCCACTCATTGAGCACAGAGAAAAGCAAAACAGTGGTTTACACCGTGCCTTCGGAAATAATCAAGCAAATCAATGTCAAGTTTATTGACATTGCGAAAAAAATACTGAAATAAGCGAACCAAAACGCAAAGAATAAATAGAAGGGCAGCGCTAATTATTGCATGAATTTCAAGGAATTCTTCAAACCGACTTTAGGCAAAGCGGCGCTTTTCATTTTTGTTTTTTTGATCGTGCCACTGCCGGTGTATGTTGCAAACCCGGGTTGCATTGCACTGGAGGGCAAAAAATGCGAACCATACTGGGCATTCCAGCACTTTCTAGGCTATGGCGTTAACTGGGTGTCATTCGAGCTTGCAGTTGGCAGCCTTTGGCCTTCAGCAATTATAAACCTGGCGATTTCCTATATCCTTGCATGCGCAATAGTTGAAGTTGCCAAAAAAGCCATGAAAAAGAAAGGCAAATAAGGAAGAAAAGAAAATCGGAAACCGCTTTAAGCGGTTTCCACCAGTTCGACTATTTCTGTGCGGAAGCTGGACTGGATGTTTTCCAGTTCCTGTATTTCCATCACGTTGGTGCAGAAAGTGATTGCTTCCCCTGTTTTGCCGAACCTTGCGGTTCTCCCGATCCTGTGCACATAGGTTTCCTTTTCCTTCGGGAAATCAAAATTGATTATGTGCGAAATGTCCTGTATGTCCATTCCGCGCGCCAAAAGGTCTGTGGTCACCAGAACCGGAATCTTGTCTGACCTGAAGCCCTCGATAATGCGCTGGCGCACGTTCTGCTCCAAGCCGCCGTGAATCGAGCGCGCCGGAACCCTGCGCTGTGTCAATTGCTTTGAAACCCAGTCCGCTGTTCTCCTGGTCCTGCAAAACACAAGGCATTTGGTCATCTTCTTATCCTGGATGAGCGCAGCCAGTATCGACAGGCGCTTTTTCGGTTCCACACTGATATAAAACTGGCTTATTTCATCAACTGCAACCTTGTCCTGCGAAACGTTCACTGAAACCCGGTCAGGGCGCAAATGCCTTTCAGCCATTGAAAGGATGTCGTCGGATGTTGTTGCCGAAAAAAGCATTGTCTGGCGCTGTTTCGGGCATCTTGCAAGGACGAATTCTATATCATCTCTGAAGCCCATGTCGAACATTTTGTCAGCTTCGTCCAAGACAACGAATTTAATCGCATCAAGCTTAATCCAGCCCCTGTTCATCAAATCAATTAACCTTCCCGGGGTTGCGACAACAACGTGCTGGCCTTTGTTCAAAAGCCCGCGCTGGACCCCGATGCTTTGCCCGCCGTAAACAGCGGCGCAAAAAATTCCCTGGCCTTTTGCAAGCGCGGCGAATTCTTTTTGCACCTGGTCCGCGAGCTCGCGTGTCGGCACTAAAACCAGTGCCTGGGTGTGGCCTTGCTGGCCTGCAAGCTTTTCAAGGATGGGAATCGCGAACGCCGCGGTTTTCCCTGTGCCTGTACGTGCCTGCACTATTACGTCTTTTTCCTCCAAAATGAAGGGAAGCGCTTTAACCTGCACTTCAGAAGGCGCGGCATAGCCCTTTGCCTGTATGGCTTGGGCAAGCCTTTCGTTTAACTTTAAGTCACTAAAATCCACTTGTATCACTCTTTTGTAGTTTAATCAAAGAAAGGCAAAATTGAAAAGTTAACTTTCCGCTTGGAAAACCAAGCGTCCTTTTCAGTTAAGAAAATCAGGTTAACTTAAATTTAATCTTTCTTCAACATATAAAACTCCATGCGACATCATTAAAAACAGTGGTATGGGAAAAGAAATCGGCCTGTGAGCCCTGTTTTAAAATCTTTCACAGGGAATAGGTTTAGTCTGCGCGTGCAAATAAGGCGGTTTTGCGAAGGCTTTTAGCGCTTTTCAGGAGTTAGGGGGCTGAAAAAATGGGTTTGGGGAAAATAATTGTTTTGGTTGTTGTTCTTGGAATACTTGCGATTGTGGCTTTGGCATTCATGGGCTTTGTGCCGATAG
>JAZDDY010000003.1:0-2462 GCA_043809265.1 Candidatus Iainarchaeum sp.
GGCCAGGTGCTTGTAACGATTGCAGAGGAGGGGGAGAAAATCGCGGCAGGAAAGCCTTCTGTGGAAAAATACACTTCATCGGTTGTCGGGGTGCTTGAGGAAGCGCCTCCAATGAAAACTGCAATCCATGGCATGAGCGGGGGGGTTCTTGCAACTCCTGCAGTGAGAAGACTTGCGAAAAACTTGGGGGTTGATTTAAGCAAAGCAAAGGGCAGCGGCGCGCACGGGCAGGTGCTGGAAAAGGATTTGAAAGTTTTCGCGCAGCACATTGAGGAAAGGAAAACCCAGGCAAAAGAAGAAACAAAGCCCGAGCAATACAAAATGGAAACCATTGCCTCCTTTGACCAGTACGGAAAATTTTTGCGCATTCCACTGACAATGACCCGAAGGACTATTGCGGAAAGGATGGCGAAGAGCTGGAGCACAAAGCCGCACGCGGTTGAAATGGATGAAGCGGATGTAACAGAGCTGTGGGCGGTAAGGGAAAAGGAAAAAGAGTTCGCTGACAGCAAGGGAATCCATCTGACTTTCCTTCCATTCATTGTGAGGGCGGTAATTGCCGCTTTAAGGCTTAACCCTTACTTTAATGCAACGTTTGACGAGGAAAAAAAAGAAGTGCTCACAAAAAGCTATTACAACATAGGTGTAGCAATCGACACGCCCCATGGCCTGATGGTGCCCGTAATAAGGAAGGCGGAAGAGAAAAGCATCCTTGAAATAGGGCATGAAATAGAAGTTCTTGCGCAGAAGGCAAGGGACAGAAGCATTTCAATCGAGGAAATGCGGGATTCCACTTTCACCATAACGAATTACGGCAGCATCGGCGGAACATTCGGCGTGCCCATAATTAATTTTCCTGAAATCGCAATCCTCGGAGTGGGAAGGATAACCGAGCGCGCGGCAGTAAGGGCGGGAAAAGTGGAAGTGAGAAAAGCCCTTCCGCTCAGCCTGTCATTCGACCACCGCGTGGTTGACGGGGCGCAGGCAGCGCAGTTCATGAAGGACTTGGTTAGGCACCTGGAAGACCCAAATCTTTTGCTGATTGACATAAGCTAAAGCAGAAAATGCAAATGGGTTCTTCAACATAACTTGTTTCTATTTTTTGCCTTCCTTTAGCCTCTGGTTCATTTTCACCACGGTTTCAATGCTTCTGCGCGCGTAATCGTCTATCCTGTCCTGTGCCTGCAGCCTGTTAATCTTCGGGCCTGTGATGCCTAAGCCGACTGGCTTGTTGAATTCCAGTGAAAGGTCCATTATTTTCCTTGCGGCGTGCTGCGCTATTAAAGTGTCGTGGTCAGTGTCTCCCTCAAGGATTGCACCAAGGGTTGCGACACCGTCAATGTCTTTTTCCTGGAGCAGCTTTTTGATTGCAAGCGGCATATCAAATGCCCCAGGCACCTGAATTACTTCCTCAACGCTTGCGCCCAAGAACTTTGCGTGCTCTTTTGCCCTCTGGAGCATCATCTGCGAAATATCGTAGTTGAATTCCGAAACCACTATTCCCAATTTCATTTTCTTACCTCCAAAAAAAATCCATAAATCAAATCAATTGCAATGCAACCGCGTTCTCCCTTCCCTGCCTCTGCCCTGTTCCGGCTCTCTGCACAAGGGATTCGTGGTTGAAAAGCAAATCAAGCACATTGAGCGCGTGCTTTTCCGTGCGGTTTTTCATTAGCTGCGCCAAAGCATTGTCGTTTTCCGCTTCATCCTCATGGACAAAAACCTCAATTATGTGTTTGTTCGTGAGCAGCTGCGCATGAATTATTCCCTGTGATGCCTCGTGCGCGCAGATTTTATCAATCTCCTCCTTTCCAGGCATTCCAAGCGCGACAACAATTTCGCATTTTTCATCTTCCAACAATTTTTTTGCGGCAACAGGAAGGTCCTTTATCCCGGGAACAGTCCTGCGCAAAACTTCAACCGGCTTTGGCGCGTATTCCTTAAGCGTTTTCACGCAAAGGCTCCCCATATCCCCGCGGGAAAACATCGTGTCAACAACCCCAATCCTTGCTGCGCTCATATTTTTTCCTCCGGTTCAAGCGAAACCCTTTCCCCGTCCCTTAAGCCGAATTTTTTCCTCAAATGCAGCGGCGCGATTAATTCAATTATTTCCTTTGGATGCGTTGTCCTTTCAGGCATGATTATTGCGCCCTCGACTTTTTTGTTTATCCTCACAGGAAAGCATTTCAGCGCGCCAAAAGAGCGCTCATCGGTTTTGAAGCCGTTAACGTGGATTTTTTTCGCGCCGGAAAGAAAGTTCTCCAAGCGCGGCAAATCCACTTTAAGGTTAAGCGTGCCTATGAACGGTGCAAAGCCCAGCAATTTTCTCAGCTGCGAGGAATAATTTTTCTGCGAGAGATAGTATGCCCCTTCGCCTAAGCCAGAGGCGACTGTGCCCTCGAAGGCCTTCTCCTTTTCCCCAGAAGAAAAAATGCGCTGCAGTGAAATGAATTTTTTCCTTA
>JAZDDY010000004.1:0-6668 GCA_043809265.1 Candidatus Iainarchaeum sp.
TTCGAAAATGAAACTTTTTACTTGCCAGAATTTAGCTTTCTTAACTTTTCCGCTTTTACGATTAATATGTTAAACTTTTCAATTTTGCCACTTTTAAGGCGGATTCCTTCGCTTTCAAGCAGTTTTTGCTTTTTTTTTGGGCCTCCTGCAAAGCCTCCAATCGAGCCGCAGGATTTCACTATCCGGTGGCATGGCACTATCGGCGCAAAAGGATTTTTGTGCAAAGAATTGCCGACAGCGCGGCCTGCTTTCGGCTTCCCCAAAGCCTTTGCGATTTCACCATAAGTTGAAACTTTTCCTTTTGGGACAAGCGCAGTTAGCCGCAAAACTTTCAGCGAGAATTCTTTTTTTGGGAAGTAAAGGCCTTTTTTCAAAATGTATTCTGAAACCGTTTCAGGCAAAAGCCTGGTGACAGTTTTTCCCTGCTTTATCATTTTCCTTATCTCTCTTGACGAAATATCTTCAACCTCGGCGCTCTGCGGAAGCAATATTGCCCTGTTTTCCTTGAGCCATTTCTCTTTTCTCCATCCGGTGTGGCCTTCCACGGGCACGATAATGAACCTGATTGAATGCGCCAATTCATTGAAATTTGCCCATTTTCCCATTTCTTTCACAAGGTCAGAGCCTATAACCCAAAAAAAATCCTTTCCGGGGAATTTTTCCTTAATCGCCCAGACTGTTTCTATTGTCCTGCTTTCCCTGCCGGTTTTTTTCCCTAGCTCTATTTCAAACAGCGAGAGCTTCATCCCTTTTCGCCCTTTAAGGGCAAGCTTCAGCATTTCAATGCGGTCTTTTTCTGCGGCAAAGCCCTTGTTTTTCTTGAAAGGGTGCAGATAACAGGGCAAAAACCAGATTTCGCGGCAGCCAGTGTGCCTGAGCGCCAGCTTTGCCGCTTCAAGGTGCCCGTTGTGCACCGGATTGAAGGAGCCGCCGAACAGAGCGATTTTCATGGAATCACGCTTCCACTGCAAAAGGCATTTTCCCCTTATGCCAGTTCTTTTCTGCCCTTAAAAGGACCTTTGAAACCGATGTTTTCCCGAATTTTTTCTCAATGGTCTTAATGCTTTGCTTTTTTTCAAACCGTGCTTTCAGGATTTCATCAATCAATTCATATTTTACGCCGATTTCGCCCTCGTCTGTCTGCCCTCTCCACAATCCAGCGGTCGGCTTTTTCCGTATTATCCCGCCAGGGACTCCAAGCCATTTTGCAAGTTCCCTTATTTCACCCTTGTAAAGCGATGCGAGCGGCATTATATCGCACGCGCTGTCCCCGTATTTTGTGGAATAGCCGAGCAAAAGCTCTGTGCGGTTCGATGTGCCGACCACAAGCGCTGCCTGCGAATTCGCAAAAGAATAAAGCACAGCCATCCTTGCCCTTGCCCGCAGGTTTGCCTTTGCAAGCTTGCTTGGCTCCCAGGCGGTTTCATTGAAATCGTCGCAGATTTTTTTTATCTGGAAAACGCAGAAACCGATTTGCGTCTGCGCCGCGACCCTGAGCGCATCCCTCAAATCCGGCCTTGAATCGTTCATTTCATAAGGCATGAACAATGCGAAAACATTTTCCTTTCCGAGCGCCTTTTCAAGCACATATGCTGTGACGGCGCTGTCGATGCCGCCGCTCAGGCCGAAAACCGCCTTTTTGCAGCCGGCTTTTTTGAAATAAGCCTTTGTGCCCTTGACTATTTTTGCAAAGGCCTTTTTGCAGTCCATCAAGTTCCCCATTTCTGCATTGCAATGCCGAGTTCCTTGTGCTTCAAGCCGTATTCCTGCAAAGAAATCTCTTTCAGTGTTGCATCGACTGCCTGCCTCATTGCAATCGACCCTTTTATTGTGCCCTGCGGATGCCCAGAAATCCCGCCTCCGGCCTGGATTATTATGTCGTTGCCTAGCGCTTTCATCAAAGGCGGCACTTTTGAGGGATACAATCCGCCTGAGCACACCGGGAACACATTTTTCAAAGGCCCTTTTTCAGTGATCGCACTGACAATTTCCCTTACCTCGCTTTCCCCGCCCTCCATTTTCCCGAAAACAGCGCCGACATGCAGCTGGTCGACGCCTGCAAGGCGCGCGAGCTTTGCAAGCACAAGCATTGAAATGCCGTGCTCCTTGTTCCTGGTGAACGCGGCGTGCCCTGCCCTGTGGGCGTGGATTATCAAATCGAAATCCTGGTTGCGCAAGGTCTGCAGCGAGGAAAGCCCTGCCGCGATGATGTCGATCATTGCGTATGTGCCGCCGCAGTCCTCGACATATTTTGCCCTCTTGAGCATTTCAAATGTTTCCGAGGTCACATTCGGCATGTAAGCCTTTTTTTCGCCTGTTTCCTTTTCGGCCTTTTCAAGCATTTTTAATGTCAATGAAATTCTTTTTTTGAAATTGTTGAATTTCATGCTTGTGAGGTTTTCGTCGTCCTTCACGATGTCGCAGCCGCCGAGCCAGGCCTCATAAGCGCATTTCGCATGGCCTTTTTCATCCAATCCCACTTTCGGCTTTACAATCGTGCCGACCAAAGGCCGTTCCTTCACCTTAAGGGTTTTTCTCACTCCTCCGATGCCGTATTTCGGGCCCTTGAAGGATTTTTGGTATTCTGCCGGGAAATCCACGTCATCGAGCCTTATCGCCTGCACGTCGCTCATGCCATAAATGTTCCCGCAGATGCCTGACCAGAACTGCGGCAGATTGCCTTTCTCGAACAAATCGAGCGGATAGGCTATTTTTGCGCTTCCCGCGCTTTCATTCAAATCAAAAATCTTCGGCCCCAATTTTTCGGCAATATTTTTCTCAAGCGTGACAAGTTCGGTCCACGTCCCAATCGAGGATTCCCTTGCGACAGAATCAAGGCATTCTTCAAATGAAAGCTTTTCGGCTTTTTTCAAGCGGAAATGCGCTACAATTTCGTTCTTGGCAGGCCTGTAGTTTTTCCTTATGAAAGAGTCCATGGTCATCAATAAGACGTAAAGGGAATAGGTATTTATTCCTTTCAATGCGCCGCAGGCCGCGCCTTATTTTTCCCTGTCGTAGTAGTTTTTCTGGTTTGGTTATGCGAACTCTATGCCCTGCTTTTCGAATTCCTTTTTGAGTTCAAGGTTTATCTGCTGCTGTGCGTCCATATATCCCTCGTATTCCGGCACAAGCATGTAATATACGACCTCGAAATCAAGTGAAAAGTTGCCGAACGACTTGAAGTGCGCCCTCGAAAACTCGGCGTCAGGAGTTTTTTCGATTACTTTTTTTATTATGCCCGGAATCATTTCGAGTTTCTTCCTCGGGGTTTCATATGTTACCCCAAAAGGGAAAACAACCCTTCTTTTTTTCATTTTCTTGTAATTGTTTATCCTGGTGTTGGTGATTTCGCGGTTTGAAACAACGAGTTCCTGGCCTTCAAGTGTGATAAGCCTTGTGGATTGGAGGCCTATGTCTTTCACTGTGCCCATGTCTGTGCCGATTATTATGAAGTCGCCGACCTCGAAAGGCTTGTCGTAGTATATTGTGAAGGCGCTGAAAACATCCTCTAAAATCCTCTGGAGCGCGAATGCAATCGCAATTCCCGCGATTCCCATTCCCGCAATAAGCGAAGTTATGTTGTAGCCAAGGTTGGAGAGGATGAGGAGAAGCGCAACCGACCAGAGGGCGATTTTTATGATTGCCTCGAAAAGGCTTGTGACAGCGCGCCCTGATTTCACGGAAACGCTTTTATTCAGCCAGAATCCGGCAATCTTTTCAAGAATCCTGATCGAATAAAACACCATTGTGATAATCAGCAGGTAGTGGAATGCCAGGCTTACGGTGGCCGGCAGCTTAACAAACTGGAACGCCACATATGCTGCAACCACAAGATAGAACGGGAGGCCGATTTTGCTGATTGCCTCGATAAGTATGTCATCGAACTCGGTCTTGGTTTTTTTCGCAAGCGCGCCGATTTTGTGGATTATGATATATTTTGCAATTTTTATTGCAATCAAAACCGCAAAAAACGAGAAAACCGCGGCCGTGTATTCGCCGAGATAATTGCCTGCGAACTCAAGCGAAAAAAGGCCTGTGGCGGCATCCCCAAAAAATGAAAAAACGCTCATTAGCCATTATAAAAGGGAAAACTTTAAAATCGTTTTCAGGGCTTGTCTTTAACGTGGTTTGATGATTGTCATTGTCTCAGGCTTTCCGGGTTCTGGGAAAAGCACCCTTGTAGAAAAACTGGCTGCAGAATTTTCCCTGACGCCTGTTTTTGCCTCTGGAATCCTTAAACAGATAAAGGAAAGGGAGGAAGCAAATTTTGAGAGCGCGGAAAAAGGCGCAGGCTTCTGGGAAAGCAGGGAAGGAAAGGATTTCACGAAAAAAAGGGAAAAAGAGCTTGATTTCGACAGGAAGCTCGATGAAGAGCTCCTGCGCATTGCCTCTTCAGGCGACAACCTTATTTTTGATTCGCGCACAATGCCCTGGCTCTACAAGGGCAAGGCGTTCAAGGTATGGCTTGACGCGCCGCTTGAAACCTGCGCAGACCGCATTTCAGAACGCGACGGCAGGCCTGCAAAAGAAATCTTGAAAGGATTGCAGGAAAGGTTCGAGGCGGACAAACGGATTTACAAAAAATTGTACGGCTTCGACCTCGGCAGGGATTTCAAGCCCTTCGATTTGGTTCTTGAAACAGAAAGCCTTGATGCCGAAAAGGTTTTTGAAACAGTGGCAAAGGCGATAAGAAACCCAGGCAAGGCCTGAAAGCCTATTTCACTGCCAGCCTTATGTCTTCGGCAGTGATGGTTTTTCTTTTCGCGTGGTTTGAGAAAATGCGCGCTTTCTGGCAGATTTTGATGCCTTCCTCTTCCAATAGTTCTGCAAGCGCTTCGACTGCGTCCTCGCTGACTCTTTCACCGCCTGCTTTCCTGATAATCCTGTCTACGGCTGCTAACGGAAGTTCACCCATAAAATCACCGATAAGGAGTAAAACCCAAAAAGATTTAAATATTTGCCTTTTCTGCCTGTTTTAAGCCCAAAAAAGCCGTTTTATTGGAAAAAAGAGAAGCCCTTGCCTTTATTGCAAAAACTAACATTTAAATATTCCAATCACCTAATTTATACAATCAATTTCCAAAAATGGAGGTGTGGAAATGGGAGAAAGACCAACTGGAGTTACGATTGTGGCGGCCCTTTACTTGGTACAGGGAATTTTTGCATTGCTGGCAGGACTGGCTATAATTTTGCTCGGAAGCGCGTTTGCTTCAATGATTCCGGGAATGACACTGACCGGCACAAACGGGCAAGTGGATGCCGCTGCAGCAGGCGGAATCTTCGGAGCAATTATCGGAGTTATCGGCATAATCGTGCTGGTGCTTGCAATTCTTTCGCTCTTGGTAGGCTGGTTCCTGCTCAAAGGCAAGAACTGGGCTAGGTGGGTTGCAATAGTGCTTGGAGTGCTTTCCTTGCTGAACATTCCAATCGGAACGCTTATAGGCATTGTGACGATTTACTTCCTATTGATAGACAAAGCCGGCAAAGCCTATTTTGAAGCAGCAAAAGCTTAAACCAGTTCAAGGACAGGGCATGGCCCTGTTCCCTTTCCTTTTTTTATATTTTTTTGAAAAGGCAGGATTAAATATTGCCGTGGCGTAGTAGTTACTGGGATTCATGGGGGTTTTTGAATGGTTGAAAGGCCAACTGGTGTGACGGTTGCAGGCATTTTGCTCATAATATTGGGCATATTTTCGCTTTTGATCATGATTGGCGTGTTTTGGTATGTTTTCTCAATGGCTTCAGGCTCGGTCCCGCCGGAATCTCTTTTAACAGCGGAAGGTTCTGCGGACTATACTGCTGTAGAGTCGTCTGGAGCCATGATGTTGGTTTATGTGTTTGCGGCTATTTTTGCCCTGCTTGTGGTTCTTGAAATTCTTGCCGGTTTTTTCATCCTTAAAGGCAAGAACTGGGCAAAATGGGTTGGAGCCATATTTGCGGTCATACAGCTGATAGGCTTCCCGGTTGGCACAATAATCGGGATTTTGATAATCTATTTCCTTTTGGTCGACAAGAGCGGCAAAGCCTATTTTGAAGCGGCAAAAACTGCCAAACCGGTTTAGGAACAGGGGAAATCAGGCCCCCTGTCTTTTTTTATCCCTTTATTCCTTCCTTCAGTATATGCCTGCCTTTATAGAGCACCCTTTCATCAAGGAAAACGCCATCGAGGCGCGCGATTACCAGGCTGACCTTGCGAAAAGCGTCCTCGAAAAAGGAAACACGCTGGTTGTAGCGCCTACCGCCCTCGGGAAAACAATTGTCGCGGCGCTGGTCATTGCAGAAGTGCTCGCGCAAAAGAAAGGCAAGATTTTGTTTTTGGCGCCCACAAAGCCATTGGTCCAGCAGCACTCCAACACACTCAAAAAGCTCCTGAAAGTCAAGCCTGAAGAAATTGCAACAATCACCGGCATCCTTAAGGTGAAGGAAAGAAAAGAAATCTTCGAAAACGCCCTTATTATCTGCTCCACGCCCCAGTGCACAAGGAACGATTTGGCAAGGAAAAGGGTTTCACTGGAGGCATTCGCACTCATTGTTTTCGACGAAGCCCACCGCGCTGTGGGCGATTACGCCTATGTGGATATCGCCAGGGCATTCGCAGTGCAGAACCCTTCGGGCCTTGTTTTGGGCATGACAGCCTCGCCAGGCCACGAAAAGAAAAAAATAGAGGA
>JAZDDY010000005.1:0-10729 GCA_043809265.1 Candidatus Iainarchaeum sp.
CATAATCTGTTGTTTCAAGCCATTCCACTTCGATTTTAACGTCCAGCAATCCCTCGCAGTGCTCCAATGCCTTCAGGATGCTGATGTAAGCGTCGTGCACTTCGGTGTATTTTCCTGCAATCCCTATTTTCAGTTTTTTGGCATTCTTTGAGGCGCGGTTCTTTTTAGTCCAGTCCGCGAGCCTGCTCCCGTTTATTTTGAACTTCTTGTCCCATTCGAGCAGTTTGAGTATTTTTGCGTCCAAGCCCCTTTTTCTCAGTTCGAGCGGCAGTTCGAAAATCCTGCCTATGTCTTCCACGCCTATGACCAGTTCCACCGGGACATTGCTGCTGATGCTTATTTTTTCCTTCACACTTAAGGGAATCGGGCTGTGCGAGCGGCAAATGATTATGTCCGGCTGTATGCCCAGGCTCAAAAGGCCCTTTATGCCGAGCTGTGCCGCCTTGCTCTTGAATTCGCCTAGGCTCGGCGGCTCTATAATGTAAGTGAGGTTGAGGAAGCACACGTTTTCCCTGCCTTCCTCGAAAACCAATTGCCTTATCGCTTCCAGTGCAAACATGTTTTCGTAGTCGCCGACAGTGCCGCCGATTTCAATCACTATAACATCCGGCTTTTTCTTTGCAGCCAAATCCCTCAGGACTTTTTTGATTTCGCCTGTCACGTGCGGAATGAACTGCACGTCCCTGCCGAGGTGTTCCCCTCTTCTTTCCTTTTCAATGATGTTTTGGTAAATGCGCCCGCTTGTGACAAAATTGTCTTTTCCCAAATTTTTGTCAACAAACCTTTCATATGACCCTAAATCCATGTCTGTTTCAGTGCCGTCATCTAATACAAACACTTCGCCGTGCCTGAAGGGGTTCAATGTGCCTGCATCAACATTAAGGTAGGCTTCGAGTTTTATCGGCTCGACATTCAGGCCGCGGTCCGCAAATAGCTTGCAGATCGAGCTTGTCATTGTGCCTTTTCCAAGGCCGCTTATCACTGAGCCTGTGATGACCACATATTTGGTCCTTCCGGCCTTGTAGCCTGGCGGCATGGGAGTGTAAAATTCGCCTGTCATCTTGGCTGAAACGCTCTTAAGCAGTTTTTTTCCCTTCAACCTGGACCACTAACCAAAATACCGCACAGGAATTTAAAAAGGTTGCGCAGGAAAACGATTAGTGAAAGCCACCGGCGCGATTCGCCTGATTTTATGCCGGCTTTCCCTGCCTTGCAATGGAATCGTATATTGCGTAAGCCGCCTTCCTGGCTTCGGCGTCGGCAAGCGTGCCTGTTGAAAATGTTGTGATGAAATCGCTTACCAGCATCTGGCCTGCAGTAATGTCGTTCCTTTTTTCCTCGGCGTGCTTTTTCCGTTTCATGCCGCTGAACCTTATGGTATCAAGGTCAAGGATTTCGCCGTTGATTGAAACATTGTCAGGGTTGAGGCTCGATATTTGCCTGCCTTCGGTTATCGTGAATGTGCCGTTTGCGCCCTTGTGCATTGCATAAATGCCTGTCGCTATCTTGCGCGCAAAATTGCAGGCGAGTTCAATCCTTGCCTGTTGGAGCGGAATGTGCGCCCAGCCGCGCCCGATTCTTTTTGCCACACTATATTCTGTCACTGTGCCGCCCCTTTGCTTTTCCGGCACAAGCCTTAAGCCGTTGGCCTCAAAGAGTTTGCCCCAGGCCTCCATTTTTTGGCCCGCACCAGCAACTTCCCTGTTTACTGAAAGGTTCGGGCCGTAAAATGAAACAGCGTCATGGTCAAGCTCTGTGACCCTGAAAGGCGTTGAAACCGAATACATGAAAGTGCCGTGCTCCGCAACAGCCATCCGCGAGGCACGGTCTTCCTTGCCGGCAATTCTGCCCCTGTAATCCGCAATTTTTATGACGCCTGTTTTTGGCTTGCCTGTTTCCCTGGCCTTGCTTACTGCCCTGCCTTGCTCGTGCCTGAAAGCCTTCCTTTCCATTGGCCTTAACTGCCCTGCAAGGTTGCTGTCCGGCACTATTCCCCTTACCGGGTCGAATTGCACGAAATCCCCCCTTTTTTTTCCGCCAGAAGGGCTTGTGGTGTATTCCGCAGGCACCTGCAAATGCTCAAACACCCCTATCGGTTCGAGGGTTGGGGCTTCCCGGATGCCGTGCGTCCATGCTGATTTGACAACCGGGTCGTTTTGCTCGAGCAGGCTGTCGAATGCCTTCCTGAATTTTTGCGCTGATTTCATTGCCTCAACCGCTACTGTGATGCTTTCCCCGCCCCTCAGCCTCGCGGTGTTGAATTCCCGGCTTCCATCCCAGAAAAGCGGCAGGCGCAGGACATCTGTTCTTTGCCCGAGCCTTCTTGTCACTTCAGGCTCCATTTCGTTGTAAGTGTGTGAGCCTTTCAAAAAAACATACCTTGCTTCGTTCCGTCCGTTCCTGCGGACAGTGGTTTTAGCATAAAGTGCCCTATTGTGCGGCCCGATGGTTTGCGTGGAAGGCAGCCTTGCAGGGACAAGCCATAACTCCTGGCTCTGTTTTCCAGTGTAACCATATCTTTGCTTTGTCGCTTCAGGCACCCTGAAAACAAAATGCTCAATTTGCCTGGCGCCTTTCCCTGAATGCCTTTTGTCCAGAGTGTCGAGAAAGCGGCGCGCGCCAGAGCCTGCATCCGCCGTCAGCCTTTGGGCAGTGAAAACGCTTCCGGGAATCGCCCTTCCCGCGGGCTGCCTTTGTGCTGCGGTTCTTTGCGCTCTGGGCTTTGCCATAATAATTACTTGCACTCAGGAAAATTTAAGGGTTTGCTTCTAATTGAAACCTTTTTATTTGTTTAACCTTTACTATTTACTCATGCAGGAGAAGGTTGTAATCAAGAGGATTGTCCTTGATGTGATGAAGCCGCACAAGCCCGCGATTATAGAGATCGGCGCGGAGATTTCCGCTTTGGAAGGCATTGACGGCTGCAATATCGCTTTGATAGAATTAGACAAGACTGTAGAGAACGTCAAAATCACGATTGAAGGCTCTGATATAGATTTCAAGCGCCTTGAGGGGCTTCTTGAGGACAACGGCGCTTCCATTCATTCCATTGACAAGGTTTCAATCGGCAAGAAAAGCAGGGGCATAGTCGAAGAGGCCCAATCCAGGAAATGATCCCTGCACGGCTTAGGCTGAGGCATTCCCATGGTTTCTTTTTTCAAAAAACTGCACAGCGTCAACAGGAATGCGAACGTTTACGAGATTTTAAGGCGCTATTTTGCAATGAACGCATTCGACGGCACAATCACGACGCTTGGCGTCATAATGGGGTCGTTCATTGCAGGAATCAACGAACCGAAAATAGTCCTTGTCACGGCAATCGCGACCTCGTTCGCTTTGTTTGTTTCCGGCTTCTGGTCCGCATACCTTACCGAAGAAGCAGAGAGAAAGCTTGCATTGCGCAACCTTGAAAAGAAACTGCTTTGCTCGCTTGCGAAGTCAAGGCTCGGCCGTTTCACAAAAATCATCGCATTGGAGGCCGCGCTTGTCGACGGCCTTTCCCCTTTCGCGATGTCGATAATAATAATACTGCCTTTTGCCATGGCTTACTTTTCAATGCTTTCGGTGCTTGAGGCATTCCAGTATTCGGTTGCAATCGCATTATGCCTGCTCGGCCTTCTCGGCGCCTTCCTTGCGGTGATTTCGAGGCAGAATGTGTTCTCGCTCGGAATCAGGATGCTGTTCGCCGGCCTTGTGGCGATTGTGCTGGCCGTGTTCCTTAAGGCGATTTGAAAAAGTTTATTCCTTTTTTTCTTCCCTTTCTTTTTTTGCCTGCCTCAGCCTTTCGGCGTCGACTTTTTTGGTTTGTATTTTCCCGCTTGTGAGGGAAAGCTCCTCCCATTCAGAGCCTTCGTCTTCTGAAAGCTTTTTCCTTCCGCCAGCCTTCTCTTCGGGCAGGATGTCCTTCCATCCGGATGTTTTCTCTTTTTCCTTCGGCGCCTCTTCCGGTTTTTTTATTTCGACTATCCCCGGCGTTTTTGCCGCGGCTTCCTGCTGTTCTTTTTCCTTGAGCGTCTTTAGCGAGGGGATTTCCTCGATTTTCCCGCGAACAACGTCCTCTTCCTTTTTTTCGGCTTCCGGCATTTTTTTTGCTTCAGGCTTTTTTTCCGGCTCCGGCTTTTCCGCGGGCTTTTCAGGAACCGCTTCCTCTTTTTTTGCCGGGATTTTTTCCGTGACCCTGATTTCTTCGGCCCTGATCGCGGGTTTTCTTTCAGGCAGGATGCTTTTCAGCGAGGGCAGCTTGAATGAAAATTTGGGTTTTTCCGGCGGTGCTTTTGCCGTGGCTCCTGGTTTTGTTTCGGCGGCCGGCTTTGCTTCCGGGGGCTTTTCTTTCGCCGAAGGCTTCGGCGCCGGCGCTTTTGCGGCCGCGCTTGTGCCTGCTTCGGCCGGGGTTGAAAGCTGTTTGAGCACGCGCCTTATGAAATATGCGAGGCCGAGGATTATTGCGATAAGGAAAAGCCATCCGATCCAGTTCTCGTTCTTTTTCGGCATGATTTTGGCGTTTGCCTTGCCTGTGAGGCTTCCTTTCAGTTCAAGTTCTAGTGCGTGTTCTGCAACGCTTATCGGCTTTGGCAGCGCAGCGCTGAACCTGTTCCCGTCGGTTTTTTTGAGCACTATTGTTTCTTTTACCTTGTCGACCGAAAGTGTCGCCCCTATCGATGCGAATGCAGGCGGGTCGCCGTTCGCATAGCTGATTTCCACGTCTATTTTTTCAAGCGGCTGTTCTATCTCGGCAGGCACTGCAAGCGCCACCCTCATTTCGCTTGAAAACATTGCTGTGCCGGTTTTCATTATGGTCACTTCCCGGCCGCCTATCTCTGATTCCGCAAGGACTTTGAAATTCAGGAATTTTGTGCCCGCATTAAGGTCAGGCAGGGTTATTTTTGCTTCGTATGTTGTGCCGTCTTTTTTTTCAAGCGGCACTTCAATTCCAAATTCTTCAATCACGAATTTCAATTCGAGGTTCTGCATTTCGCCTGCATCCCCTTGGCCGACTTTAACGCTGACCGAGAAAGGCTGGCCGTAAGTGAGGCTTGCGTTGCTTTCAAGGCTGCCGGTTTCAATTGAAAGGGTTTTGTTTTCTTTTGACAGCGGAATTTTTACCTGTTCTTCAAAGTTGTTCCCGTACAAGTCTTTTCCTTCGATGAAAAAAACCAGGCCTGTTTCGGTGTCTTTTTCGCTTACAAGGTAATTCAGTTCGGCCTCGAAAAGCCCGGCATTTTGCTTGAGCCTTGCCAGCCTGGAATCATTGCCTTTCAGGCCTGCAAAGAATTCCCCGCCCTGCACCGCCGAGCCGTCGGGCATTGAAATTCTCAGGCTGATTTTGCCGACAAGGTAATCCGGAAAAAGGGTTATGCCCTCAAAGGGGTTTTCGGCCGTGATTTTCGCCGGATTGAAGGAAATGACAAAAGGGGTGTTTATGTCGCTCCAGCGGTATTTGTCCATGACCGACGCATAGAAAATCGCCTCCTCCATTGTCCTGAAGGCGTAATTTGAGTCGACCACGCATTCAAGGACATTTATGTCCTGCCTTTTGTTCAAAAGTATCGTTTTGCCCTCTATTTTGACTTTCGGGCCCTGTATTTTGTCCAGGCTGATTTTTTCACCGCTGCTTTTGAAAAGCTCAATTCTTAACGGGAAAGCAGAGCCTTTTTCTACGCTTTCCTTTGGCTCGATGATGTTTATGGTGAATTGTTTCCTTTTGACCAATATTTTTGCCTGGCTTGTGGCGATAAGCCCTTTTGGGTCTTTTGCCTCTGCCGTGACCGTGAATTCTTTTTCCTGCATGCCGGCAAGCGAAAAGAAGTGCTCGGCTTCGCTGCCCGTGGAGATGCCGCCGTCGCCGAAATACCATTTTATTGAAAGCGCCTGTTTTTCAGGGTCTGAAGCAGAAACATTGAATGTGACCACAGAATCCTCTTCGAGCGGCTGGGCCGGTGAAATTGTTATCGGGTAAATTACCGGCGGAAGGTTCGGTTCAGGGGTCGGAGTCGGTTTTGGCGTGGGTGTCGGAGTCGGGGTTGAAGAGTCACCCTGCCACGGCGTCTGGGTTGCTGTTGCGGTCGGAGTTGTTGATGTGGCCGGAGTGGGTGTTGCAGTCGGGGTGGCGGTCGGAGCCTGGCTTGGGCTCGGCGTCTGGGTTGGTGTCGGTGTCTGTGACGGGGTCGGGGTCGGCGTGCTTGATGTGCACTTGCCGTCTATGCAATAGGGGGCGGGGTCATGGCAGTAATACATTGTCCTTGCCATGTAACCGCTTGAGCAATAATGTTCCATCACATAAGGCCCCAAGGTGTTAGATGAGCAGTAATCTTCAATCGTCGCGTATTCCCCGTTTGTGAAGTTATCAGTGCCGCTGGCTGAAACACCAGATGTGGTTCCTTTCACATAAAAGCTCATCCCGTTGTCTGAATCAGTGCAGGGCTGGGGTGTTGGCGTCGCTGTCGGTGAGGGCGTGGGTGTTGCGGTTGGGGTGGGTGTTGCGGCCTGCACGCAGGCTCCGTCGGAACAGGAATAGCCTTGCGGGCAGGCGCGGTCGACAAGGTAGATGGTGGTGCCAGAGCAAATATACTCCTTTAATGTCTGCGTGTTATAACAATAATCCTTGTATTCCGCTGAATTTGCAACGGTTGTGCCTTTCACGTAAATGTTGTCGCCGTCGCTGTCGGTGCATGTTGCGGGGGTCGGTGTCGGCGTCGGGGTTGCTGTGGGGGTCGGCGTTGGGGTGGGAGCGAACCATGCCCTGGTTTTAATTTCCGCTTCGCTTATTGTGCCATCATAACTTATGCCTGCATAAAAGGAGCTTGTTATATACAGCCTTACGTACCTTCCGTTTGTTTCGGTGAATGTTTTTTCAACCCATTTTTCGTCTTCGCTGACTGTAAATCCGCCTGAAACCGTTGTCCAATTGGCAGCATCGTCCGAAACCTGTATGTCTTGTGTTTGTGGCGCAGCATAGTCAAGGTATACCTTTACCCCGCTGATGCATTTTTTTGCGCCAAGGTCGAAATAAATCCAGGAGGGGCAGCACTCTTTATGTACTCCGACCCATTCGGTATAATTTTTGTTGTCTATTGAGTCTGAACACACCTTTGCGGTCGGCCGGTTTGTCTCGCATGTTGCGCTTGCCGGGTCCTGGTAGTTGGCTGTCCCGCTGCAGTCCGCCTGTGCGTAGGCTGCAATAAGCAGCAGCAACAAAATTGCAAGTGCCGGTTTCTTCATTCTAACCCATATGATTAACAAAAACTTATATATATGCCTTACTGGGCTTTTTTGGCTGGAAAAAGGCACGGGCGGCCGCTTATTCCTTGCCCTTCAGCTCTTTTCTTTTCTTTGGGTAACCAGACTAAGTTTTCTTTCTTTTGGCAATCCAAGCAGTTTTCTTTTCTTTGGCAAACTTAGGCTTTCTTTTCTTTTCGCAAAAGAAAAGAAAGGATAGGAGCGGGGCTGCTGAGATTTGAACTCAGGTCGCAAACTCCCGAAGCTTGTATGCTAACCAGGCTACACCACAGCCCCACTGCGGCAGAACGAGTTCAGATTAATATTTTATCAAGGCACTGTTTTTTATTGGTTTTCGATTTAAAATAATGCCATGGTTTTCGCTCCGAGGGTCATGCTTATCTGCGGGAGCCCGCGCGCAGGCAATTCCGAGTCTGTTTCAAGGCGACTTGCAGAAATCCTCAAGGAAAAAGGCGCGCAAGTCGACCTTGTGCTCCTCCGCGAGAAAAACATCCTTCCCTGGCACCCAAACCATGAAAAGGCAAAAGACGACATGCTTGCGCTTTTGGAAATGTTCAAGAAAGCCGACGCTTATGTTATCGTTTCGCCAACTTATTATGGAATGCCGCCAGGCATCCTCAAGAGCTTCATCGACCGCACAGATGTGCTTTTCGGAACGCAGGAGCAGTTCAAGGACTGCGTTGCCAGCGTGATTTCCATCGGCGCCTCGCCTTTAGGCGGGGGAATAGAGCACAATGCGGAAAACCTGCGCCTTTTCTTCCGCATGATTGGCGTGCGCAACATGGACTGTTTGCACCTTAAAGGCAGCCCTGAACCGGAAAAGGATGAAATCCTCAAGGAAAAGGATGTAATTGAAAGGCTGCCGAGGCTTGCAGAAAACCTTTTGGCGGCTTCAAGGAAAATGAGGGGGCACTAATATGATGGCTGAACCTTACAGGATAAAAGTAGTCGAGCCTGTCCAAATTCTTTCCCGCGCCGAGAGGGAGAAAAAAATCAGGCTGGCCCACTATAATATTTTCAATATCCGCTCGCAGGACATTTACATCGATTTGCTTACTGATTCAGGCACAGGCGCGATGTCGCAGGACCAATGGGCCGGAATAATGCTTGGGGATGAAGCGTACGCAAACTGCAGGAATTTCCAGAACCTTGAAAAAGCAGTGCACAAAATTTTCGGCTTCAGGCATTTCCTGCCTTGCCACCAGGGCCGCGCAGCAGAGAACGTTCTTTTTTCGGCAATGATAAAGCCTGGGATGATTGTCCCGAGCAACATGCATTTTGACACAACGCGCGCGAATATCATGGCAAACGGCGGCATCGCGATGAATTTCCCGTGCAAGGAAGCGGCACAGCCGTTCAAGGACCTTCCTTTCAAAGGCAACATGGACACAAAAGCTTTGAGGAAATTTTTGTCAGGGAACCATGAAAAGGTTCCGCTTGTGATGATGACCGTCACCAACAACAGCGGCGGCGGCCAGCCTGTTTCAATGCAAAACATCCGCGAGGCATCCAAGGCGGCGCACGATTTCGGAAAGCCTTTTTTCATCGACGCGTGCAGGTATGCGGAAAACTCTTATTTCATCAAAACCCGCAACCCGAAATACAAAAACAAGACTCCGATGGAAATAGCGCAGGAAATGTTTTCCTATGCGGACGGCTGCACTTTCAGCGCAAAAAAAGACGCAATTGTCAATATCGGCGGCATCCTCGCAATGGACAATGAAAAACTTTTCGAGAAATGCAGGGGCCGCCTTATTTTGATGGAAGGCTTTTACACTTACGGCGGGCTTGCAAGCAGGGACCTTGAAGCTATGGCACGCGGCCTGTTCGAGGGCTTGGACGAAGCTTATCTTGAAAGCAGGGTCGGCCAAACCCGCTACCTTGCGAAAGGCCTGAAGGATGCAGGCATTCCTGTTGTGTGGCCTCCGGGCGGGCATGCCGTTTATGTGGAAGCAAAGACCTTGTTCCCGCAGATTCCGCAATGGGAGTTTCCGGGGCATGCGCTTGCAATCGAATTGTATAAGGAAGCGGGAATCCGCTCCTGTGAAATCGGCTCGATAATGTTCGCAGAGCCGGATGAGCACGGCAAAGTCCATTACCCGAAGCTTGAGCTCACGCGCCTTGCAATTCCGCGCAGGGTTTACACTAACGCGCACATGGACGTCGTGATAGAAGCGCACAAGAAAATCCTGCAGCGCGCTTCTAAAATCAAGGGCTATAAGATTGTGAAAGGCGAGGGTCCGTTAAGGCATTTCACGGCTTGGTTTGAGCCCGTGAAATAATTGTTGTACTAATTGTGCTACCAATGCACCCAAAATATTTTAATTATTCAAAACGCAATCTTTTCATGGCGGAAGGAACGTTTGGAGTGCTTTTCAAAGCCCTCTTGGCTATGGGCGGGCTGGCGCTGTTTTCAATTGCATTGACTGTTGCCTTGACTTTCTTCTATTTTTCAGCCCAGGCGCTTTTAGCTTGGCCAAGGCTCGGTAACGCAATGCCGTCCGCATACTGCTCCGATAAAGTTGTAATAATAAATGCACTCACAGAGGCAAGGGATATCGGTGTGCAGGATATGGAAGGCAATACGATTTGCACATTTGGCAGGATATCGGCCAATTCTGCGGAATTCTGCAAGGTCGGCAGGGACGGGGTTTTCGCTGTCACTTTAGGGGAAAGGAAGCAGGCAGTCCAATGCAACGGCTTTGCAGGCTATGTGTCCTCATACGACTGAAAAACCTATGCGAGGGCATTAAGCTTCCCGAAATAGTACGCCCTGTCCTCGACAAGCCAACACTCGAATTTTCCCAAATCCTGCTGAAGGAAAGGGCTGAGCAGTTTTTGCGTCAAAACATTTGTGCCGACAGAGGCCATGTCAATGCTTGGCAGCACGACAAGGTTCTTTCCCTTGAATTTTCCATTAAGGAAGCACTTGAACATTTCGGATTTGATTCCTTCCCTCAATGAAACCGCGGGGTGCTCGTGGCCGATGACGACGGTTTTCGCTTTCCTGAAATTTTCGCTTTTTGGGATTTTATCCCCATGCAAAAACAAAACCCCGGTTTTTGTTATGTAGAATTCTTCCTGGATTTTGAGCCCTTCCCATTTCACAAGCGGGCCGAGAATCTTGTCGTGGTTTCCCTTGATGAGCACTATTTTTTTGCAGTGCTTCTGCAGGAACTGAAGCATTTCAATTACCTCGGTCCATTCCTGCCGTGAAATGAAGCCGAACTCGTTCTTGAGGTCTCCAAGGATGACGATTATGTCTAGTTTGGGCAGTTCTTTGAGCATTTCAGTAAGGGCCGTCCTGATTTTTTCGAAATTTGTGCGCGGAAGGAAAACGCCCTGCGCGTTAAGCATTTCCTCGTAGCCCAAATGCAGGTCTGTAATGGCGAGGATTTTTTCCTTTTCAATAAAAAGGCCGAGGCTGGCAGGCCTTGCCCCGCTGAAGATTTCCTTTTTGTCCCTGTTCATTCAACCGCCTATTTTTCCCAGG
>JAZDDY010000006.1:0-25171 GCA_043809265.1 Candidatus Iainarchaeum sp.
ACCTGCTGTACCTGCTTTCAAGCATCGGCACCTCTGAAAGCGCAATCGTTGTGCAGCCCAGGTGCTTGACTGATTTTTCAAGGTCAAAGATCGCCCTCCTGACCTTGAATTGGTCCTGGAAGTAAAGGCTTATGAGCGAAATAGAGTCAATGACAAGCCTTTCCGCATTGACCTTTGTGACCGCATCCTCTATCGTCATCAAAAGCTCGTCGAAATCGTACAGTTCCGGCTTCCTCAGCGCGAGATTGCCTGAGGAAATCATTTTGTTTATGTCCCAGTTGAACATTGTCATCTGTCTTACTGTTTCATCTATCGACTCTTCAAGCGAGATATAGCAGCCGTGCTGGCCCATCCTTATGCCTTCCACCAAAAAATTCATGGCAAAAGTGCTTTTCCCGGTGCCAGTGGAACCACTCAAAAGCACAAGGAAATCCTTTGGGATGCCGCCCTCGACCAGCTCGTCAAAGCCGGAAATCCCGGTCGGCATCCTGGCAATGACCTGCTGCATTGCCGGACTTGGCTTTTCCTTGAACTGCCTTTCAAACTCGCCGCCGTGCTCGAAGGCCTGGTCCGGCCTTGGGGCTGCCTGCTTTAATGCAGCCTTTTTCTTTTCCCCAATCGAGGGAAAATCCATCTCTTCCAGTTTCGGCCCTTTTTTCCGCTCTTCCTCGTCCGCAACCATCAACTCACTTCCAGGCAGGCTTTTTTCCCTTCGGCTTCTGCTCTTCCCTCCAAGCCAGATAGGAATAGATGACCGGAGCCAGGGCCGCAATCATAATAGATAAAGTCATTGCAACTGATGCCGCGGTTCCCTCAAAAAAAGCCAGGAAAAACATCAGGATTGCTGCAACCGCAAAGCAATAGCTGCCGAACCGATGGGTTTTTTCCCAAACCGAGTCTGAACTCAGGGTCCACGGGGTGCGAATCCCTATGAACCAGTTCCTTTTCGATTTCCTCATGAGAAGCGCCAGGTAAAGGAACAAAAAAGCCAGCGCAGGCAAAAGCATGAAATTCATTTTTATCTCGAAGCCGAGGCCGGCCAGTATTGTAAGCACATGAATGTAAAGCATGAAAACCGAGAACAGCACAATAAAGCCTTCGAAATAAGGCATGAAGGCCTCGTAGTTTTTCCTGAGTGGGTCAAGCACCGGCAGTATGACAAAAAACAGGCCGAGGACAAGCAGGAGCATCGGCATAAGGTAAATTGCAATGCTCTTGTCCATATAACCGTTGATTTCGCCATCTAGGCCCCAGTGCGTCGGTATACTGTCAGGCAAGCCGGGATAAAAATAAGCGCCGAGCGCAAAACCGATTGCCGCAGTCAGGATCACTGCGGCCAATGCCCTGTTCGAAACCATCAAATTTTTCATTTCAACACCTAGTAAGATAAGCCCTTTTGCATTTAAAAAACCTTTTCCCGAGTTTCACAGCCGTTAAAGAAGCCTTTTCGCTGAAAAGGCAGCAAGGAGGGCAACTGCAAAAAAGGAAACCGCCGCGCCATAGGCAAACACTGAAACGTGCCCGAAAGAATCCCACAAAAGGCCTGCTATTATGCCTGCAGGCAGGGAAGCGATGCCGGTAAATGCCTGGAATGTGCCGAGCGCTGTCCCTTTCAGTTCAGGCCTTGCGAGGTCTGAAACAAGGGCTTTTTCTGTTGCATCCACAAAAGCGAAAAACAGGCCGTAAACGAAAAACAGCACTGCAAAAGCCCAGGGCGAATCGAGGAAAATGAAGCCGGCGCAGGTAAGCGAAAAAAGGGAATAACCCGCAATGAGCACTTTTTTCCTCCCGATTTTATCGGAGAGGATGCCTGCAGGCACGGCAAAAACAGCCGACACAAGATTGTACAAGGCATACAATGCAATCGGCACCACCACCGCAAGCCCCGCAGGCAAAGGCATGCTGCTGCCCATCACAAAAAACATATATGAAAAATTCGCGAAGGCAAAAATTGTCGCGACCAGAATGAATGCCTGAAGGTTTTTCGGCAGGGCGGAAAAGCCGATTTTAAGCGAAGCCGTTTTCACTTTCGCCTTTTTTTCCCTCACCGCGAAAAGCGGCGCAATGGAAACAAAAGAGATTATTCCGGCAACAAGGAAAATCGCGGCAAAGGAAAAGCCGAAAAGCCAGTACAAAACAAGCGCCAGGGCCGAGCCAAGCACCGCACCCCCGGAATCGAACGCGCGGTGGATGCCGAACCCCGCCCCCCTGTTTTCAATCGAGGTCGATTCGGCTATCAGCGCGTCCCTCGGCGATTCCCTTGCGCCTTTCCCCAATCTTTCGCAAGACCGCAGGACAAGCACAAGCGGCCAGGATGAAGCGAAAGCCAGTAGCAATTTAGAAATTGAGGCGAAAAGATAGCCGAAAAAAACAAACGGCTTCCTTTTGCCGAGCCTGTCTGAAAGGTTCCCTGAAAAAATCTTGAAGATTGCGGCGACCGCTTCGCCTATCCCGTCCACCAGGCCGAAGGCAAGCCCGCCCCCGCCCATAGACTGGATGAAAAGCGGCAGGATCGGCAGAATCATTTTGCTTGCGGTGTCATTGATGAAGCTGACTATGCCGAGAAGGTAAATGTTCCTGTGGATTTTAGGATTGCCGGCCATTCCTTATCATTTCTTCCATAGGCCGTGCAGATTGCAGTATTCCCTTGCGGAAACTTCCTTCGCGCCAACGCAGAATTCGGCTTCAGGCTTTTCGCCAGGCTTAAGGAATTTTTTGAAAGAATGCCCATCGGCCAGAAGCTCAATCCACTGGATGAAATGCGCTTCCTCCATCGGGTGCGCAACCGAGCCCACCTTGACCTTAAACCCGTTTGCGGTCTTTTCGATCACAGGCACATGCTTTTCCATCCCAATATCCTGCGATTTTTCCAGCAATAATTCCATCGGCTGGCCGCAGCAAACCAAAGTGCCGGCGCCTGTATGCAATACCTCGACAATGTTGCCGCAAATGTTGCACCTGTAAACCTGAAGCTTCTGAGTCATAACACCACCCATAATGGAAGCGAAAAAAAGCGTTTAAAGGTTCGCTTCCAGCCATTTCCCGAGCTTTTCTGCGGCTTGCGCCCTGTGCGAGAATTTGTTTTTTTCCGAACGCGGCAGCGAGGAAAGCGTTTTTTTCATCTCTGCCGGAATGAAGATTTTTTCGTAGGGCAAAACATCCTTGTTCCTGTCGTGCACTTCGCCGCAGATTGCGCCGCGGAAAACGCCCTTGAAGGACTTGAATTTTTTTCCGTCCGCGGTAAAGCAGATTATTGTCTCAAAGCGCGCCTTCCTTGATTTGCCCTCGATTTTTTTGAGCAATCCTTTGAAGCCGATTTTTTCAAAAACCCTTTTTGCCTTTGCGCCGGGCCAGTTTTCGAACGCCTCGAAGAAAACCCCGGTGTCTTCCGCAATCACAGGCGCCTTCACGATTGAAAAGGCCTGCCTTGCTTTTGAAATTGCTGTTTTTTCAAGCGAACCTTTCCCTTCCTTAAGGCTTGCCTTTATCCATTCAAGCCTTATCCCGAAAGGCTCCAGCTTTTTTTTGATTTCATTGAATTTGTGCCTGTTTCCTGAAACAATGGCCAAAGAAAATGCCTTCATGTGCGTCAGCCCAAAAAACAATCCCGGCATGGTTATTTATTCTTTTATTATTTTTATATGTTCCATGAAACCGGTGGTTTTCCTCGGAATTGCCTTAATGCTTTCCTTCGCACTGCTTTTCCAAGGCTGTTCGCTTAAGGATTACGGCGGAGCGGCCACCAACACCCCGGCAGCGGCAGCCGAAGACGCAGTGAAGGAATGCAAGGCATTATGCAAAGAGGCAAGGGAGAACGGCGCCGACCTTGAGCCAGGACCCTGCCTGAGCACAAAAAACCCTGGCTGGAATGTTCCGGGCTGGGTGTGCGATGTCGCGCACAGCCAGCGGGAAGAAGCCGACGGCTTAAAGGAAAACCAGTGCCCTGAATTCGGCATCACTGTCTCGAGGTTTGTCGAAGTGTCGCCGCAGTGCACCCTTATAAGGGCCTCCGAGGCCGAATAAATCCTGAAAAAACACGTGAAAAAAATGACCGACTGGCATTCCTTTGAAGCAGAGGCTGTTTTCAGGAAACTTGAGGCGTCAAAAAAAGGCCTGAGCACAAAGGAAGCCGAGGCAAGGCTTGAAAAATACGGCAAAAACGCGATTGAAAAAAAATCCAAAATAAGCGCGCTCAAGATTTTCATAAGCCAGTTCACCGACTTTTTGATTTTAATCCTGATTGCAGCGGCCGTCATCTCCTATCTCATGAGCTTTATCCCAGGCGAGGAGGACAGGATTTTCGACACAATCCTTATAGGCGCAATCCTTATAGCCAATGCCATAATCGGCTTTATCCAGGAATACAGGGCCGAGAAAAGCATACAGGCATTGCAGAAACTGAGCGCCCCGAAATCAAACGTAATAAGGGACGGGTTGCTCCAGGAAATCGACTCCGAGCTTGTTGTGCCAGGCGACATCCTTGTCCTCGAGCAGGGCGACAAGGTCACCGCGGACGCAAGGATTATCGAGGAGGCAAACCTCCAGACAGACGAATCCGCTTTGACCGGGGAAAGCCTGCCTGTCTCAAAAACAGTTGCCGCACTGAATGCAGGCGCAGTGCTCGCCGAAAGGCAGAACATGGTTTTCATGGACACGATTGTGGTCAGGGGAAGGGCAAGGGCAGTTGTCACAGGCACAGGGATGGGCACAGAACTCGGAAAAATCGCGGAACAGGTCGCGGAAACAGAGGAAAAGCAGACCCCGTTCCAGGCTGAACTGGACAAGCTAGGCAAAAAAATCGGGATAATGGTATTGGGAATCATTGCCATCGTGGCGGCCCTGCAATTTTTCCTAGGCACCAGCCGCAGCCCGCTGGACATCTTCATGGCCGCGGTTTCGCTTGCGGTTGCGGCCGTGCCTGAAGGCCTGCCTGCAATCGTCACGCTCGCGCTCACTATCGGCGTGAGGACGATGGCGAAAAAAAACGCGCTTGCAAGAAAGCTGCCTGTCGCCGAAAGCCTCGGCTCTGTCGACACGATCTGCACTGACAAGACAGGAACGCTCACAGAAAACGTGATGACAGTCAGAAAGGTCTTCTCTTCAGGCATAGAGCTCGACGTGAGCGGAGAGGGCTTCACGACAGATGGAAAATTTTCGCTTAAGGGAAAAGAATCAGACCCTGACAGGCTTGAAGAGCTCCTAAAATGCGGGGTTTTGTGCAACGACGCCACCGAAGGCGCGGACGAGCACAGGAAAAAGAAATTCATGGGCGACCCGACTGAAATCGCGCTCATTGTTTCCGCAGAAAAGGCAGGCATTGACACCAAGCTGGAAAGGGAAAAACACCACAGGGTGAACGAAATCCAGTTCTCGAGCGAAAGGAAAATGATGACTGTCGTCTGCATGGAAGGCGGCAAAAAAACAGCATATTCAAAGGGCGCGCCTGAAATCCTCATAGGCAAATGCGCTTACATCCTGTCTAACGGCAAAAAGGAAAAATTGTCGCCCAAGGGAAAGGAAATTATACTCAAAAAGAACGAGGAATGGTGCGGGCAGGCATTGAGAGTGCTTGGCTTTGCATACAAGGAAATCGGAAAGGAAACAAAAGAGGAAGAAATAGAAAAAGGCCTTGTCTTTATCGGAATGCAGGGAATGATCGACCCGCCAAGGGCCGGCGTAAGGGAAGCGCTCGAGGACTGCAGGAAGGCAGGCATAAAGGTCGTGATGGTCACAGGCGACAACATCAACACAGCGAAAGCCATCGGAAAAGAGCTCGGCTTTGCAGCCGAAGGCGCGCTCAGCGGATGCGAAATAGAGGAAATATCGGATGAAAAGCTTGCAAAAGCCCTGGAGAAAACAGAGATCTTCGCAAGGGTTGACCCATCGCACAAGGTCAAAATACTCGAGGCGCTCCAGAAGCTCGGCAGGATAGTGGCAATGACAGGCGACGGGGTGAACGACGCGCCTGCACTCAAGCGCGCGGATGTCGGAATAGCGATGGGAATAAGGGGCACAGATGTCGCAAAGGAAACAAGCGACCTGGTGCTGTTGGACGACAATTTCGTGACAATAAGGGACGCCGTAGCCGAAGGCCGCGGCATTTTCGACAACATCAAAAAATTCGTGAATTACCTGCTTTCATCGAACACAGGGGAAGTGCTTGCGGTTTTCATTTTCACGCTGCTCGCGCTGGCGGTAAATTTTGGGCCAGGCGCAGTCATCCTCACAGCGGCGCAGCTTTTGTGGATAAACCTGCTCACAGACGGCCTGCCCGCGATCGCAATGGGCCTTGACCCCAAATCTGAATTCGTGATGCAAAGGAAGCCAAGGAAAAAAGGCGAGGGAGTGATAGACAAAAGGGCGATCTTCTGGATTACAGCCATAGGGATTACAAAGGCAACCCTCATAATAGGCATATTCTTATTCGAGTTTTTCAGCTCTTCGATGGCAGACAGGCTCATAAGGGCACAGACCGCGGCCTTCACTTCGTTTGTCATATTCGAGATGGTGAATGTCCAGACAGTCAGGGCCTCCTTCAGGACAAAACTTTTCACGAACAAATGGCTTTGGATGGCGATCGCCGCATCAATAGCGCTGCAGCTAGCCGTTCTGTACACGCCTCTGAACGCCTTCTTCAAGGTTGTGCCGCTTACAATCAATGAACTCGACGGAATAGTTTTGGGGGCGGTCGCCTTCATAGCATTATCCTTGATAATAACAAAAATTGAGGGCAGGCTTTTCGGCAAAAGAGAGGCATAAGGCTTTTGCCGGCCCTGGCCTGCACAGGCTGACTTGCCTGCACCAACCAGCTGTGCGGTTCAGTCCATTGCCAGGGCCGTGACCGGGTCGAACTTGCTTGCCTTCCATGCGGGATAAAGCCCTGCGACAATCCCAATGCAGACAGCGAAGGCAAATGACTCAAGCAGGAGTTCAGGGGATACAAGGATATCAAAGCCTGTTGCCTGCGACAAAGGAATGCTCACCGCAATGCCGAACAGGCAGCCCAATACCCCGCCGATGATGCCGATAAATGCGGACTCATAAAGAATCATGACCATGATATTCGAATTGGTCCAGCCTGTCGCCTTCAAGGCGCCGATTTCCTTGAATCTTTCCATTATGCTCATCAGCATCGTGTTGATTATGCCAACGCCTGCAACGATCGCGGCAATTGCAGCAACAGCGAAAACCATGCTTCTTACATCGCCGAGCGCGCCAGCAATTGATTCTGAGAACTGCGCGGTGTTCGCAATCTGGAGCTTTTCGCCGTATTTAAACTTCAAAAGCTTTGCTATCTTGTCTATTTCCTCGGGATTTTGGACAGACACAGAAAAATAACCCACTTTTTTCGAAGGAAAGCCTATCAGTTCCCTCAAATCATCGATGTCCATAAGGATTGCGTTGTTGGATGTCTTCGAGCCTGTCTTGTAAACGCCTATAATCTGGAATTTTTTGCCGTTGATTTTTATGCTGTTCCCTGGAAACTTGCTGTAGGTTTTTTGCACTTCGGTGCCGATTATGACCTTGCCTTTTTCCCCGGGATTTATATGCCTGCCCGCGACTATTTCACCGGTGGTGCCTGAAACAGACTGGCCTTCAGAAGCCTGGGAAAAATCCGTGCCTATAAGCCTTACCATGTTCATGTAATCAAAACCAGAGCCCTTGCCTTCAATCGATTTGGCAAGGCTCATCACAACAGGCTCGGCCTTTTTAACGCCGTAAACGCTTTCGAGCTTTGTCACGTAGCTCTCATCCAGCTGCGAATACATCGGGCCCATGCCGCCCTTCTCGAAAACCATTATGCCCTGAAGCTGCCCGACCGCACTCTGGACATCTGCAAAAAGGCCGTCGACAATCGAAACAAGCGCTATTATGGAAAGGACTCCGACCGCAATCATGAAAACCGAGAGAAAGGTGCGGCTTTTCCTCCTGAAAAGATTGTAAAATGCCATTTTTATCATTAAAATCCTTTCCTTTGCATTTCCTTAACCTTTATGGTACGCGGCCGCTGTCTTTTTCGGCTTGTTGTTTTCCTGCACGTCAATCAGGCCGTCCCTTATGTAAACCTTCCTTGTCGCGAAATCGAGCAGGCTCGGGTCGTGGGTGACAAGCACAAAGGTCTTGTCGTGGTCCTGGTTCCAGTGCAGCATTGCCTCGACAACCTTCCTGCCTGTCACGGTGTCAAGATTGCCTGTCGGCTCGTCAGCCAAAATTATTTCCGGGTCGTTTATTAGGGCGCGCGCAATCGAAACGCGCTGCCTTTGCCCTCCGCTCAGTTCGCCGGGCTTGTGGAGCATGCGGTCCTTCAAGTCAAGCAGTTCGAGGAGCCCCTGCGCCCTGCTGATCGCCTCATTCATGTCCATTTTCACAGGCTCAAGCGGAATCATCACGTTTTCGAGGGCGTTAAGCGTCGGGATGAGGTTGAAGGACTGGAAAACAAACCCTATTTTTTTGCGCCTGATCATTGCAAGGCTCCAGTCGTCCATTTTCGAAATGTCCTTGCCGTCGACCAAAACCTGCCCGCTTGTCGGCCTGTCAAGCGCGCCCAAAAGGTGGAGCAGGGTGCTCTTGCCAGAACCACTCGGGCCCACAATCACTATAAAGTCGCCCTTCTCGATTTTTATGGAAACTCCGCGCAGTGCCTCCACTATAACTTTGTCCATTTTATATTTTTTCGTGACATTCCTTGCCTCAATAAGACTCGCCATCGCATCTCACCCACACATGCTCCTTAAACACAAATCCCTAACCGCCGCTGATCGCCTCTACAGGGTTCATTTTGCTCGCCCTCCAGGCAGGATAGATGCCTGCGGCAAGGCCGAGCGCCATCGCAAAAACAAAAGAATTTATTATCACTGCTGTCGTGACAACCGAGGGAAGGCCGTAGCCTTTAGCGGCCTCGGAAACCAGGAAACCGAGGGTTATTCCGGCAATCCCGCCGAGCATTCCGATGAAAACAGACTCGTAAAGAACCATCTTCATCACATCGCCGCCGGTCCAGCCAGCAGCCATCATCGAGCCTATCTCTTTCGTCCTTTCGAGAACGCTCATCAGGATTGTGTTGATTATTCCAACGCCTGCGACAAAGGCCGCAAGGCCCCCGACAAGCACGGCAACTATGTTGAAAGAGCCGAGGATTCCAGAGAAAATGCTCGAAAGGTCGGATGTGGTCATAAAGTCAATCTTGTCGCCCATCCTGAACTCCATTTTCGTTGCCATTGCCTGGTCTTCAGCCGGATTCTGGAGTTCCGCAAAGAAAGTGTGTACAATGTCGCTCGGCGTGCCTGAAATCTCCCTTCCGTCCTCTATGCTCATGAAAATAAGGCCGCCGTACATCTCTGATTCAGTTTTAAGAATGCCCTTGACCCTGAATTTTTTGTCGTTCAATTTTATCGTCGAACCCACATACTTATGCATGTTCTCCTTGATGCCCTGGCCGATCAAAACATAGCCTGACTCGCCAGGCTTGAGCATGCTGCCCTCCGCAAGCTCGCCGATCCAGATATTGCTCCGCAGCTTGTTGTATGCGGTGAGGTCAACAGCATAAATTGAAGGGATGCTTGAAATCGACGATGCCGCACTAAGGCTCAAAGGCTTGCCGTCAACCGATGACGGGACAAGCCAGAGCTCAGGGACAACAACGCGCACGCCCTGCATGGACGCTATTTCGGCACCGTAAGAAGCATCAAGTCTCGAGAGCGAATTGTCCGCCACTCCCTTTTCCCAGGCCCAGACGCCCTGCATGCCGCCGATGATGCCCTCATATTCCTGGGTGATACCGTCCACAACCGACATCAGGCCGATGATTGCGGCAACCCCGATGGCTATGCCGAGCACTGAAAGGAAGGTGCGGCTCTTCCTCCTGAAGAGGTTAAGGAAGGACAGCTTTATCATTCAAACCAAGCCTTGCGCAGACCTTCACAGTTTCCTTATGGCAAGCTGCCTGAACACCATTTTGATGATGAGGTAAAGCATTGCCAGGATGACTATTACGAAGACGTACGGGATGTACGGGTTCGGCTCAGGCAGCTTGGAAACATAAAAGGAATATTTTTCCTCCATTTTCTGGGGCTGGCCGAGCTCGTCGATATAGGTGATTAGTATCCCGACATCATGATAGCCGACCGTCGAGCCCTCAGACACCACAAGGTCGAAAAGGCCTGCGCTCGAATCGTCAGCGTCAATGTTCCCGACATAGGACTTTCTCGGCCCGATAATGGAATCATCGGCCACAACCTCTATTTCGACCTTTTTCGCATTCTCCTTGCCAAGATTGTCGAGCTGGACAGAAAGCGAAAATGTCTCGCCCTGCACCAGGTTTTTGCCGTCCTTGCCCTTTATTGAATAGTCTATGCCGGACACTATGAGCTCCGGTGTGCCGTAAACCTGCAGTGCGAATTTTTCCTCTGCATTCTTGTCGCAGTTGACGCAGTTCGCTATCACCTTGAAGGAATAAACCTCCGGGTCGATTTTTTCGCTTGGCTTGAGCCTGAATTCGACTGTCTTGGATTCGCCGGCCGCAATTCCGCCAAGGTCGCCCTTGGTTTCTGACAGCAGGATAAATTTGCCGAAATCGCTTGCGCCTATAAGCGAAAATTCTGTTGCAACATTCCTTGCCTCGATGGAGCCGGTGTTTTTAATCCCGGCCGTGACCACGACTTCCTCACCTATGTGCGGGTAATAGTTCGAGACCTTAAGGCTGTCGATTGAAACCCTGTAGATTTCCGAAACAGCGACCGAAACGTTAGCATAATCGGTGACGGTTTCCCCGAGGTTCTTGTACTTCATCTGCAGCGAGAAAACATACCTGCCTGCCGGAATGCCTTCCTTCGCCCTCATCCTGAAAACAACGGTTTCTGTTTCATTTGAGAGTATTTCCGCAACCTGCTTTTCGGTTTCCAGCGACTCAAAATACTGCCCCGGGGGAAGAACAAGATTTATGTCAGTCGCTTTCACCATCGTGCTGTTCTTGAAATCCACCGCTATTGCTATCTCGCTGCCGGCATAAACCGTTGACGGGCTGTAGGACGAAGAGTCAACCTTCAGCAGGTAGAACGCCCAAGACGCCGCGCTGGCGGATCCGAGCAGGAGCAAAACAAAAAAAACTGGCAAAACGTATTTTTTCATTCAAAACGACCTCCAAGTCATGAAAATAATTTTCAAGCAAAACTGTCAATCGATGTCTTCTTCAAAAATTTTGTGCCCTTCGAGCCCTTGATGTTTTTAACGCTCTGCAGCAGCCTTGTCGCAAATTCCTCCAGCTGTTCCGGCTTGATGAGGACAATCCTTTCCCCCTCGTCGCCGATTATTATCAGGTTGTCCCCGGCCTTTATGCCGAAAAGATCCCTGACTTCCTTCGGAATGACCACTTGGCCCCTGCCGCCGACCTTGGACATCCCTATAAGGTGGCCCTCGCAGATTTTGTGTTTCATATTTTTCATACCAATCACACAAATTATACAAATAAGAAAAATATCCGTATCCTATTTTAAAGGGATGGGTTTATCTGCCGCCGCTCCGACTGAAGCGACCAGCGGCCTCTTCTGCAGAAACAATCCTTACGCCTTTTTCTTCCAGTTCGCGCAATACCGCGAGGCCGTCGCGGTAATCCACTGGCCTGATTGCGTCCCGAACAACGAACACTTCGAAGCCGAGGCCTTTGGCTGTCAGCGCAGTGAATTTAACGCAGTATTCTGTCGCAAGCCCGCAGAAGAAAATCTTTTTTACAAGGTTTTTCTTTAGGAACGCCCCAAGGTTCGTGCCAGGAAACTTGTCATGGCCGGGCTGCTTCACGGCAAAGCTTTTTTCGGCAAATGCTTTCAGTTCTTCCACAAATTCCGCGCCCTTCGACCCGATAACGCAGTGCTTCGGCCAGTTTTCCGCGCTGAACTCAGGGTCGTTTTCTGTGTGCCAGTCCATTGTGAACACAACAGGCACTTTTTTTGCGGAAGCGGTTTTCAGCAATTCAAGGATTACAGGAATTACCTGCTCGCCTTCAGGCACATACAATGCGCCGCCTTTCAGCGAAAAATCGTTCTGCATGTCGATTACAATCAAGGCTGAATCCATAAAGACCAACCGCCTTACCGCACCAAATGCAATCTTTTGTTCGGCCTTGCAGGCCTCCCCGTTTTATGGCTGGGCTTTCCTTCCTTTTTGACAATATCCGAAGTGGCAAACCTGAAATCGAAAACAGAGCCTGTGCCGATCGCATCAAAGAATTTCCCGTATTTCTTTTCAGCATCCATGAACTCCGCGGTCTTTTTCGCATTGAAGCCTGAAGAAAGGAAAATCCCCACATGCCCAAAGCCTTTTTCATCAAGGGCCTTCCGCACTTTCCTTGCCAATTCAATCGTAACACCTTTCCCGTGCTTTGTTCCTTCTCCGCGATTTTCCCAGCACGTGTCTACCCTCACAGCATGCAATTTTTTGCCGAGCGCTTCTGCTGCGCGCAGTGAATCAGTTATTTCTTTATTATAAGTATCAATGAGGGCAATCACCTTGCTTTCATTGCCAAACTGCTTTTCGAATTTTTCAGTTGTTTTTACTGTATCGCCGAAGACCAAAACCAGCGCGTGCGGAATCGTCCCCATTCCTTTTCCGCCAAAAGAGGAGGCGCCGATGTCAGTGCTCACCCCGGTTGCGCCGCCGACCCACGCCGCATAGGAGAGCTCGCGGTCTGACTCGAAGCGCCAGTGCCTTGCCCCGAAATAATACACTTCTTTTCCTTTTGCAGCCGAGCAGATTTCATGCATTGCAGAGGCAATTGTGGTGCCTGCGCTCAAAACCCCCAAATACATTGTTTCCAATGCAACCAAGTCCTGCACCGGGCCTTCGATTTCCATTATGGTTTCTTTTGCGGAATAGCATTCACCGTCATAGAGGGCCTTTATTCTTATTTCACTTGGATTTCCGGCGTATTTTTTGATTATTGCAATCGCTTCATCTATTCCGCAAACAATGCCGGGCCCTTTCTGGAAAAAAACCTGGTATTTCACCCTGGGATTCAACCCTTCCTTTTCAAGGATGCCGCGGGAGCGCAGGAAATACTTGTCGGCGAAAGGCCTGAATTTGCCGGGAAGCGAAAAGACCGCCCGCCTCGGTTTAATCATTCGCGCCATGCTAAGAATTAGCTGGCGCAGGTAAAAAAAGCTATTGGTGCGTTGCTTGGAAAAGCCTACTTTAAAAAAACCAAAGCGCACAATATCATTACATTGCACGGGTAGGGAAGTGGCCAAACCCACCAGCTTTAGGAGGCTCTGCCTTTAAGAGGCTTTGACCTGAAACAGCTGGCCGCTTAGTGCGTTCCCAGGTTCGAATCCTGGCCCGTGCATGGCCCTCTGGGTTCGTTGCCTCACCTTTTTAAAAGGGTTTCGGTTGAGGAAGGTGAGGTTATGAGAAAAAAATTGCATGACTTCGACAAAATGCTCGAAGACGAAACCCGCCGCGTGAAAGCGGAAAAAACTTCAGCCAAAAACAGGAAACTGATATTGCAGTACAACGACTTCAATTTCTCGCGCGGCCTAAGCAAAGCCAGGGTGATAAGGAACTCCATCAGCCTGCGCATGATAGTGCGAAGGCTGAAGAAAGATTTGGATGGGTTTGCTAGAAAAGACATAGAAAAGCTCTTCTTGATGATGCAAAAAGAGGGCCGCGCCGAGTCCTCGATTGCCACTGACAAGGTTGTCTTGAAATCTTTCTTTAAATGGTTGAACAACGGCGAGGAAGCTGAATGCACGAAATGGTATAAGTGCAGCGGGCCAAGCAATTCAATGAAATTGCCTGAAGAATTGTTGAACCAAGAGGAAGTAAAGGACCTGATAAAGTTTGCTTTCAACAAGAGGGACAAGGCTTTGATTGCAGTGCTCTGGGAGTCCGGGGCAAGGATTGGAGAGATTGGTGGAATGCAGGTCAAAAACATTTCATTTGATGAATTCGGCTGCCGCATTCTCGTTGATGGGAAAACCGGAATGAGGAGAATCCGCCTAATCAACTCCGCTCCCTACCTGGTTGAATGGCTGAATGCCCACCCAAATTCTAACAATCCTGAAGCGCCTTTATGGATTTCCATAGAACAGAACGGCAGCGAGCAGCTCACACACCGTTATATAATGAAAATGCTGAAGTGTGTGGCTAAAAGAGCGAAAGTCAAGAAGCCGGTGAATCCCCATAATTTCAGGCATTCCAGGGCAACCTATTTATCACAGCACTTGACGGAAGCGCTAATGAAGGAGTATTTTGGCTGGGTGCAGGACTCGCGCATGGCTGCAAGGTACATTCACTTGTCTGGAAAACAGGTTGATGATGCCATCCTTAGACTGCACGGCTTGAAAAAAGAAGAGCAGGAAGAAGATCTGTTGAAGAGAGAGCCTTGCCCGCGCTGCGGCAACAAGAATGACCCAAACAATGAAATCTGCGAGAAATGCTGGCTGCCTTTGAAGCCGAGTGCAATGCTGGAAATGGAGAAAGTCAGGGAGAGCTCTGACCAAAGCTCCATAGTTTTGCTTCAACTGCTTGACCTGGTCCAAAACCTTTCAAAGCAAAACCCTACCAAGCTCCAAGAGGCTTTTGCAGAGCTGAAAAAGCAGGTGGTTCCGGAAATGACAACTTAGATTTGCCTCAATCTAAGTTATCCAAATCCAGACCTAAAATTGCTTGCTTTAAATCAGATTTAAAGCCTGAAAACGGCTCCTTTCCTGAATTGGGGGCTTGGAGGTTTAGATTTTTAAATCCCTGGCGAGCTGGCGATGGAATTAGACCAAACCGAGGCTCATTTCAAGGAGCAGGGAGTCCATGAATAGTAGTTACTATGGCTTTGTTGTTTTTTATTGTGTTGATTGATTTAATTTATCCGGCTTGCTTTTTTGGTTGGAAATTTCAAGTCAATTTAAGGGAATCTGGCTCGTCGAAAGCAGTGAGATTTAGCCTCCTTGAATGCTCTTTTTTCTGCGCTTATACCGGTTGTCTTGCTTTGGTTTTGTTCGCTGTTTTTATTGCAGATTCTATTGTGACCATCGCTGCCCAGACTGCCATGCAGGCTAAAATCATTGCTATGCCGGTTGTGGCTATTTCGTTGAGCATGGTTGCGGTGTCGGCGGCGCTTTTCATTGCTGTGAGGTAGGGGAAGTATGGCACGATTTCTTGGTGCGCTGTGTGTTCTAATGCCAGGCCTATTGTTCCGCCCCATAAAAGAGTGTTAAGCCAGCTAATGTGGTATTTTTTTGGTATTTTTTTCTTGAAAATTGTAGTGATTATTCCTGCAGTCATTGGTGCTGTAAAGCAAGCCATTTTTTTCACCCCGTTGTAATTTCTCCTTTCAGTTTTGCTATTACTATCCTTATTTCCCAGATAATGAGTATAGGCATAAGCATCGCTATTCCGAGGACTGTTCCGTTTGCGATTAAGCCGTCTGTTTCCATTTTAATGAACTGTCCGCCCTCGAAGCCCATCAAGTGGTCGACTAAAACCATTGTTGCTAGGCCCCATAACATTAAGGCAAGGAAATCGAGCCTGTATTTTTTGGGGGCAAAAGCCCATGCTGCGGTGGCAATTATTGCCGCGATAAATGATGTTATAAGCCACATTGCAGTCCACCCTAAACTATTCCAGATAGTTTTTCCTTGATTGGTATTAAAAATGTAATATTTGTAATACTTTCCGGAGTGCATCGTAATAATGCGACTTGCGGTAAGGCGGTGTTATGGGGAAAGTGAGGAGGATTGCTGTTTCGCTTCCTGCGGAGCTTGCCGTTGAATTTGAGAAAGCGATTGCGAAAAAAGCCTATTCGAACCGTTCCAAGGCTGTGGCTGATGTTTTCCGTGAATATCTCTCAAAAATTGAATGGCAAGAGGGCGGCAATGCGGTCGGCACGATAACGATATTGTATGATCATCACAAGCGCGGAGTGATGGACAAGCTCACGGAATTGCAGCATTGTTCTGGCAATCTTATCCTTTCAAGCCTTCATGTGCATCTTGACCATGGCAATTGCCTTGAGGTTATTGTTGCAAGGGGGGAGGCTAAAAGAATTGAATTCCTTGCCAATTCTCTTATTAGCGCGAAAGGCGTGAAGCAGGGCAGGCTTGCAAGCATGGCGTCTGTTGGCTCTTGCCAATGAAACCCTATTAACATTTTGGCGTGCAAAGGTCGGGCCGTTGCCTGTCTTTAAAAAAGATTTATGGAATTCAGGTTCGGTGAGTTTGGCTTAAGCCTCTCAGTTATCCGTGCATAATCAATTTCACTGCGAGCATGAGGCCAATCCCCAGAATAAAAGTTCCGAAAGTTATTAGGGATTTTATGAGATTTGTTTCTTTTCGGATTTCAGGGATTAGGTCGGATGCTGCGATGTAAATGAATCCGCCTGCAGCAAAAGGCAGCAAAAAGATTGTTGAACTTTCCATGTGACCGGATAAGAAATAGCCAAAAACCCCGCCAAAAACCGCGGTGAGCGCGCATATGAAATTCCAGAACAACGCTTTGAATTTGCTGAACCCGCCGTAAATTAAAACCCCAAAGTCCCCGATCTCTTGCGGAATTTCATGGATTGCTACTGCCAGTGTCGTTGCTATCCCTAGCGGGATGTCTATGCAAAAGCTTGCGGCGATTATCATGCCGTCGATGAAATTGTGGACGGCGTCCCCGAAAAGGTTCATGTACGCAAAGGTATGGATTGGGCATTTTTTTAGGTGGCAATGCCTCCAGTGAAGAATTTTTTCAATGAAAAAGAAAACGACAAATCCAACCAAGATATAGATGAAGATGTTATAATCAGAGAATTTCTCAACGGCTTCTGGTATCAAATGCAAAAACGCGCCCCCCATTAGGGCTCCCGCGGACAGGGCAACAAGCGCCATTACTATTTTCTCAAGATGCCGGTCATTGATGATTAAAGTCAAAATTCCCAAAAAAGAAATTAAACTGACCATAAATGTGCTTAATAGTATCCAAATTAAAGCATCCATTCAGCATCCGCCCATTATTTTTTTGATTTTCTGATTAAAAAATATTTTATATTGGGGCTTTGTTTCGGTTATCGGCTTCATTTTTATTGTTGAATCAACAAAATCTTGGCTGTAAGGTATTTTGCCCAATATTGGAATGTTTTTTTGTTTTGCGAATTTTTCTATTTTTTGGCAGAATTTTTTGTCGAGGTCTGATTTGTTGATTATGATGCCGTGTTTTATGTTGAAATGCTCTGCAAGGTATAAGACTCTTTTCAGGTCGTGTAGCGCTGAAGGCGTTGGTTCTGTCACTGCCACAATGTAGTCTGTGCCTGCCAGCGAGGCAATCACGGGGCAGCCTATTCCCGCTGCCGAGTCAATTAGCATGACTTCCCTTTTTGTTTTCTCGTTTATTTTTTGTGAAACTTTTCTGACTTCTGCGACCACCTCGCCTGAAGCCAGTTCGCCTAACTTGAGTTCTGATGAGACAAGGCGCACGCCGTAGTTTTCTCCTGTGTAAATTGTTCCGATTTCTTTTTTTGTTTCGCTTATTGCGTTTTGCGGGCAGGCGACTATGCATGCTTTGCAGCCAACGCAAACGCCCCTAACAAAGGCCGGGTATTTGCCTTTTACGAAGGCGATGGCGTTTTGCTTGCATACTGTTGCGCATTTTCCGCATTTTGTGCATTTTTTGAAATTCCATTTCGGGATTGGCTGGAGTACGCTTGAGTGTTTTTTTTGTTTGATTGACAGGAGCAGGTGGTCGTTTGGGCATTCGGCGTCTGCGTCTACGAGCATTGTTTTTTGGTTTTTTGCGAATTCGACTGCGAGCGATGTTGCGACCATTGACTTGCCTGTGCCGCCTTTGCCGCCGGTTACCGCTATTTTCATGTTTTTTGCCCTTTTTGTTTTTTTGAGTAAATTGTGAAGTGTTGTTCCGGCAGGAAATCGAATTCTTTTTCTAATGCATAGCCTGCTTCGTTCATTTCGCGCATGATGGTTTCTTTGGGGACGTGGTGGCCGCATATTCCGCGGAAAGTCCAGGGCTTGCCTTTTTTGTATTCTATTACTGTGATTTGCCCGCTGTCTTTCAGGAATGGCTTTAAGGATTTGAAGTAGTCCGTTCTGTTTTCTAGGTGGTGGGAGACATTGCGGAGGAATATTAAATCCAGTCCTTTTTCAGGCAGGCTGGATTTGAGGTTTTGGGCTTGGACTGTGATTACATTGTTTAATGCTTTTTCTTTGGCTTGGCTTTCCACGAATTCCAAAAAGTCTTTGTTTGTGTCAACTGCATAAACCCTGCCTTTTTCCCCGACTATTTCTGCGAACCTGAGTGAAAAATAGCCGCCTCCTGTGCCGATATCTGCGATTTTTTGGCCTTTTTTAATGGCAATCGCAGTCAAAACCTTGCCAGGCTTGCTTTTTGGCCCAGCAGCTTTTTTGTTGAACATTTCAGCCTTAAAATTCCCCATATTTAAACCCCCAATCCGAAAGTTTGTTATGGTTTTCAATTTTGAAGAAATGCGATTCGCATTTGCAGTCTGAGCAGCCGAAGTTTTTTACCGGTGTTCCGGTTTTTGACAGTTTTCTTGCAATCCTGCATTCTTCGGCTTTTCCGGCTTTTTTGTAAAGCACTGTGATTATTTTTGCGCATTTCAGTGCGAGAACGTAATCGATGTGCCAGAATATCTTTTTCTTTTTTGACTTATGCCTTGCAATTCGCTTTTCCAGGCTGTTTTGCGCTGAGCCGACGTATGCGTAAGTGCCTTTGGGGAAGGTTATTTCGCCCAAAGAGCCAATTTTTGCTTTTGTGGTCCTGCTTATTTTTATTAGCAGGGTGTAGATTCCTTTCATTGCTTGTGTTCCTCGCATATGTCGTCTGCACCAGCTTTTTTTGCCGAATTGTTTTTCCAGGCATTGAAGAAGTCTTGGACTGTTTGCCCGTCGAAAACGAACACTTCGATGCCGAATTGGAAACACAGGTCAAGCGCCCTTGGGCCTAGGCCTTTGCATAAAAGGATGTTTGCATTGTGGGCTTTCATGAGTTCCGGTGGAAGGCCTTTTCCGCCCATGTGTTCGCTTGTGTTTTTTATTATTTCGAGGATTTTGCCTTTTTCGTCAATGAAGGTGTAGGTGTTGCATCTCCCGAAATGCTGTGAGACTTTGTCTTTTAGGCCGGCTCGGCCTTCAGTTGGAATGACTATTTTCATTTATGCCCCTCCTCATATTTTTCTATTCCTGCAATTATTTGTTCGATGGAATGGTCTTTGTATTCGTCGATTTTTCCTTCATCTGAAAGCCTGCTGATTTCTTGGTCGATCGGCAGCCTCCCGATTAGGCTTAATCCGGCTTCCTTTGCTGCCCTTTCGGCTTCCGGCTTTCCGAACGGGTAAAGCAGTTCATTGCATTTTGGGCACCTGATGAAAGCCATGTTTTCCACCAAGCCGATAACCGGGACTTTTATTTCTCTTGCCATGTTTATTGTTTTTTTTACTATCATGAACGAGAGTTTTTGCGGCGAGGTTACAAAAATAATGCCGTCAAGCTGTATGGATTGCATGATTGTTAATGGAATATCCCCTGTTCCGGGCGGGAAATCAATAAATAAATAGTCCAATTCGCCCCATTCGACATCAGATAAAAATTGTCGGATGGCGTTGGCTAGCAGAGGGCCTCTGAAGATTGCGGGAGCGTCTTCTTCCTCTAAAAGGAGGTTGGCGGACATTAGTTTCAATCCGTTTTTTGCGGTTGGCGGGATAATGCTGTTGTTTGCTATTATCGGTTTTCCTTTGATTCCAAACAGCCTTGGAATGCTTGGCCCGGTGATGTCGGCGTCAAGAAGCCCGACTTTTTTTCCTTTGGATGCCAGGCCGCAGGCTAAAAGCGCGGTTAAAACGCTTTTTCCAACGCCTCCTTTGCCGCTTACTATTCCAATTTTTCTTTTTATTTTATTCATCCGTTCGGTTATCTTTTCCGATGTTTCATTGTAGTCCTGCATTTTTTTCACCGATAATTATGAATCATTGGAACTTTGGCAGTTTGCTGTCTAAAAATTTCCCCAAAGCATCTTTTGCAAGCCCTTTTCCTTGAAAGGTTTCGATGCCGAACTGCCTGAATACTTCAAGTGCTCTTGGACCGATGTTGCCTGCTATTATTGCGTTTACTCCTTTTTCTGCCATTGCTTGTGCAGCTGAAATTCCTGTTGCGCCAGCCTGGTTTGCGCTCGCGTTCTCTATGGCCTCTGTTTTCAGGATTCTTTTGCCGTCAGTTTCCACGATAAGAAAGTAGGGGCATCTTCCAAACACTTCGCTTACAATGCCATCCAGATTTTTGTCTTTTGAACTGATTGCTATTTTCAATTTAGTCACCTCTTTTAATGGTTTGCCACAGTCGGGGCATTTTTTGTTTTGTGTACCGCAGTTGGAACTGGTGCAAGTCAGGACGACCCCCCACACCCTTGCCTTCTTCCGGGTCTTGCGGTTTTTGGCTTTAGCATTTTAAAGTTTCCCCCTTCTATCCTGATTGCTTTGCCGTTTACTATGGCGTCGGCTATTTTTTTTCTTGCAGATAATATCAGGCGGTGGAAGGTGGGCTGGGAGATTCCCATTTTTTTTGCACATTCCTCTTGTTCCAAGCCAAGCAAGTCCTTTAATCTTACTGCTTCAAATTCGTCCACTGCAAGGATTGTTTCCTCCAAGTCGACAATTCTTATTCCTGCCGGCTTGAAGTATGTCACGTTTGGCGGCAAGCCAACAATTCTGCAGAGTCTCGGCCTCGGCATATTTAATCATGCTCTTTGAATGCCTTATCCTGTTCTGCATCGTTTTTTCTGACCCATTCCATTAGCATGGCCGCATGCTCTTTTTCTTCATCCCTGTTGTGTTCAAGAATCTTCTTTAGCCCTTCATTCTTTGCATTTTCTATTCTGGTTTCATACCAGTTTATTGCTTCCAGTTCCTCGATCAGGCTTTGCCTTGCTTTCTTTAAGTCTGTGTTTTCGACTTCCTGCGAATACATTTTTCATTCCTCCCGTTCCGGCATTTTTGGGCAAAAAGCCGGTTATTTCATTTCTTTCAGTTTTTGCTCGACAGCCTGCTTTTCGGCTTCTAGTTGTTTCAGTTCGGCTTCAAGGATTTTCTTTTCCTCGGCCTTCGTTAAGGCTATTGGTTCTGTTGCGGTGGAACCTTGCTGGTTTTTCCAGCCAAAGCCCCTGCCTGCCCCTCTTCCAAAGCCCATTCCGCCCCTGAAAGCAGCGCCTGCACCGTAGCTGCGCCTGCAATTCCATTTTGGGTCTCCGAAGGGGCCTGTTCCGTCCATTCCTGGCATATACTTCACCTCTTTTTGAATGTTTATTCATTACTAATTATGAATATATATGCATAACTTTAAAAAAAGGCGTGTTTGCGTTGCGCTGGCAATTTTCAGGAAAGCAGTATCAGCGTTATGCCCAATACCAGGCTTCCGAGCAGGAAGGCAAAAGTAACGGCGTGCTGTTTTCCGCCTGCACAGGCGTATGCGGTTGGCAGCAATTGGCCCATGCAGATGTAAGCCATTGTGCCTGTTAAAAATGCAGGGGGGAAGCTCGGCAGCAAGTTTGAGATAATGCCAGTTCAAGCCGTTAATCTTCTTTGTTTGGAACTGTTGTTTAGAAGTTAGGCATGCCTAAAGATTTATAAAGTCGGAGTGCATAAATATTGGTGATGGTTGGACATAAAAGGCACGAAAGGCTGCATTCAACTGAAAGCGTTGAAGAATACCTTGAGGCTTTGTGCAGGCTCGTGGAGAAAGGGGAGAAGTTAAACACCACAAACCTTGCTGAAAAACTGGATGTTTCCCCTGCAAGCGTCTCAGAGATGCTCAGGACTCTGGCGAAGAAAGGCTATGTCAAGTACGCGCCATACAAGGACATAGAACTGACATTAAATGGAAAGAGAATTGGCAATAAAATTCTGGGAAGGCACAGGCTGCTTGAGCGCTTCCTTGAAGGCATGGGCCTGCATGGGCTCAGGATACATGACGAGGCCTGCAGGCTTGAGCATTACATTTCTGATGAATTGGAGGCCATCCTGAAGAAGAAGATGGATTCTCCGAGAAAAAAGGGCATTATAAGCCTTGCCGAGATGAGGGATGGCGAGGAAGGGGCGATAGTCAGCATGGGGATAGGCGCCTGCGCAGTAAAACGGCTTGAGGACATGGGATTGACGCCTGGCATAAAAGTCAAGATTATGCGTTCCGCGCCATTTTTTGGGCCTGTTGAAATATGCGTACGCGATTCCTGTCTTGTGATAGGCCAGGGAATGGCAGCCAAGGTGTTTGTTAAGGTGGGAAAATAGGGAAGATAACAGTAGCCCTTGCTGGTAACGCCAATGTGGGCAAGTCCGTCATATTCAACCACTTAACAGGATTGCACCAGCACATAGGCAATTGGCCTGGAAAGACCGTTGAGAAGGCCGAGGGCACCCTGCACCACAATGGCCGCGAGATAGACGTCATAGACCTGCCAGGCATATACTCTCTCTCAACCTACTCGCTTGAGGAGGTTATAAGCCGCGAATACATAATCAACGAGAAGCCTGATGTGGTCATCAATGTTGTAGACGCGTCGGCTCTTGAGCGCAATCTCTATTTCACGTTCCAGCTCATGGAGCTTGGAAGGCCAATGGTAATGGCCCTCAACCAGATAGATATTGCAAAGGAAAAAGGCATAAGCATAGACTGTGAGAAGCTTTCAAAGGAGCTCGGCATCCCGGTCATACCCACTGTGGCAGTGAAGTCACAGGGCATAGCAGAGGTTCTTGAAAAGGCCTTGGAAGTCATTGAAAAATCCCAGAAACCGAAGTCCATAAAGTACGGAAAGGAAATAGAAAACGCCATATCCTCAGTGCAGGGAAAGCTGAAAACGACTGCTTCCGGGTATTCAAAGCGATGGCTTTCAATAAAGTTGCTTGAGGGCGACGAAGAGATAAAGAAGTTGCCATTCGCAAAAGACCTCCTCAAAGACGTTTACGACGCCTCCAACTTAGTGGAACACCTGCACGACCATTCGTGTTCCACTGCAATGGCATGCGAAATCTATGGCATGGCTGCAACCATAGCCCCAAAAGTGCAACACAGGGCAAAGAAGGCCAAAAGCCTTTCAGAAAAGCTAGACGACATAATCACCAGCAGGGTGTTTGGTTACCCGCTTATGATAGCAGTACTTCTTGTGTCATTCTTGGGCATTTTCACGTTCGGCAACCTCCTGGCAAGCTACATAGAGGCGTGGTTCATTATATTCAAAGAACCACTCGAACCACTGATGACAGGCATAGCCGGTGGTTTTGTGATGGCTTTGATTGAAGGGGTGATAGCAACCCTTACCGTGGTCATACCATATATACTGCCGTTTTACCTGTTATTGGGGCTTCTGGAAAGCACTGGATATCTGGCAAGGATAGCCTTCCTTATGGACAACGCCATGCACTTGATAGGCTTGCACGGCAAGGCATTCATTCCACTCATGATGGGGTTCGGGTGCAACGTGCCTGCCTGCCTCTCCTGCAGGATTATGGAAACTCACAGGGAAAGATTGATAGCGGTCTTTGTAACGACGCTGATACCGTGCGCCGCCGTCACCACAGTCATCCTCGGATTGGTCGGACGCTTTGTAGGCATTTGGTGGGCACTCGGCCTTTACATAATCGACGCGCTGATAATCTTCATACTTGGCAGAATAGCCTTCAAGGCATTTCCAGGCGAGCCTTCCGGCCTTATAATGGAAATGCCGTCCCTAAGAGTGCCGCATCTCAAGACACTTCTAAAGCAGACATGGTTCAAGGTCAAGGACTTCACATATATAGCATTTCCCATAATCATAGCAGCCACTCTTGCCATCAAGTCAATGGAAGCACTTGGCGCCATGGACGCCATCTCAGGCATCCTTTCCCCTATAACAATAGGATGGCTGGGCCTTCCTGCCATAACAGGAATTCTCCTGATATTCGGCATTCTCAGAAAAGAACTCACCCTTGTCATGCTCGCCGCCATGATGGGCACAACCAACTTCGCTCTAATAATGTCGCCAGTGCAAATGCTGGTGTTCGCGCTGGTCACCATGCTGTACATACCATGCGCTTCCACCATAGCGGCACTCGTCAAGGAAACCGGCTGGCAGAGAGCACTCTATATAACCGTATTCGAAATCGTTTTCGCAATAATAATCGGCGGCCTGTTCTTCAGACTGTTGCTTTTCCTAGGAGTATAGCCTCTCGCCCTCCTCTTCAAACTTTTTTTTCGCCACCTCCTTGTTTTTTTCTTTCAGGTTTTGAATTTTGCCTACATGACGCCCTTCCCTCGCCGAAGCGCGGTTTCCTTGAAAGTTTCCTGTTGCCGATTAAAAGGCTTAGTTTTTAAGTATATCCTTAAAGATATAATATTATATCTTTAATGACATAATTGGTGTTTGTATGGATGAACTGTCTTTTAAAATACTGGATGCGCTTGGCAGCGGCCTCGGCAGCAGCATTTCAATAAGCAACCTCAAGGATCGGGCAAAGGAAAGGTCAGGCAAAGCCACTTACAAAAACATTTATGAGAAAACGCAGGAGCTCGCACGGAACAGGATATTGAGCCTTGAGAGGGCCGGAAAGGCCTCGCTTGCAAGCCTCAACTTCGAAAACCCTGCCACTTTTGATTTGTTGAGCGAAATGGAATTAATCAAGAAAAGAAGGTTTTTGGAAAAACACCAGGAACTGCAGGCGCTTTTGTTTGAAATGGAAAACTATTTTTCGCATGGATACTATTTCATTGAATCAATTTCAATCACGCACCAGGAAAAAAACTCTAGGCTGAACAAGGCGGAATTCCTGTTCTTATTGAGAGAACCCCTTCCAACTGGCACTGAACGCAATTTGGATTCGGAAGAGAGCAGAGAGCTGGCAATCCAAAACGAAATCGAGTCAATTTATCCCATAATGCGGTTGCTTCAGGGCCGGCACAACCTTAAAGCGGATTTTTTAATTTTAAGGGAAAACGAGTTTTTTGAACTCCTGAAAGAATCAGATAAAAACGCGTTGAAGGAAATGCTTTCAGACAAAATCGCGTTTTATTCCCCGCAGGCATTCTGGCTCTCAATAAAGCGTGCAATGGACAAAGGAATCCGGATAAAGGCGGAAAGCGAGGAATTCAAGCCTGGAAAAACCAGCGAAAAAGAACTTTTCTACAACCTTAATCGGTTTGGTTACACTGAAATC
>JAZDDY010000007.1:0-2949 GCA_043809265.1 Candidatus Iainarchaeum sp.
CAGCGTCCTTGAAAAGCTCGATGCCCTTTATTTCGAATTTTCCTTTCCTTTCGGCTTTGACCTTGCCCCAGCCGACAATGCACTTGTCGAGATTCGGCACAATTGCAGGCAGTTTTTGGGTGATGAATTCAACATAGAGCACGTGGAACGAATGGTGAATGAATGCCTCCGCAGGCAGGCCAGCGATTTTTTTCGCGCGCACGGATTCCGGCAGGGCGCGGAATTTTTCAGTTATGAGGCCGGCAATTTCATCCTTTGAGATGCCCTCCAATAATTCAGAGCCGAGCCAGTATGCATTGATCGGCCTTTCGTCGAAAACAGGGAGCGAATGGTGTTCTGCGATGAGGTCGATGTATGCCTGCTCGCTTATGAAAGTGCGCAGGGCATCCTTTACTTCTTCGGATTTTTCGGCTATGGGTTCGCGGATAAAGGAAGTGAAGAGATTTGAGTAATCTTTTGCCCCGCAATAGCCCAGTTCGTTCGGGATGAAAGAATACCTGCAGGCTTTTGCAAGCGCTTTCAGTTCATTTTCCTGCAAGTGGAACGCCTCTCAGTTTGAAGAAGCGCGAAACAAAGGAAAAGCCTGCAATGGAGAAAGCACCCAATGCAATCAGCAAAAGGCCTGCGCCTTCGACAAGACCGATTTGCGTGCCGAGAAAAGCGAACGAAAGGACTGCCGTGATAGGTTGTGCGAGCAATAAAATTGACGAGGCCTTGTGCACAGGCAATAATTTCAGGCCGTTATAATAAGTGAAAACATAACCGAAGAGAAGCACCGATGTGAGCGCAATCCAGCCGATTTGCTGCATTGAGAGGCTTGCTGCAAGCGAAACCTGACCTGTGAATGCAAGGAATGCGAGCAAAAACAGTGCGCCGAAAAACATCCTCCCGAAAGCAACAGTGGAACCGTCAAGGTCAAGCTTTTCAAGGGCGTGCTTTGATATCGCGTTCTCAATGCCCCAAAAGATTGTGGCAATGAGGACAAGGAGTGCTGGAATGGAAAAAGTGAGGGTCGGGGCAAAGAGAATCATGTTCCCTGCGAGCAGCAGGAAAGCACCGGCCAAAACTTCCTGTCGATTTTTTCCTTCAAAAGGACTACCGCGAAAATTGTTGCGAAAACGAAAAGCGTTTTCTGGATGAAGCCGGCAAGGGCCGCGCCTGCGGACTGCAGTGCGATAAAAAACAATGCGAACGGAATGCTGCCACCGATTAAACCTATAAGCACAAGGGTGCCGAAAATCCTTTTGTCCAGGATTTTGTGCAAATCCTTGCTTTTGAGCAATAAAACCAGCGAGAAGAGCATTATTGCCACAAGCGAGTTCTTGAGCGCCGTGAACAGCACAGGCTCGATGCCTTTGACAGCGAAAGCATTGAGGAAAATGCTGAACCCGCTGACCAACGCGGCGAGCAGAACCAGTGCGATGCCTTTCCTGTCTTGCATAGTCTATCAATCTTGTGGGAAACAAATAAAAAGATTCCCGTATTTTTTCCCGCGGAAATTTTTCCCTGGAAAAAGTGATGTGTTTTAAACCTTTTGCAGTCTATTTTTTTCTCGGGACTTCTGGAGAAAAAACAGCACTGCATTACAGGGTGGATTTGGATGCTTTTCTTTGTCTGCGCTTTTTTTTCCTTCATATTATACCTCGTGCTGACCGCGGGGTCAGGCAATATGGGGCTTTGGGCAATCGAGGAAATCGCGCTGGCATTCATTTTCGCTGTTGTGACAGGGCTTATCGCTTCGAGAATGCTTTCGGCGCTCGGCTTCAAGGGCGGCACGGCTTTTTTGAGCCCGAGGAGATGGCTGTTATTTATTGTTTATATTATAGTGTCATTCATTCCGGCCCTTATCAAGGCAAACCTTGATGTGGCTTTCCGCGTGATAACAGGCAAAATCAATCCCGGAATTGTGAAAATTTCACCGAAACTGAAAACCGATTTCGGAATGACAATGCTTGCGGATTCAATCACGCTCACGCCTGGCACGCTCAGCGTTTCAATCGACGAAAAGAAAAAGGAACTGTACGTTCACGGCATAAACCTTTCAGGCAAGGACGCGCAGATAAGCGAAATCTGCGGGAATTTCCCTGAATGGGCGGGAAGGGTTGCGGAATGATTTTCTTCCCGGCAATTGTGGCTGCCATTGTGCTGCTGATCCTGGTTTGCATCGCAAGGATTGCGAAAGGGCCGACTGTGCCTGACAGGATGGTCGGCGCTGATGCGGCAAGCGCGCTCACAATAAGCGTTCTAGTGGTGCTCGGCGCAATGTACAGGCAGTCGATTTTCGTGGATGTCGCGATAGTTTACGCAATCCTTTCCTTTGTCGGCACGCTTTTCTTTGCAAGGTATCTTGAGGCAAAGGAGGCGAAAAAATGAGCGAGCTTGTGCTCATTTCCTACGGCCTCATTGCTTTCGGCATGATATTCCATGCCTTGGGCGCAATTTCCCTTTTCAGGTTCCCTGATGTTTACACAAGAATGCACGGCACAACAATGATCACGACCTTCGGCTCGATTTTTGTCATTCTCGGCGTGGCATTTTACGGCTTTTTGGCAAATGATTTCGCTTTGGCTGCGCACCCGCTCATAGCGCTCGCTTTCCTTTTGCTTGCGGCGCCTGCAGGCTCGCACGCGATTGCAAGGTCGGCGCACAGGAGCGGTGTTTACCCCAAGCCGGCGATTGTGGACAGGCTTAAGGAGGCCGAAAAATGATCACCGATATTTTCCACGCGCTTGTCCTTTTGGGCGCGCTTTCCTGCGCTATAATAGCAGTAAGGGCAAAGGACCTCCTGGTCGCGGTTGTAATGCTCGGGGCAATGAGCCTTCTTGTTGCAATCGAATTTTATATTTTGCAGGCGCCTGATGTTGCGATAACCGAGGCAGCGGTCGGGGCAGGCCTTTCAACGGCAATATATCTTGTGGCAGTGGAAAAGACAAAGAGGATGGAAGAATG
>JAZDDY010000008.1:0-9668 GCA_043809265.1 Candidatus Iainarchaeum sp.
CTACCGAGGAACCGTAAGGATTGCCTTTCACCGAGGGAAGCTTGTTTCCCGAAGGCGTTTGGATTTCAATGTCGGTCTTTACCGTGGTTCCTGTGATGAAAAAAAACATCAATGCCGCAAGGCAGGAGGAAATCACAAGCAGGAAAATCGCGTCGGTCAGCGCGGCCTGCCCCCTTCTCTCTAAGCGGTTTTTTCCAATCAAACAACCTAAAACCATACCACCACAACCAAAAGCATCGGCCTTACTGCAAAACCGCTGACTATTTTCCTGGCGGAAATAACCGGGTTGCTGTCGGTTTCCTGGTAGGCAACCGGGAACATTTTGACTATCGCCTCGCTGTTGGGCTTCATGTGCTCGAACTTTCCGGGGCAAGCGAGGGACTCGTCCTCGCCTGTCGCCGTGTTCTTGGCCTTGTAAATGCCGGCGTTTTCGTCCACAAACGCCTGGAGGTCGATCCGTTCAAAAGGCTGGCCTTCCTGGTTGAGGTCGACAAGGCCTGCCTTGAAGTTCACGCCTGAAACGCTGACGGTATCGCACAGCGACTTGAATTCGCCGATGTCGTTTATGTACTTGTCGCCCCTCATCTGGTCGCTGATTTTGAGGATTTTTATTGTGCGGTCGAACCGCGTGTTGCCCTTGTCGAAAACAGAGAATGTTGCCGTGAAAGCCGTGAAAAAAACCACAAGCGAAAAAATTATGGGAATAAGGCTCGGAAGGTCGTCCCCGATCGGCCCGATAAAGCCCTTCTGTTTTTTTCCGCCGCCGCTTTTTTTGAAACCGCGCATTTCATTACAGCTCCGAACAGTTCTCCATGGCGTTGCAAATGGCCGGGCACGGGTCGGTGCCGCCGGGCTGCGGTTCAAGGGTGTCGGTGCAGCGGCTTTTCGAGCCTCTCTCGCACTTTATCCAGCAGGCGGCCTTTTGGAGCCTGTCAGTGCAGTCCTCATCGTTCGCCGAAGTGCAGGGCACAAGGTAAATGTTGTTCACTCCCTGGTATATTTCTTTCATTACTATCACGGTGTCAATCGGTATTGCCCTTATGCCGAATCCAAGAATGGCGGAATCCGAGGGGCAGAGCTCGTCATACTTGTTGATTGAAAAAATATGGAACACGGCGTGCTGGTCCCTCCTCTGGCTTGCGACAATCGGCGGCTCTTCGCCCCTGCTGACCGCCCTGTTGAAGGCATCGCGGTTTAGCACAGAAAAAATCAGGGCATTGGTGTCGCCGGCATCGACAACCCTCAATTCCATCAGAAAATAATAGCCCTGGCCCGAAGCGCTCTCGATATTTTCCGGCACCGAAATCTCTATCGAACGGCACTGCTGCTGGGATTCGATTATTTGGGATGCCTTTTCCATCGCCTTGGAGGCCTCCTGCTTTGCAAGGTTGGCGACCAGGACGCCCTGGAATCCGAAAGTGAAATAAACGACGATTGTGAAAAGGGCGACAGCCAGTATTAACAGGTTTATCTTGCTCAGGGCAAACATCATCATTGCGAATCACCGGTTTTGCAAAAAACTATTTTTAAGCCAGCCATGCGAGTCAGCCCTGCCTGTAGGCGCAGACAACAGGGCTCGCGTTCCCAGGCGGGGTCCTGTTCAAAAGGATATAATCGCCGTTCGGCACACCGACATTGTTTACATTGAACATGGTGAGCTTGTATGGGACCGGGTCGTTCCTGCGGTCGGGGCAGTCCCCGGAAAGAGGGCCGCCGTCCTCCATGCCGTCAAACACAGTGTTAAGCGGGATGTTAACGCAAACCCTCTTCGGGTAAGCATCGCTCTTGAAATAAAGGAAAATGCACTCGCTCCTGCCCTCCTGGCAGACCTGCGAACAAACATTCCTGCTCCTGACAGTGCTCACAGTCACGCTAGAATTCCTGAAGCACTGCGGCACCTCAAAATGCAATGTCTGGAGCGAACTCTGGTTCGCTGTGGCTTCAAGCGCAGTGCGCATGCTTTCCAGTTCCATGTTTATTTTCGCCTTGCAGTCGGCAATCTGGGTTTCCTCTATCGCCCTGTACCCGAACATCATCACAAAAATCATTACAATGACCGCAATAAGCAGTTCGAAAGGCGCGGACTCCTGGCCGCGCTCGCCTGCGCGAAAAAATCCGCGCACCATGTCACGTCGCCCCCAGATCAGCCTTGGTCCTTGCCACCACTTTCTGGGACTGCTTGAACATCGGCTTCACAATGGCAATAAGGACCAATGCCACTATCACCAGCACCAACAGCATGTAGATTGTGGACCATTCGCCCTGCGCCCTTTCCTCTGCAAAAAAATCCCTGACGCTCATCAGGTAATAAGACAGCAACGAAATATTTAAGCCTTTGCAATAGGCAAAAGCGGATAAACCGGAAATGCCTGCTTTCAGATAAATTTAATAATTACTTCTCCCTTTTTGTTTTATCAATGGCTTTAGGGAAAGGGCCGGTGCGGAAGGCTGATGCGGGATGATGATTGGCGGCTTTAAGGTCGGGAACTACAATGCAAGGGAAGAGGCAGGAAAAAAGCATTTGCTGTTCGACTGCAGGGAATGCGTTTACGGCACATCCATTGCTGACGACAGCGCGTGCCGGTTCCATGTCCTTTCCATGCTCAGCGAACTCGATGCCGACCTTGTGGTGCTCGCTGAAGTCTACGAGCGCGTTTACGAAGAACCGCAGACAGAAATGCTCAAGGAAATGGTGAAGTTAAAGCAGAAATTCGAAATAGAAAACGCGTGGTCTTATTCAAATCTCGGCGCCCCGGAAGGCAAGGCCGACGAGCGCTTTATTCCCACGCGCCACAAAATGGTTGTCACAATCGCGCACGACCTTTTGGCATACGACCCGATCAAGGCATATTTTTCCTGCCTGTCCGAATTGGGGCAGGAAAGGATCCGCTTCAAGGAAGGCGATTCAGTTTACAAGAAAGGAAGCCAGGTTTATTTGAATACCCTTGAATATCTCAAGGAAAATTTCGAGAAAACAGCGCTTGTCGGCAAGGTAAAAAAATTCGTCAGCGACCTGCACGAGGTTCCCGAAACAAACGAAATATATCGGGTGATTTTCGAGGCGCAGATCAAGCCTTCCTTCATCGGCTCAAGGCTCATGTTCAAGGACGAGGAAGGCATGGAACTGCAGGACGAATATACCGTGAAAAACAGCACTGTCCAGATTTTTTCCCAGCCCAACAAGACCACGAGCCTTTACTTTGTAAATCCCCCGGAATATTCGCTCAGCCCTGAAAAATATTTCATCCTCAGCAAAACAAAGGAAATTGTGGCGGGATACAAGCCCGGAAGGGCTTCGCTGAGCACTGTCGCAAAATCAAGGGAGTACTTCGAGCGCATTTACCAGACAACCATCATGGACATTGCCGCACAGAACAACATCACGCTCACAAAAAAAGAAATACAGGAAATGAGCGCAATCGTCGCAAGGTATTCAGTCGGCTATGGGATTCTTGAAGTATTGCTTTCGGACAGGAAAATCACAGACATATATGTCGATTCGCCGATAGGCGAAAACCCGCTTTACATTGTTCACTCTGATTTCGGGCAGTGCACGACAAACATATTGTTCACGGAAAGGGAGGCGATGGCGCTTGTCACGAAAATGCGCGCGATGAGCGGAAGGCCTTTCGATGAAGCGCACCCTGTCCTTGACTATGATTTGCCTGACCTTGAGACAAGGGTTGCAACAATCGGCCCGCCGCTTGCGCCGGACGGAGTGGCATTCGCGTTCAGGCTCCACAAGACAACGCCGTGGACATTGCCTCAGTTCATTGACGCGAAATTCATGAGCCCGCTTGCAGCAGGCCTGCTTTCGTTTTTCATAGACAACCAGACCACAATGATTATCACGGGTTCGAGGGGTTCTGGAAAAACCTCGCTGATGGGCTCATTAATCCTTGAAATCCCAAAGAATACCAGAATAATAGTGCAGGAGGACACGCTTGAAACGCCGGCTCCCTACCTGAAAAGGATCGGCTTCAATATCCAGCGGCTGAAAACAAGGTCGCCGATAGGCGCTTCAGGCACAGAATCGGAAGTGTCGCCAGAGGAAGCGCTCAGGACCGCGCTGAGATTGGGGGATTCCGCGCTAGTGATAGGCGAAGTGCGCTCCACCGAAGCAAAGACATTGTATGAGGCGATGAGGATCGGCGCAGCAGGCAATGTCGTCCTCGGCACAATCCACGGCGATTCCGCTTACTCGGTTTGGGACCGTGTCGTCAACGACCTCAATGTGCCGAACACTTCCTTCAAGGCAACCGATATTGTCGTTGTTTCAAGGCCGATAAGGTTCGGGGGCAGCATGAGGAGGTTCAGGCGCCTTGTGCAGATCACTGAAATCAAAAAGCACTGGATATCGGAACCGCAGCAGGAAGGCGGGCTTTTGGACCTGATGCTTTACGATGCCGCAAGCGACAATATCGACTTAATCGAGGACAACCTGAAGGAATCCGACATCTTCAACAAAATCAGCAAGCTTTCAGGCCTGAGCATCGAGGAATTATGGGAAGACATAAAGATAAGGGGCGATTCGAAGGCGTTCCTTGTCGAACTTAAAAAAAAGCACTCTTTGCCTGACCTTCTCGAGGCAAAGAACACTTCGCTTGCCCACGACAAGCTTTTGCTCCTCAAGGAAAAACAATTGGGAAAAAAGAAAAGGGTCGATTACAAGCAGATTTTCGAAGAATGGAAGGAATGGGTCGAATCATACCTGGTCAAAAAAGTCGCAAAATAAAAAAATAAAAATATAAAATCCGGGAAAATGATGTGAATGCCGAGGGAAAGGCAGTTGAAAAGGAAGGAAAAAGCCCAGCGCGCGCCGGGCGAGCTGTACAAGCAGATTATCGTACAGCGGGAGCTGGTCGAGGATGAAAAATCCGAGCTCTTCACAAAAAAAGAGAACAGGTATGTGAGGCTCTGCAAAAGGCTTTATTCGATTGCGCCCTCGCTCGGGGCAGGCGCCGAATGGCCTGAAAACTATAAGGACGCAATGGCTTTCCTGAACTGGAACCTCAAGGCAGAAGAATTTTCGGCCGCAATAAAGATTGCGCTCCTGCTCGCGGTTGTCGGAAGCATCCTCATAGCGGTATTGCTTTTGGGCGTGCCGGCGGTGAGCGACGTGGTTTACGGCATGTTCAATGAAGCCGCGCCGCTGGTGGTGCTTGTGCCGCTAATCACAATATCCCTGCTCGGCTGGTGGTACATGCAGCAATACCCGTTTTCTGTTGTGCTGACCGAGCAGAGAAAGGCATTGGGCTATGTGCCTGAACTGATAGGCTATATTGTAATGTCGATGAAGCTTTCCCCGAACCTTGAAAAAGCCGCAGAGTTCGCCGCAGACCACGGCAGGGGAAAAATCGCGCAGGACTTCAAAAAACTCCTGTGGAATGTGGAACTCGGCGTTTACAACACTTTATCTGAAGGGCTTGACGAAATCGCCTACACCTGGGGCCAGTACAGCAAGGAATTCAAGCGCGCCCTCATGCGCGTCAGGGCCTCTGTCCTCGAAGATTCCGAATCGAAAAGGGATTTCATCCTCAACAAGACAATGGAGGACCTGCTTGCCGAAATAAGGGACAAAATGGAAAACTATGCAAGGGAACTCCAGCAGCCGAGCACAGTGCTCTTTTACATCGGGGTCCTGCTCCCGATAATTTTGATTATTATATTGCCCATCGGCTCGGCATTCACCAACGCCCCTCTCGCGACCCCTCTCGGCCTGATAGGCATTTACAATATCGGCATACCGATAATAGCGTTCCTTTATGCGAGAAGCATAATAACGCACAGGCCCCCGACCTATGATGTTCCAATAATCCCTGACGATTATCCCGGCCTGCCGAAGCCCGGAAAAATAAAATTGAAGAACGGCGAAATAGACATCATTGTGGTCATAGGCATAGTCATTATTTTCGGCGCTGCATTCACCTGGATGCTGAGCACCGAAGGCTTTCCGCCCAAAACACTGCTGAAAGCGATGAGTTCGCCGGGCGTTAACCTGCAGCCGTTCCTGCCGCCCGACAAGAACCCATGCGAAAGGATAAGGGAATACTATGGCGAAAAGACCGACTGCACGTATTTTGACGGCCCGCCTGGCGCCCCTGAACAGGGGGCATTCTGGAACATCCAGAGGGCTTATCCGACGATAGGCACTGAAAAGCAACTACAGCAGCTTGCGATTGAAAAGGCGCGCTTTTTCACAACGCAGGGCAACGACATCACGCCCTACAACGCAGTTTTCGGCGGCATGCTCACTGTCGCTCTCTGCTTTTTTGTCTGGTTTTATTACCGCAACATTTACAAGCGGAGAATGCAGGAAAAAATAATGACAATCGAAAGCGAATTCAAGGATTCCCTGTACATTATCGCGTCAAGGCTCGGCGAAAACAAGCCTTTGGAGGAAGCGATAAGGCATGCAAGGGAATTCCTGCCGAACTACGTCATTTCGGACAGGATTTTCGGAAGGGCGCTTGACAACATTCACCTGCTCGGAATGCCGATCGATTCCGCAATATTCGACCCGAGGTTCGGCGCGCTGGTGAATATTCCCTCGAACACAATCCATGTCGGGATGCGCCTCATGATTGATGCGGTGCAGCTCGGGGTGAACATTGCCGCAAGAACCCTTGTATCGCTTTCACTGCAATTGGACAACCAGGAAAAAGTCCAAAAAATGCTCAAAAACATGGTCATAGACCTGACCCAGATGATGAGGACCATGGCGATAATCATCACGCCGCTTGTCCTCGGCATCACCACCGCGCTTTACACTGTCGTGCTGCGCACTCTCCTCAAGATTTCGACTTCGGACACGATGTCCGGGTTGGAAAAATCCACCGAAGCCGCCGGAAGCATGGGCCCGTTCGGGGGCGGAGTGTCAGGGGGCTGGGCAAAGCCTGAAGCGGTTTCAGCAATGGTCCCGCCTGACTTGTTCATAATAATCATCGCAATATATGTCGTCGAAATAGTTTTCATCGTGATTTATTTCACGACAAAAATAGAGGAAGACAACGATTTGCTCATGAAATTATACCTTGCAAAATACCTGCCGGCTGCACTGCTGATGTTCGCGCTTTCAGTGACCATGTCGAACCTCCTGCTCAATTCCTTTTCGGCGGTAGGGGCCTGAGAGGCATGATGCGGCCTGGCTGCCTGAAAAGGCCCGGCGAAAAAGGCATGTTCTGGCCGTTCAGGCTTTTGATTGCAGCGCTTGTATCCCTGGTTGTCCTCACAATGATCCTGGCCACAATAAGCTATTTCGACCAGTACAAGGCGAAAGTGAGCTGGCAAAGGTTCGTCGACGCGTTCGACAGCGCGCACAACGCGATAACAACCCCGGACAATCCGGACAAGGGCCTGAAAAAAGAGGACGGCCTGTCGATCCAAAAAACAACCCTGTCCTCCACAATCTTTGCCAAAAGCTCAAATCTCCAGGCCGAATGCATCACATTCCAGGCGCCCGAAAATTCGCCGGTAAAAATCCTGAACGATGGCAGGACAGCGGCACTGGCGCAGGACATTGTTTCAACAGTCTATTTCCTTTGCATTTACGACAAAACAGCGGCCGAATGCACCGAGCACTGCTATATCTCCTTCGGGATACGGCCGCAAACAGAATGAAAAACAGTAGGCAAAAAAATAATAATGGGGAAGCACTTAGTATACTCCGTGGAACAAAACACTTTCAGGCTGGCAATATACGGGATTATTGTCGCCATCCTGTTGTACATTTTTTTCTTCCATTTCGGGCCTGCCTACATCTGGAAAGAGCAGCCGCAGCAAATAATCGGAAAACAACTGCAGTTTGCGGAAACCCAGCTCGGCCAGTACTCGCACCAGGAAGGCGAATTCCGCGAAGGGCTCACTGCAAGAACAGACGGCTACGAATCAACGTCCAGGAACGTCACATTCGAATGCAATTACGACATTCTCTGCTGCCCGAAAGGCGAAAAATGCAGCAAAGCCATCGAATGGGACAACAACCAGGAAAAAAGGTACTTTTCATTCAACGAAACAAAGCCAGTGGAAATCTCGGCAAGGTGCAGGCACGAAAGCATCTACATCTGCAAGGTATTCATCGGGGCAGAGCCGGCCCAGGTGAAAATAACTGAATCCTCGCTTTCGGACAAAGAACTCGACCTCACAAAAAAAAGGACCGCGGCAATAAGCTACAAAGTCCAAAACACAGGCAAAAAGGGCATTGTTGCTGCGCAGGCGACAGCGCTGCTCTATAAAATCAAAAAACTCCCATATGGCCAGGAACCTGAAAAAACGCTTGTGCAGGAATTCAAGGGCGAGGAATTTGCGCTCGGAATCGGGGAAGAGGCGGAAAAAGAACTTCTGACAGAAATAACAGAGAACGGCGATTACCTTGTGGAATTTATGGTTAAAGAAAAAACAGACGACACGGATTATGAAACGAAAACCTTCGGGTTGAAGGCTGCCGGGCTAGTGGAAATCGGGGCATGCATTACAAAAACCCCGCTTGAAGAATGGTTCTCCGAAAAGGAATGCCGGTATTACCTTCGCTGCGAGGACTGCAAAAGCGTGGTTGAATGCAGGAACAAGTGGAAGGCACAATTGGGCCTGCCTGATTCTTTCGGCGGGTTCGCGCTTTCAGGCGCAGGGAAAGACACCATTACGCTCACAGCCCCGGGAGAATACATTGAGGGAAAGGAATGCGAAAAGCTCTGCTACAGCGACTGGGACGTCATAAGGGAACTCGAAAAATCCGATACTCCGCTAGAGGTATTCATAGTCCTTGACGCCAGCGGTTCGATGCAGGATGAAATCAATGCGTTGAAGAACACAATAAGGCAGATAGTCGGCGAGCTGAAAGGCGGATGCACCACAGAATCCGGAGAACCTTGCATTAAAATCGGGATTTACGTGCTTGAAGGAAGCGCAGGAGCCTACCCAACCTCCCCAGGCACCGCGGCATTCAAGCAATGCCAGCAAAACTGCCCTTCCGACCATGAAAACGATGTAGGGCAGATAGGATTAACCAACAAACTTGATGTGATAGCGGACAGCCTCTCGCAGGTAATGGCAGGCGGAGGAGCAGAGCCCTGGGCCGATGTTGTAGTTTACTCGCTGAAGGAAGAAACCGCACTGGGATGGAATCCGGCATCGCACAAGGCAATAATAGTGATGACTGACGAGATAAACAACAGCGGAGTTTATTCGGTCGAGGATGCGGTCACTGAAATCAATTCGCGCGGCGGGACAGCCAATGCCTTTGCGGTGTGGAGCGAGCTTGCAGGCCCGTCAGGGCTGTCCTTCCCTGAACTCGACGACCTGGCCACACGGACAGGCGGGCTGTCGGAGCATTATCTCAGCGAAACAGAAATACCAGGGCTGCTCCTGAAAATAGTCGTGCATGCAGTCAGGAAAACCGCGAGGGCAAGCGGGATAAGGTTCTGCGACGAATCGATATGCCCTTCGGACTGCTCCTGCGACTGGTGGTCTTACCCGGGAAGGGAAACAGTGGATTTGCCTGAATGCGCCGAAGAAAAATGCGAAAACTGCGCGAAAGAAAAATGCCAGCCGTTATGCGCCCTGCCCGGGGCAAAAAAAACCGAAACGCAAAAATACGAGCCTGAAGAAAAATGCACGCCGACCGAATGCCTGCAGGATTCAGGCAAATGCAAAACCTGGCTTTTGTGCGA
>JAZDDY010000009.1:0-29625 GCA_043809265.1 Candidatus Iainarchaeum sp.
AATTCCTTTCAAGCCTCAAGACGGATTTCCTTGAAGGCCAGATTAAGGTTTTCGGGTCGAACGGCGAAAAATTAAGCCTGCCGAAAGGCTCGACTCCGGTAGATTTCGCTTTCAGGCTTTTCCCTGAAAAGGCGCCTTTCCTTTCGGATGCAGAAATAAACGGCAGGCAGAAGCCATTGTGGCATGCCCTGCAGGGCGGCGACCGCGTGATTCTTTCCTTTTCCGAGAACAAAACCATCGGAATGGAATGGCTTGATTTCGCTAAAACCTACAACGCAAGGGAAAAAATCAGGCACTGGCTGAAGGCCGGGGGCGGGAAATGCGAAAAGGCGATGGTTGCGCGCTATTTTTTCTCCGCAACCCCCAGAAAAGGCCTTGTCGGTGAAATATTTTCCTCGATAGGCAAATGCAATGCCTGCGTTGAAAGCTTCCACATTGAAAAAATCAGCCCTGCGCGGTTCGAAGGCTCGCTCACACTTTCCCTGAAAGGGAAAAACACGGCTGAAAAATTAGGGAAATGCCTGCAAAAAATAAAAGGCCTCGGGGAATTAAGGCAAGCGGATTAAGTTTACCTTTTATTCCACAAAAATCGCCGGCTTCAACGGCAAGGCCAATGCGGCCTTCTGCGCGAATTCCTTTCCGGCGCCCTCTTCCTTCATGATTTCCAGTTTGCAGCCCAGTTCGCTTTCAAGGAATGCCCTCCCGTTTTCAAGGACAGCCAGCTCGTCGATTTTCCCTGTTTCCTTGAGTTCCATTGCCTTTCCGGCAAGCCTTTTCACGATTGCCGCGGCCTCGTTTCCCTTCGCCCTGACCTGCGGATCCTTCATCGCTTCCTTCATTGCAAGCCCAAAGTCAGGGCGGTCTATTTTTTTGACCGCCTCAAGCACGGCCCACTTCCAGGGCGAAGCCACAAACAGCCTGGCCTTTTTTATTTCTGTTTTGCCTGTGAGCTTCATTATGTTCCTCACGTCTTCCGCTGCTGTTTCGAGCAGGCGTTCGCTCAAGTCGATCGCCTGGTCGATCTCTGCCTTTTCAGGCATCCTGGCCTTGAAAATCGATTCCTTGTTTTTCAGGGAATGCCGCCACATTTCCTCTGCGATGTGCGGCATAAATGGGGCAATGCACTTCAGCCAATTCCCAGTTATGTACAAGTCAAGGGATTTGTTTTCCCTCTGCTTCCTGTCCTCGAACCAGAGCAAATCCTTTGCGAACTTGAAGGTCATTTCCTGCACAGCCGAGCGGAGCATTACGCCTTCCATTGCGCCAAGATAGGCGTTCACCCTTTTCCTGAACGCATTCAACAGCCATTTCTCGGCCTGGTCAAGGCTCTTTTCATCCAATGCGCCTCCTCCGGCTGAAGCCGAGGCGTTTTCTTCAATCCATTCAAGCAAATCGTTTATTTTTTCAACGCCCTTGTCTATTTCGCGCTGCTTCCAGTCCATTTCTTCCCATGGCTCGACAGAATTCATGAGGAACAATCTCACATAGTCTGTGCCGATTTTGTCGCACATGTCGTTTATCAGAATCACGTTGCCTTTCGATGAGGACATTTTTTTGCCTTCAAGCACAAGCATTCCCAAATTCAGCGTTCCTGCCTGCCTTTTGCCTTCCGGGAAAATCGCGGTGTGCTGGAAGATTGAAAACGACATGTGATTGGGTATCAGTTCTGTGGCGCTCACATTGAATGCCAAAGGATACCAGTAATCGAACTCCTTCCTCATCGCCTCGAGGTCTTTTTTCTCGAGACCGCTTTCCTTTGCAATCGCCTCGGCAGTCCCTTTTCCCTGGAAGATATAGTCGAAAACGTTTTCCCCGAGTTTCTCGGCCGGCAATTTCTTTATGATATGGGAAATCGTGAAATACGCCATGTAAATAGTGGAATCTGCCAGCGGCTCCAGTATCTTGTCTTCCTGCCACGGGAATTTTGTGCCCAGGCCTTTCGAGCGCGTGCATGGTTTATCATCAAGCCAGCCGAAAACATTGTCATACTGGGTGCGGAAAAGCTCCGGTATAATTTTCATCCCAGCCAATGTTTTGCGGCTTTCCTCTTTCCAGCCCTGGTCGGAATAGGTCACGAACCATTGGTCTTCAAGCACTCTCACCACACATTCCGAGCCGCACCTGCAGACAACCCTTCCCTCAAGCTCGTAAAACTTTTCCGCTTTTCCTCCTTCTATCAATTCTTTTTTGACAAGGTCTTTTGCCTTGCTGACAGGCATTCCCGCGTATTTTCCGCAGTTCTGGTTCATGATGCCCTTATGGAACCCTATCTTGTAAACTATTTTCTTGGCTTCCTCCAATTTCACTTCATCCTTCTGGCTTTGGATGCCGAGGTCTTTAACTATTTTGACCGCAGACTCCTCGCCGAATTCCAATGTTTTGATGATTGGAATTGTTTTCAGCGCAAGAACTTCCTTTTCATCCAATTTGTATCTCTTAATCATTTCCTTGTCCTTTTGCAGGTCCAGCAATGCAACCAAGTCTATCGGCGCATCGCTCGGAACCGATGTGACAATCCCTGTGCCTGTCTTCGGGTCGCAGAAATCGCAAGGCAGGATTAAAACCTTCCTGTCTATGCCCGGCGCCATCGCGCTTTTCCCAACCAACTCCGTTCCCTTGATTGTGCCTGTTTTTTCAACTCCGCCCCTTTGCGATTTCAGTTTCTCCAGAAATTCATTGCTGCCAATCCATTCCTCGCCGGCAACCTTTATTATCGCGAATTCCGCTTCAGGGCTAATCCATAAATTTGTCTGCCCGTAAACTGTTTCAGGTCTCAATGTTGCGGCGACAATGAATTTGCCGTCGTCCATTTTGAATTTTAAAATCGTAAATTCCTGTATGCCCAGGCCTTCGCCTTCCGCAAGGTCGTGGTCTCCTACCGGGTTGTTGTCTTTAGGGCAATAGCGCACAGGGTATTTGCCTTTTTTGATATAGCCTTTCGCGTACAATTTTTTGTACTGCCATTCGATGAATTTTTTGTAAGTGGGGTCGATTGTTTTGAGTTCCCTTCTCCAGTCTATGCCGAACCCAAGTTTATGGAACCCTGCCTTGTAGCCGTATTCTGCCTTGTTTACCATGTAATCCACAAAGCTTTCTGGGCCTGCTGTGAGATATTTGAAGTCTTCCTTTGGTATGCGCGAGCTCTCATTGAATATCTTGACTGTCTTTTCAATGCCTTTCTGCAGCGCTTCAACCGCCGCAATCACCGGCGTCCCTGACACATGCCAGCCCATCGGCATCAAGACATTGTATCCTTTGAGCATGTGGTATTTTGCCATTATATCGGTCACGGCATAAGTCCTGCCGTGGCCTATGTGCATTGCCCCGCTCGGGTAAGGGAACGCGACCTGAATGTAAAAAGCCGGCCTTTTCGAATCCACTTCAGGCTCGAAAAGCCTTGTGTCCTGCCATTCCTTCTGCCATTTTTTTTCAGTTGAAGCGAAGTCCATTTTGGCCACCAACAGGTAAAACTGTTCCAAAAAAGAGGTTTTAAACCTTGCCCTAACCTATCGCCCTCAGTATGAACTGCCTGTAAGGCATCGCCCCGTAGACTATTTCCCTTCCTGCAAAGTGAGATATCACCTGTTCTTTGGAAAAGCCCATTTTTACAGCAAGCTTTGCGCTGAGAACGTCCGCCATCAGTTCTTCAGCCTGCGTGAAAGAAATCCTGTTTGCAACCGCGAACTCCATCAGTTTCGGTTTGGGAAAATGCGCGTATTCGTGGCTTAAGGTAAGAATGCCGTCCAGCGTCATTTTGTCGCCGCTGAATATGTGCTCTGCAGGCAGGTTGATGAAGCTCTCCCTTTCAATCCTGCGCATGCCCCCTATTTGGATTATTTTGTAATATGAAACGTTTTCGCCCTGCGTTACAGAATAATGGCCCACACGCATTGCCTTCCGCGGGTAAAAATAAATCGGCGTGTTCGCCAAATTCAATTCCATTAATTCGAACAATTCCCTCGAAATATCGCTTTTCGCCTGCTTTTTCAGTTCTTCGAGCGCCTTTGCCGCATGCTGCATGAAAGAATCCAGCGCTTTCCTGCGCTTCCCGCCAAGGACCGGCTTTCCAAAGAGCGGCATGAACAGAGAAAAAGAGCGGAACAATTAAATTCTTTTTATTTCGCCCTTTTCCTGAGTTCCTTGAGTTCCGCCTGTATTGCCAGCGCCCTTTTCTGGTATTCTTCTTCCGTGATGCGCCTTTTGAAATATTCAACCTTGAGCTCTTTCAATAGCCTCTGCCTCTTGGCGATTTCAAAGTCGAACTTTTCCCTTTCAGTGTTTTTTTCCTTGAATGCACTCCTGATATAGCCGGCGAGGAAAAGCAGGAAGATGATTATTATTGTGAGCGCGAACCACGGCAGCAGGTCCTGCGGCTCGGCAGGCACAGTTATTATTTCCGGTTCCGGTGTTTGGACTGTTTTTTCGCATTCCCCTGTCTTTTCATCGCATTTCTCGCCCCTGTTGCAGCCGCATTCCACGCATTCCGCAATGAGTTTTCTTTCCACGCAGTAAAGCGGCCTGTATTCGGAGCATTCCCCGTTCTTCAATTCGCCGCAGTCAGTGCCAAGCTTCGGAACCTCAGGTGTCGGCGTAGTTTGCGGCGTTGCGGTGGCAGGAATTGGCTTTGGTGTTGCAGTTGGAGCTGGTGTTTTTTTCGGTGTCGGAGTTTTTGTGGGTGTGGGCACAGGAGTATCTGTTGGCTGAACTGTGGCTGTCGGTGTTGGAGTGGCCGTAGGCGTTGGAGTCAGAGTGGCTGTCGGCGTAGGGCTTTCGCCAGGCACTTCGGCTGTGGCCGTTGGTGCCGGGGCCGGTGTCGGGGTGGCTGTTAGGAATATTGTGTCTGCCCCGTGTGCGGTTCCTGCGCTGTTTTCAGCAACCGCGCGGTAATGGTATGTGGTGTCCGGGTCAAGGCCAGTTGCCGGCGCAGTGAATGTTACGGTTGTGCTTTTAGACGCTGGGGAAGTGGTTTTGCCGTATGAATCTGTTGTGCCGTACTGGAAGTAAACATTGCATGTTTCCCCGCCTGTGCTTTCCAGTTTGCCCTTAAGTGTAGCAGTTGTCTGCTTTACATCAGTAAGCGCCAATGTCAGCACTGATGGTTGCGTTATGGCTGTCGTGAAGGACAGGGTGCTTCCGTAGCCTGTCCCTGAGGAATTGCTTGCCGCCGCCCTGAAATAATATTTTGTGCCGGATTTGAGCCCTTCAGGCGTGTACGAAAACGCGCCTGCAGCTGGCATGGCTTGTTTTGGGGCGCTGTTTGCAAAGACGGTTTGGCTTGTGCCGTATTCAAACCACACAAGGCTGGAGCTTTCCCCCCCGAAATCTTTAAGGTCGCCGTTTAACCTGGCAGTTGTGGCTGCAACCCGGTCTGCAGCCAAAGTCGAAACAGTCGGGACAACCTTTATCTGGTAATCGAAAAGGTTGTATGTTTGTGATTCGCTGTTGTTGTTGAGGACCCTCAGCTTTGACTGGCTTGATTTTTTGTCTCCGTCAATGTAAATTGTGATCGTGCTGCTGTCGGCCGGGTGCGACAGGTTCTCCCATGTCCCTGAATCATCGTAGTATACCGAGAGGTAAATTGTATAACCCGAGTTTTGCTCCCCCTTGACTGTGAAGGACAGCGGGGTTATACCGGCTGGGTGGTTAAAGATTATCTCCCCGGAATAGGACTTAGAATCCAGTTGGGCCGAAGCAGCTGTGCTGGTGCTGTCGTCTATGGCATATTGGGGGTTTTGCCAGCCGGTTCCTGATGCGCCTGACGGGTGCATGTCGGCCGCCCAGGCCGTGTTTAAAATTGCAATAAATGCAACCAGCAGTGCGGCAATTGCTGTTTTCCACGCCGGTTTTTGCAATCCTTTCACGATTAGAAATACTCAATTGCCATATTTAAACATTTTTGAAGGCATTTTCCAAAAAATCAGCGCCTTTCCAGGAACTCTTTGAGTTCCGCGGCCTTTTCAATCCTGCCGACAGCCATCCTCTCGCTGCCGCCGCCCCTGCCGCCGAACTGCGCCAAAAGCTTCTTCAATTCCTCGCCCGCATTCTTTCCGGACTGCGGCCCGCAGACCACAAGCAGTGTTTCCCCTGAGCCAAGCACAGCCATTGCATCCTGTTTTTTTGCGATAATGCCGTTGCCTGTTTCAATCAGCGTCTTTGAATCCATTCCTTCAAAATAGGCCTTCAGTTCCTTTCCTTCAGCAGAACCCAGTTCTGCAGCCTTGGATTTGGCTGTGTCCTTTTGTGCGCCTTCCAGGGCTTTCCTTAGGTCTTTCCATTCGTTGAAAAACCTTTCAGAGGTTCTTGCGAGCTCCTGTTCCTGCACCGAAAATATTTTCGCTGAATCCTCAAGGAGTTTTTCTTTCCTGTGCACTTCTTTCAGTGCGGGTTCCCCGCACGCAAAAATAATCCTTTCCACTCCGTCCTGGACGCCCTCGCGCTTTAATATTTTGAAGAAGCCTATTTCACCAGTGCTTTTCACATGGGTTCCGCCGCAGGCCTCGACATCAAGGCCGAGGACATTTACAACCCGGAGGGTTTTGCCAGGCACATAGCCGCCCTGGTATAAAATGAAGCCGTACTTTTTTTCTGCCTCGGAGCGCGGCATTTCAGTGCTTGTGACAGTGATGTTCTGCCGTATGCTTTCGTTCACAATATGTTCGAGCTGCCTTAACTGTTCAGGGATAAGCCTGCGGTAATGGGTTATGTCCAAATGCGCCTTGTCAATGTCTTTCCTTGCGCCTGCCTGCCAGACATGCGCGCCCAAAAGGTTCCTTGCCGCTGCATTCAATAAATGCGTTGCGGTGTGGTGCCTTGCAAGCTGTTTCCTGCGCTTCAGGTTGATTTTTCCCACAACCTTGCTTCCTTCCCTGAAGGCATCAGGATTTTTCACGTAATGGAATATGACCCCTTCATGCTTTTCGACATCTTCCACTTCCATGCCGTTCAATGTGCCGCTGTCGGATGCCTGGCCTCCGGTGCCCGGATAGAACAGTGTGCGGTCCAAGATTATGGCATCTTCTTCGATGCCGAGCACTCTTGCGTCGAATTCCTCGATTTCTTCTTCAAGATAGAACAATTCCCTGGTTTTATCGTATTTTTCAAGGCCTGCCATTTTCGGCTGTTCCGTTATCTCAACCTCGTTCTTTTTCACAATCAATTGGTAGAAGTTTTCAGGGATTTTTATCTGAACGCCTTTTTTCAATGCCTCTTCTTCCACCAGTTCGACTGGAACGCCGTCGCTTTCGTAAAGCCTCACAAGTTCGCTCTCCGATATCCCTTTCCCTTTGCCTGCGCTTTCGAGGAGCGCGGCGATTTTTTTCGATGCGTTTGCCCTTGCCTCGCTCTCTTTTTTGCGCTCTTCAACCACGACTTCGCCTGCCGGGAAAACAGCCTTTTCCAAAGACTCGAAGCCCTTGAGCGATTCGGCGTGGTCTCTCAGGATTTCATCATAGCGCAAATTAAGGCCGAATTCGCGGTCCAATGCGAAAACCCTGCGCAAAACCATCCGCAAATTGTAGCCGCCGCCTGAATTGCTTGGCAGCATGCCGTCGCTTGTCGTGTAAAGGATTGTTTTGAGGTGGTCGGCGCAAGCGTAAAGCGCCTGCACAGGCCTTATTTTTTTCGCAAAGTCCGTTTCGCTCAAGCCGAGTTTTTTCAGGATTGCCTTTTTTTTCTCTGCAATCTCCAATCCCTCTATGTCAAGGCCGCCGCTCAGCCTTGCGTATTCAGTGAACAGCTTTTTATCATACGAAAGGCCTGCATTTTTGAACATTCCTTTCAATACCTTGTCGAAGACCACCTCATAGCTTGTCGGGGTGCCGTTCGTGTACCATGCCAATCTCTCCAGGCCTGCCCCCATGTCTATGACTTTGGTCTTTAATTCCGCTGATTTTCCGTTGCCCAAGTCCTTGTATTGCATGAAAACGCAGTTGCCTAATTCCACGCCCTGCGCGCAGTATTCGATGCACGGCCCGAAAGTTCCGCCGCCTGCCCAGACATCCTCCTGGAAGCAGAGGTCTTCCTCTTTCACGCCGATGATTTTTGTCAGGTAATTGAAATCGTTGGTCAATGCCTCGTCCTTCCAGTAAAACAGCCCTGTTTTTTTGGAATTGAATGCGTGCTGGCCGAACATTATGAAAGAAGAATAATGCTGGCCTGTGACCCCCACATTTTCCAAATCATTGAACCTCAGGCTTGCCTGCGGCACAATCAACGGGTTTGCAGGCGGCTCTATTTCTCCGCTCACCACATAAGGCTGGAAATCGATAATCGAAGCGTTAGTGAAATACAAGTCATCGCGCCATCTTGCAACCACCGGGTAGCGTGGAATGCTTTTATGCCCTCTTTTAACAAAATATTTTTCTATGGCTCGCCAGGTTTCGATATAACCGAGTTTCTTGCCTGGCTTCCCAATGAAACCGAAGCCACTGCAGGAAGAATCAGCGCAGGTTTTCCTTTTTTCGTCCAGCGTCCAAAAGTTGCGCCCGCATTTTTCGCATTTTTTGCGCCTGAACCCCTTTTTCACAAGGAATTCAACATTGTAGTGCTTTTTCCAGTCCTTTGCGAATTTTTCCCTCAGGTCCTGCTTTGAAACGCCCATAAAAACCACTAGAATATAATAAAGGAGATAATTAAAGGCTTGCCTTAAGCCTGCCCGAGTTCTTTCCAGAGGGCCTCTATCCTTGGGATGAGCCTTGTGTCTGCATACCGGAAATACCAGTTTATGACCGCCTGGTCAGCGTAACGGGTGCCTTCGGGGCTAATTTGGTTTACTTCCCTGTGCATTTCCGCAAAATCCATGGCAAGGCTTTGGGCGATTTCACGGAGCCTTTTCTCTTTCGCCAGCAGGGGGTGCCTTCCGATATAGCTTTTCTTTTCAAACAAGTCCCGCAATTCTTCCCTGGCGGTTGAAAAAAAAGTGCCGTGGTCCAAGCCAAGCCTCAAACCCCTTTGCATTGTTTGCCTGTGCATTTCCTGCAAATAACCAGGCTTTTTTTCGCACATCCTGGCTTCAAGGAACAGGGCGGTATTGGCAAAAAGGTAAAAGAAATTGTGGAAAACCTGTTCGGCTGCAGGTTCGCCGCCCCTAAGGAACGCAAGGCGTGCTTCCCCGAGTTTTGCATGCCAGTCCCCTAACTCGCCTTTTTTGAGGGAAGCGGTTATGGTTTCGCCCAACGCAATGGCCTGCCTTTTCGGCGAAATCTTCAAGGCAACCCTGGAAAAAACCTTCTTTGGCGCCTCGCTTAAGCGCCTGCCAAAACCGCGCCCCTTTCCTGGGCGAGCCTGCGGCTCTTTCCCGGCCATATAAGGATAACAGCCGAACGCAAATAAATAGTTTTTGGAAAGGAAAAGCAGGGCAGTGGAGAGTAAGCCGCCTTCTGTTTCCCGCTGTTTTCACAGCGGCAGCCGGCATTTGTCTGAGCGCCTTTTGGGGCTTGCACCCAACCTGCCGCCGTTTCATTCCATTGCGCGGACCTCAATTCAAATCATTGTAACCGCGCACGGATTCGTTTCTGTTCGGCAGGGCACCTTTTCAGGCGCACGCTTTTCACGTTTTTACTGCGGGTGGGCGGACTTTCCTCGGTTCAAACCCTTGCGGGGAACCGTTAGCCAGCCTTCCACTACCCTATAATATACTGCGGTTTAAGTGCTTAAAAATGTGAGTTTTCGGCTCCAGGCGATAAAGCTAAAAGGATTAGTGCCGCAAGAAGTTTATGGTTTCAAAAAGGCCTTTTATGCCCGGCACAAGAGGGCTTGTCAGGACAGGCGACACTGTTTCAAAGCATGCGATCCCGAAAGGGGCGCGAGTGGACAATTTCCGGGGCAAGCGTACTTTCCGCAGAGATGGCAAAGTTTACATTGAAACAAGCCCAGGCGTTTTCGAGGTTTACAGGGAAGAACCGCGGCAGTCCAAGCTTACTTTTTGAACCAATTTCAGGATTACTGTTTTTTTTCCAGGCTTTCGAGCTCTTTTTCCGCTTCCCGCAGGTCTTGCGGTTTGACTGTCGCCAGGAATTGTTTCGGGGCCAGCGCTTTAATTTCCAGTATGCATTCAAAGTCTTTAAGGTTCCGTGTAATTATGGTTTTTGTTTTCTTTTTGGCGCATGCGAGCTGGTAGGAATCCTCGTAATGCAGCCTTTTGTCTTTCAGGCATTCAAGGAATTCCTCTTTTGCCAGGCTGGTTGAATGCCATTTGCCTTTGAATATTGCCTTCAAGGCATTCCCGGCAGCGTCTTCCGGCTTTTCAATTCCGCTTCTTTCGAGCTTGTATGTGAGATAGTTGCCGGCTGAGAAGAAGGTCGCTTCGCTGATGCAGGCATCGATTTTGTTTTGGTTGGCAAGCACCACAATCATAGCAGAATTTTTGTATTCGCCCGGGCTTTCCCTGAAGTAAACAAGCCTTATAAAGTCGAAAATTATGTTTTTGTCAATGAAGTGCATTCACAACAAGCCCTTTGATTTCAGGTATTTTGCCTGTTCGCGGGCTTTTTTTTCCTCTGAGTCGGCTTCCCATTGCCTGAATTTCTGCAGTTCCTGCGCTTCGGATGAAAGCATTTTTTCCCTGAACAATTCCCTGACTATTTCACTGCGGCTCTTGTACATCCCGCCGCGCATGCGGTTTTCAATCCACTGCATCATGTCGGCTGTTATGTCTGCACTCAAAGTAACCACCAAATCACCAATAGCATACTATAGCCCGCAATATATTTAAGCCTTGCTCTTGGCGGCATAGTATAACCAAACTTTAAACTTGTTTTAAAACTCGCCAGAGTGGGCTTCCCCTGAATTCACTTATTTTTTGAACCAGTCCAGCGAATCCAGGGTTTTTTCAAGGTGGTTCAATTCGCCCATTGTGTCGACTTCCTCGCCTTCAGGCTCCTTCAAAGGATTGCTTTTTTGCCTCTTTTTTTTCTTCCCCTTTTTCATTTTTTTCTTCAGTTCCTGCTCGATTTTTTGCTTAAGGATGGCTTTCTCTTCTTTTGTCTCCTTGACTTTTCCTTCGTCTGGCTTCGGCTGCCTGACCTTTGCGCCTGGCTGCAGTTCCTCCCATGAAAGTTCCTTGTACCGCTCTTTTTCCTTTAGCGTGGCTTTCTTCATCCGCCCAAGCATTACCTTCAGGACGACCAGTGCGATTATGAGGAGGCAGATTGCAGCCATTATAACCGGGTCCTCGTAGAACTGCTTGCGGTAAAAGGAAAGCGCCGTGCTTTTGCTGCCCGAAAAGCCGCCTGAAAGGCTCACCTCGAGGCCGGCCGCTTCAGGCCCTATGCTGTTTGCAAGAGTGTGGTGATACAAGCCGTCGCTTTCATTGAGTTCGAACAAAACCTGTTTTTTCACGCCGTCCACGGAAATCTCCGCATTGATGTATTTTTCCTTTTCTTGGCCTTCATTGCCTGAAATCTTCAAAATAATTTCGGTTATCCCTGTTTCGGCCGGAATGACCGCGCCTTCCCTGGGGGCAACTATTTCAACCTGCACCGGAACTGCTTTTTTCGGAATTGCCACTGTTATGGCGCGCTTGGATGTTTTGTTGCCTGCAATGTCTTCGGCTGCAAGGCTGTAAGAATAAGTTTTGCCGCCTTCAGTCCCAAGATCTGTGAACCGCAGTCCTTTCAGGGTTTTCAGGTTTTTGCCGTCCCTGTAAACAGCATATTCTTTCATCCCGCTGAGGGCATCGGTTGCCTGGCCCCATTCAAGCAAAACAGAACCCTCTGCCGCAACCGCCGTGAATTTTTCGCCAAGCACAGGCGCTTCTGTGTCGAGCCCGGCCCAGGCTGTTTTGATTGCCTCGCTGTTTTTGTCCACGTCAACCGAATAAAACCTCAGGGAATGGTTGCCGTCTGTTTTTATTTCAAATTTTTTTCCTTCAAGCCAGTTTTCAAAATCAACGCGGTAATATGTTTTGAAGCACTCGGTTCCGACTGCAGTGCATTCGAGTTCGACAGCGAAGGGCTTGTTGAACCAAACGCCTGTATTGGCTGCTTTTGTTTCGAGCGGAGCTGCAGGCGCCGGCACAGGGGTCTGCGCCGGTGTCTGAGTGGAAGCCGGCGTAGGGGCAGCGGTTGGAGCCGGCGTGATGGAAGGGGTTGTTGCCGGCGTCGGCGAGGCGGTCGGCGTCGGGGTTTTGGCCGGAGTCTGTGTGGGCGTCGGTGAAGGCGTTGCTGTCGGCGTCGGGCTTGGGGTCTTTGTCGGTGTTGGGGTCGGCGTCTTGGTTGGAGCCGGCGTCGGGGTTTTTGTGGGCGTAGGCGTTGGTGTTGCAGTGGGTGTCGGCGTAGGCGTTGGCGTCGGAGTGGGTTCGATTTTGAAGAGATTGCAGTCTTCGGTTGTGGAAATCAGGTATGCTTTTCCGGGTTCGAGTGTTCTTGTGGTTTTTGTTTCAAGATATCCTTTGCTGTAATCGTAGTATGTTATTGTGAGGCCTGCCGGGTCGCATGTTCCCCTGATTTCCCCTATGTTTACATCCTCGTACTGTGCCGCAACAATGTTCTGTTTTCCTTCGTAAAGGTTTGTTTTCTGGAAATCTCGGGGGTCGCCGAATATTTCGACAGAGCAGTCTTTTGCAGGCCTTATCTTATAACCTGTTCCGGGGGCAAGCTCGTATGACTGGCTGCTTGTTTCGGCCTGGTTTTGCGTTAAGGGATGCCAGTATACGAGGCTGTTTGCCGAGCATTGTTCGCTCAACTGCGCCAGATTCAGGCCAGAATTTTCCAGCGGGATTGAAACATAGTTGTCGCCGTATGCGACCATGCTTATTGTGAATGCCGCGCCGGCCAGGCACGGCCCAAAAAGGAGGATTGCCAACGCGAGTGCGCCAAAAAGCGATTTTTTCGATTGCATTCGCAAATAATAGGGTGTTCGGGTTAAAAAATATTGCTGAAAGCCTAAGGGCGCCTTGTTCTCTTGGCAAAGGCCCTTGCCATACTTTGGGTTTTTTGCTTAAAAGTCATATGGCTCCAGGTCTGCCCTGTCCGGCGCCTTGCGGCCGCCCTTTGGGCCTGTACTGCTTTCCAGGCGCTTTCCCTCTCAAGCCTTTCAGCCTTCCCGGCCCTTTTTCCGGCAAGTTCTGCCTGGCTGGTTCTGTAACCCTCGATAATCGCATCGGCCTCTTCCTTTGGCATTGCAATCAGTTCGCCTGCTGTCTGCGGTGCCATTGCAATCAATTTTTCCGCTGTTGCTGTCGGCTTTTCGCCTGCGAATCCCAATGCCTGCCTGTTTTTGCGGAACTCGTTTTCCAATAAGGCCGGTTGTATTTTTGCGCCTCTCCTTTTGAGCTCTGCGGCCAGCGCCCTGTTTGCTGCAAGCCTTTCGGCTTTTCCTGTCCTGGCTGCAGCAACCTGCTGCTCGAAAGGCCTTTCAGCCAAAATGAATTTTCCGAATTTGAAGCCCTGGCTTGAACGCCTTGCAGCCTCTTCAGGAGCCGGCTGCCTGAAAACCATATCGCCGTTCGGCGCAATTGAAACCAGAGAATGGGTTGGCGGGATTTTCCTTAAAGCGCCTTCCATTTCCGCCGCCTCGACTGCCCTTTGTATTCTCCTGCGCTCCATTGGGCCCAATCGCAATCTTTTTGACGCTGTTTCCTCTCCCGGATATAGTTCTATGGGCCAATTTTGGAATTGCCTTACCTGCCTGAGGGTCAAATTCCAGCGTTTCCTGCTTCTAAGCGTGCCGAGTCCTGTCCCGATTATCTGCCTGGCAGCCCGAGGCAGTTTTTTGAACCGAATGCGGTATTCTTCCATCACGCTGTTTTTCGAAGGCATAATTTATTTATGCATTGGAATGCTTTTAAAACGTGCTTTTTGCCTTGGCTGCCTGCATTGATTCAGGCTGCAGTCACCGGTACCTGCTGAAGGCCTTTACCGGATTCCATGCAAAATCAGTCCCGTTTTCTGCGGTGTTTGCGCAGATTTTTTCTGATGAAACGCCGTCGGCTATTTCCCTGACAGAGAGCGGGCCAATCTGCTCCGGAAGCAGTTCATTTACAACAAATTCGTCGCCCTGGCCTGTGCGCATGCTTCCAGTATTCTGGCCCCCCGGCGTGCTTGAGGGATAATCCGCCAAAACCTCCAGTTCACCAATGTCGCTTGTGATGCAGTGCAAAACCAGTTTCGTGTTCGGCGGCAAAAAAGCCACTGTTGCCGCAAGCGGAACAGTGATATTGTCCCCTGACGGCAGCATATATGGTGAAACCGCCGCAAATTCCAGTATTTTGTAATACGGGATTTCGAGCTCGGCGATTGTGATTTTATCATATGTGCCTGCCATGTTGCCGCAGTCCGGAAGCTTTTCAGCCACTTTGTCCTCGGCAATATCGCCTTCAAAATCAACGAAAGTGAAAATGCTTTTTTTTGCCCCGTAGCCTTCGAGCGGGAACAGGCCGTCGCTTTGGGTTTTTGCCAGCCCGTAATAAATTTTTGCATTGCCTTCAAAGGCGATATTTTCAGGGTCCGCGGACGGCATTGCGAAAAGCCTGATCCTGACAGGAATCGAATGCTTGACAGTAATTTCAAATTCGCCCTGTTTTTCGGATACCGCCATGGCCGAGCCTTCCCTTACATCGTCAATCGCATCCGAATAATCGAATTTTGCTTTTGCTATGTTGCCCGAGTTTTTCCCGAGGCTCGGGATAATCCTGTTTTTCTCCTGGCTATAGGCGCCGAAAGGCGTGTCGCTGTTGATTTCCGGAATCTCATCAGTGAAATAAAGCCTTGCCCTCGGGTAATCGATGACTTCTATCTCCGCGCCATAACCCTGCCTGCCGTTCACAAGGCCGATTTCACCGTCGAAAGGAATGAAAAGGAAGGGATTGGAGCGGCCTGAAAGCGCTTCCATCAATTCAATTGAATGGCTTGCCCTGCTTATTTTAATGCTGTCCGCATTGCCTGAATCGAAAGTGAAATCCGAGTTCAAAACATACCTGCCTGTCGGAAACGGATTGCCTGCGTTTTGCACAGAAACAGCCCAGGCATCAGGATTGATTCCGGCTTCTTCAAGCTGGCTTGAAAAGAATTCCTTGAAGTCTTTTTTGAAGTCTTCGCTGAACGAATCCGAAACCATTTTTATTTCGGTTCCCTGGATGGCTGTTTCGGCCCAATGCCAGCCTCTTTTATACATCGAATTTTTCTCCACAAACACTATCTCTTCCGGCCCGAGTTTTTTAAAAGGCGAAAACCCGAACTGCAGGAAAGAATGCCTTTCAAAAAAATCAAAAAAGCCAGGTATTTCTGATTCTGAGAATTCTACAGGGCTTGCGCCGGCAATCTCAAGATAGCAGAGCCCGGCTGCGGAATCGCATTCCCTTTTGACCTGCGCCGCAATCTGGCGCTGCTGTTCAAGGAAAAGCGGAAGGGAAACGAATTTTGCGCCCTCGTTGTAAGGCAGGAGCGGGTCCCTTTTTTCAAGGTAAAAAGTCTGCGGCATGGCCAGCGATGCGTTGAGCGAATACAGCCTTTCAGCCAAATCCCCGTTCCCATTCTTCCATTCCTCAAACCTTGCGCTTTTTGTGTCGCATGGAACAGAATAATCGATGTAAATGTTTTCCAGGCCGTATTCCCACCCAAAGCATTTCCCGGCAGCGCTTTCAAGAGCCGAAAGCTCAGGGCTTGCGCCAATATTTGAAAGTTCCCCGATTGGTTCTCCTGCCAATGCCTTTGCCTTCGCCTTTCCAAGGAATTCAGCCCAGTCCGAGTCAAGGGTGCAATCCGGATTGCCGAATGCCGGATGGTTCCTCAGCGGCTTTCCGCCTGAAAATTCAAGGCAGTTCTGCCAGTCGCCTGCTGCCTTGGCCTGTGCTTCTTCAAAAACAGGTTCGCCGTATTCGTCCAACGGATAATACTGTGCCTTGCGCCAGTCCATCCAGCCTGCCTTTTCAGTCGCATAAAAAACCTGTGCTTCGTTTTCAATGCCTGCCGGCAGCACCAAAAACCCCTTCCTTGAAAGGTCAAGCAGCACTTGTTCTTTTGATTTGCCTCCGCTTGAAATGTTTTCCAAAAAAAACTGTTTTTCTGAAAGATCCATTTCCTTCAGGGTTCTCCCTGCAAGGGACTGCGTTTCAGCAAAGAAAATGAAGAGCTGGGCTGCATCGCAGTATTTTCCTGTGCAGTCCACTGTCCTTTCACTGCCGTCGCGCTCCTTGAGGTTCATTGCCCAAAGCCAGTTCCTTTTTTCCAGGAATTCCGGCGCTGCCTCACCTGTCTTTTCGCACTTGAAGCCAAGGCCGCTGCCCTCAAAATCCGGCAGCCTGTAATCGAAAGGCAAATAGTCGACGCTTTTCTGGCCGTGCCTGCCGTAAACAGTCAATTTGAGCATTTGCGTGCCCTCGTTTCCCCCCAGCCACTGGTACGGGTTGAAATCCTCCAAAAGCACCCCGGTTGAAGGCTCGTATGATTCCTTTAACTGCACCCATGGAAGCTGCCTGTCATTGGACAACAGGAATTCCTGTGCCGGAAAATGATAGTCCTGCGAGGCATCCACAACCTGCGAAGTGAACAAAACAGTCATGAACCCGCTGATTGCACCTGCAACAACCGATGAAGTGATTCCCAGTTTTTTGACTATCTGTGACAAAAGCTCCTTCACCGGGTTTTGGGCAGAATTAACGCCTGTCTTGACCATGCCGAAAACCTGCGCCAAAGGGATATTGTGCCCTCCGACAATGATTGTCTCGCCCAAGGTTCCGACAAGCACATCCATCAGGAGATAGCCTGCGGTCTTTGCCCTGCCAGGGGTGATTGAATACCATGGCGCTGATTTGCTTGTCGACCCGAACACGCGCGTCTGGCCGATTTCAACAGTGTATTTTTCAAAATCTTCGCCGAACGCAAGCCCTTTCACCTGATAATAATCAGGGCCGATTTCATTGCCTTTTGTTCCGAAAGGCTCAAGCATTGCAACAGGCGGCCTGTTTTCAAGCGAAAGCGCGCGTTCCGCATTCACCAACCCGAAGCCCTGGCCTGCAATTGGCAATTGCACGTCCTTTGCGGAATCCCTTATCGCCATTTTTATTTCGAGGGGCGACCAATCTGGATGCTTTTCCTTGAGCAGAGCGGCAAGCCCTGAAACATATGCGGCCGCAACAGAAGTTCCGCTTATCGAGCCATAGCCCTCAACAGGGCAGCCTCCATCCGGGAAAGCGATGCCGCTTGCCTGCCCGCAGAGCGCCGAATTCACCAGGCCTGATTTTGCAGCGCACTCCGCGGAACCAGGCGCAATGACATCCGGTTTCATCAGCGCGCCCTTGTCCCACAAGGTAATGCCGATGCCTGAGCCAGGCATCAAAAACCAGTGGCCTGCCCCTGAAAGATTCGATGAAAGCTTTGCAAAGTCATAGTAGCCGTAAGCCCCGACTGTTATGGCTTTCCTTGCAGTGCCAGGCGAACTGATGGAATTCGGAGTTCCGTCAGCCTGCCCTGCAGGAATGTTTCCTGCGGAAACCACGACAACAGAGCCTGCATCCACAGCGTTGTCCACAGCTTTTGCCAGCGGGCCGTCCGCGCTTGAGCTTTCGGCATTGTTCATGCTTATGTTTATCACGTCGGCGCCGCCTGAAAGTACGCATTCGCTGCCATCGCCAAGGCACCAGCCGTAAAGGTCGACTGCTTTCCTGAGCGCATCAATGGCATCGCTTTCAAATGCTGCGCCAGAATAAGGCAAATCTCCCCCGCACCGCCCGATGCTTATCGGGATTATTTCAGCGCCAGGCGCGACACTCCAGACTTCGTTTTCCTGCTGCACGCCGTCTCCGTTAGGGTCGTCTTTTCCTGCGGCAATGCTTGCAATCGCTGTGCCGTGCCCTGTGCTGTCCGAGGCTGCATTCTCCGAAGACAGGAATCCGCCTGCCCCCGAAGCAATCCTGCACCCGCTTTTTTCAATTCCATCGCCTGCGCAGTTCCCGAAAGCAGGATGCGAAAAATCAATCCCTGTGTCAATGAAAGCGATTTTCACGCCTTTCCCTGTGGCGCCGAGGTCGAGCCTTTGGGACAGCTCATTGCAGATGTCGCTGCCGCACCCCAAAATCTTGTAAAGGCCGATGTCCTGAAGCGCCTGCCTGTTCGGGTAACCGCCGGCAGCACTCGCAGTGACCTCGGAGTTCGGCGTGACAGAAACCACGCCAGGCATTTTTGCAACGCGCGCGGCCTGCTCTTCGGAAATGTCTATTGCCGCACCGTTGAACAAAAGCGAGAATTCGGACAGCACTGCGGTCCTGCACCCGGCATCATCCAGGCCAAGCCCTGAGCAGACCATTGCAATGCCTTCCTCTCTTTTGATTCCTTCAATCCCGTTCTGCGCTGCAAGGCTGAATCCTGCCGATTCAATTGCGGTATCTGCAAGCGAATCCGAAAGCGAACCGAAAACCGATTCGCCGCCGAAAGAAATGCCCTGGCTTTCAAACCAGGAAACCGAACTCTCAATCTCAATATTCAATTCAGGGGTGCTCCCGCTTTCCTCAAACTCTATAATCCAGCCCTTTTGCGCCGCAAAAGCAGATGAAAAAAGAAGAGCGCAGAGCAGTGCTGTGAAAACCAGCCTCTTCATTTCCCGCATTCCCCTTTGAAGTATTCGACTGCGCTTTCAAGCCCTGCAACCTGCGCTTCGGCCGCATTCCAATCAAATGTTTCCGCCTTGAGCGAAAGCGATTCCGCTTCCGCCGGGAATTTTTCAGCAAACAGTTTTATTTTTTCAGAGTAATCCTTTGCAAGCAAAACCATTTTTTTAGAGGAATCGTTCAGCCTTCCGTAATCGCCGTATGTTTCACAGGTCGGTTCGCCGTGCAGTTTTTTCACTTTTGCAAGCGCCGCTTCGTGTTCTTTTTTTGCGAGCGCGAATTTAGCCATGTCGATATAGGCATCGGAGAGGAGCGCAATGCTTTCATCGCCGCCTGATTTCGCCTGTTCAAGCGCGGCAATGGTTTTTCCGATGCCGGCGCTTCCAATCCCTGCAAGTTCTGGGAGCGCCTCATTGAATTTTTCGGCTTTAACCCCGTTTTCCTTCCATGCGCCTGAAAAATCGGAATATTTTTCCATGAAAGTCTTTTCCGCGGGCGGCAGCTGCTCTACAGGCTTTTCCCGGAGCATCACAAACAGGAGTGCAAAAAACAGGAAAACGCACGCAATCGCGACAGCAATCCCGAATCGGCTTATTTCCATTTTTTTCAGGCCCTTGGCCGGCTTTAACACTGGCTGCTGCCTGGCAGGGGATGCCTTCATGTTATTGCTAGATGCGAAAAGAAATATTTATGCCTATCGTTGGGCTTGCTTCCGCTGAAGCTGTGGAAGCCGGATGGATTTTTTTATCCCGAATAGAAACTTTCAATCCATTTGGGCTTTTCGGGTTCCTGGCCGTTTGCAAGCATTTCCTTCCATTTTTCGTCCGTAAGCCTGCCGTCCTTCATGGGCTGCTTGAATTCGTGGTATGAAAACACCGGCCCTGCGCCAAGGAGAATGCGGCCGTCAGGCACCTTGTATGCAACAACCATTGTCCTGAGATAGCCTGTGCCTTCCTCGAGGACCTTTCCCTCGGGAGTGCAGGTATGGACATCTGCGATGATTGTTGTTTCCTTGCCTTTTTCCAGCTCTTCATCGTAATCCAATCCTGCGACAGCCCATTCGAGATTTGCGCCGAAAGATTTTATGAACGCATAGTCTTCCTTGCTTAATTCCTTGTTTTCGAGTTCCTGCTTTGAGAGGTCGAGCACTCTTTTGAGGATTTCGCTGAGGCTTTCAATCCTTTCCTGCGCTTTTTCGCTCAAAACACCCCTTTCCTTCAATCCTTTCAGTGTCATTTCGTTCAATGCAAGCAGGCGCGCATAGAATTCCGGCACAGGCTCGACATAGCCCACAGCCTCCTTTTCAACCGGCATTGCGGTTTCAACCATTGTATAGCTTTGCTTTGCGTAAAGGATTGTGTCGTGCCTTAACTGCGCCCAAGAGCCCAGCGCTGCATTCAATTGCTTGTCCTTCCATGCACTTCCCTGCATAAATGTCGGGTATCCTTCATCGTAATCCACTAAAAGCCCTTTCAGGGAATACAGCCAGCTCCAGTAAAGGTTCTGGTTCCAGCCGCCTTCATCTATCGCGTTGAATTCCGCCCTAAGCGTGTTTACCCTGTCTTTATAGGTTTCATCCTCTTCCTTGTAGTCTGCATCGCCTTCAGCTTCAATTATTTCAAGCGCCCTGTCAGAGCCGAAAACCGCCATAACGTCGAGCCCGCGCGGATAGCCGCGGATATATCTTATTCCGGAAAAGGCTTTTGTGAACGGGTTTCCCTGCCCTGTGTAGCCCATGTTCACAAGCCTTTGGAACATGTAAGAATCCGGGATGAACCGTTGGCCCATCAAGCGCATGCCCTTTGTGTCTTCAAGCACTTCGTTGAGCTTTTCATCGGTCAAAGGCGGGATAACCGCTACATTGCCTGTTCCGCCGTAAATGAGGGGCGAGCGCATCTTTGCAAGCTCTGCCTTCACTTCCAAAAGCTTTGCCTCGTCCGCGAGCTCTGCGGCTCCGGCCTCTCCGCCGAACACTTTCACTATCGCATCCATGTATTCGTACGGAGTCAAATCGTCAGCAAGGCCGACATAGAAGGCCGTAACATCATACATCCTGTTCCAGATATCGCCGGCTTTCCTGCCTTCAACCGAAACGCCTTGCAGCGAGCCCGCTATAAGCAGCGCTTCCAAGGTCTGTATTTTTGCATCATATTCTGAAACAATGCACTCGCCATCGCAGCCTTTCAAAAGGAAGCTCATCCTTCCATACCACATTAACGCCTTGAAGTATTTTTTCAGGTTCTCTGACCTGGTGTAATGGCCTCTCGGCACATACTGGGAGTAATCTTCCTGGTAAACGAAAACCTGGCTTTTCGCAAAGCCCTCGTGCTTTTCAATGAGCGCGATTTCTGTGTCCGCATCCGCCTGCACATATAAAGGGATTTCTGCGGCTGGGTCCAGCAGCTTCAGGCCGACCGAAAAGAATGCTGCATTCCTTTTGGCTGCCTCCTTAAGGCCCCCTTCCATTGAATCGTATTTTTTCATCGAGTCGGCAAGCATCGCCCTGCTCAGCAGGGTAATGTCGTTGAAGAATTCTTTTTCCTCTATTTCCTTCAGGGTTTCGTCGAATTGTATGTGGTACAGGTGCAGGAGCGAATCCGAGGTAACGAATATCGGCACCTCCTTGTTCTCCATTCCCTTGTAAAAAGCGACAACATCTTCTTGGCGTGCTCCGCTGTCAAAAACCATGAAACCGTTTTTTTCCAAAAGGCTTGAATCCTCAAAAGCGAGCTTTTCCTTTACTGCCGAATAATTCGCTATTCCGCCGGTGTCAAGCGGAAGCTCATACTGCCCTGCCTGCGGCTCAACCGAAGAATCCTCTTTCAGGTATTGTGCCGAAAAAAACGCTTTTTTTTCCTCGGCATCGGCCATTGTGGCCGAAATACTGTCCGCAGGCGCGGTCTGGATTCCCAATGCAGGGGTGGCGCTTGGCGCCGGGGTCGCGGTCGGCTGCGGCGTAGGCTGCACCGGGGTGACAGTGGGATTAGGGTCCGGCGTGGGCTGCGGCCCAGGCCCTGGCTGCGTGCAGCCTGCAAGCAAAATCCCAAAAACAACCAATGAAAAGAGTATTCCGAAAACAGCCTTCTTCAAGAAACATCACCGTATCTAATTGGCTTTCAACTATTTAAATCTGTTCCCAAACCGTTCGGCTAAGCAATGCGCTTCATTTTCCTTCGAACAGTCCCCTTAATTCCTTCAGGCTCATGTGCCGGTGACCGTATTTCTTGAAGTGCTCTTTCTCGATTTTCAGCATCTTTTTGATATAACTTTCCTTTAATTCTGGTTCTTTCCTTTTCTTGCCCATGTTACATCACGCCCTTTGCCTATTGCAACAAGGCGCTTTTAAACCGCTTCAGGGCGGGATTCCGCTGAACCTCTGCATTTTCCAAGCGGTTATCACTGAAGCCAGAGTGCTGTTTTGAGCCGGTGATAACCGGAACCAAAAGGCGGGAAAAAAACAGTGCGCATTGCCGTGTTCTTTTCCCCCACAAAAAACATATGTTTAAATATTTGTGGGGGAACTATTCTTTGTATGGTTTACGTTAGGGAAAAGGAGGTAAACGGCAAAAAATACCGTTATCTGACCAAGTCAATCCGCCTGCCTGACGGCACAGTGAAAAAAATCCAGAAGAGGGTTGCAGGCAAGGGCAAGCCCAAAGGCGGCTTTTCCGAATGGTTCGGCGAGCAGGAGAAAAAGGCCTTTGGCGATTGGGCGGCTGCAAACTACCGGGGGGGCAGTGTTTTCTCAGAAGAACAGGTAAGGAAAGCTGAGGAAGCCAGGGTTGACTATAAGAAGATTCTCCGAAAGCTTTCCAAGCCGCAGTTGAATGACTTGTTCGACCGCTTTACGGTTAATTTCACTTATGAATCGAACGCAATTGAGGGCAATTCCCTGACACTCAAGGATGTTGTGATAGTCCTTTTTGAGAAAACCGCGATTAAGGGAAAAGAATTAAGGGAAATTTATGAGACAAGGAATTCGAGGGATGTTGTCGACCTGATTTTGAGGAAAAAATTCAAAGTCTGCGAAAAAGACATTATTAAAATGCATAAACTCCTGGTAAGGGACATGAGAATCGCGGCAGGCTATAAAACCGTTCCGAACTTCGTTTTGGGAAGAACTGTCCGGACAACCCAGCCTGAAAAAGTGGGGGTAGAGATGCAAAAATTGCTTGCATTCTACAATGAAAATTGCGGCAAACTCCACCCCCTGGAACTTGCAGCCAAATTTCACGGGGAATTTGAAAGAATCCACCCCTTTGAGGACGGCAATGGCCGGGTCGGAAGGTTTTTGATAAACGTCATTCTTGTAAACAACGGTTATCCTCCGCTGATAATCAGGAAAACCCAGAGACTTGCCTATTTCAAGTGCCTTACTGATTTCGACAACGGCTATAAGGAAAACCTTGAAAGGTTCCTGCTTGAAAAATTCAAAAAAACGTATTCGAACTTCTTCGAAATCTATGTGAAATACCTATAACGCCCTGCTTCAAGCCTGCCTTTTTCTTTCTTGCTCCCGGGAACCGCTTTTAAACCGCTTCAGGGCGCGCTTCCGGTGAACCTGAAAAGAAGTTCAACTGGCTTCATTGTTTGAATTGGTTGCTGATATATTAAAGGCAGGGGTTTATGTAGTAGACGTAGCCGTTTGTGTCAACGTATATTTCTCTTGGGTAGTTGTACCACTCGTTACTGTCTGGTCTCAAGAACTTGCATCTGGCACTGATTTGGTAAAGAGGCTTAATGTCCCGCGAGTATGTATCAATCTTTTCGATTTTTTCGAACCAGCAGTCTTGTTTCACTTTTGAACTCAAATACCTGTTCACATCGGCTTCAAGGCCGGTTTTTTTCTCTGGGTTGATTCCTGAAGGTTTGCCCTGTTCCTTTTTACATCCGCAGCCTCTCTCCTTTCCTTTGATCAAAATGCAATCCCGGTAAAAAAAGAAAGCATTATAATCTACATTCAATTTATCGGCTGTTTCGAAAAGCAGGTTAACTTGTTGGCAGAACAGTTGTGCATCGCTGTGGTCTCCGGACCTCCACAGGCTCAGGCTATGGCTGATTGTGCTGTGAGACTCTTCCAAGTATTCTCTGCATTTTTCAAGCTCGCCGTAATAATACAAAAATATTTGATCGTTCTCTGGAAACGAAGGCTTTTTGCACCAAGCCCTGGTTTTATCGCATTCCTTCGGGCCGGCCTTGCCCTCCGGCGCAGGCGTTGGGCTCGCGGAAATGTTTTTGTCAGGGGCATTCTGCGGTTGGCTGTTTTCTGTGCAGCCAAGCAGAAGCGCGAAAGAAACGAAAAGAAGCAGCAATGCTAAAGCAAATGCTTTCTTCATGCGATTAATTAGTGCGATGCTTATATTTAATTCTTTTTATAAAATCCAAAAAAAGCAGGGAATAATGAAGAGATAATCCTGCATAGGCACATGGCTTTGGTTTCATTGCGAAAAGCGTAACCTCGGGTTTTTAGTGTCAGTGGACTGAAAAGCTCGCCGAAGCTCGCTTCTTACATCTCTGACCTATCAAGCCGGTGTTATACCGACACCCTCGTCCCTAGCGCTTTGCACCGTAATGCAAAGTGTTCGGGAACGGCTGTCTATTTTCAGGGAATGCTTCAAGCTTAGATGCTTTCAGCTTTTATCATTTACAGCGTAGCTACCCGGCTTTGCCTTGTCAGACAACCGGTAAACCAGTGGCTGCGACTCCAGGTTCCTCTCGTACTGGTGGAATCTTTCCCTCAGACAACCAACACCTCCAACAGATAGTATCCAAACTGGCTCGCACCGTTCTCAACCCAACTAACGTAGGGCTTTAATGAGTTAACACCTCCACCCTTGGCTGCTTATGCACAGCCAGGATGCCCTGAGACGACGGCGAAGTATCAAACCGCGGGGTCGATGTGGACTCTCACCCGCGACGGATCCATTACCCCCAAGGTAAGTTCACTATCAGACTAGGGCCCCTCTAAAGGGCACACTAGCGTTCACTAGACCGTGCTTTCGCAACAAGGGTTCTTGCTGTGTGAACCCCTGTAAAGCCTGCTTTTACTCTTATATTCTAAAGCGAATTTCTGACTCGCCTGAGCAGACCTTTGGATACCCCTGATATCTTTTCAGGGGTGTACCGCCCCAGTCCAACTGCCCGGCTAATGGTGTCCTCTTGCGAGTAAGCGAGAAAGTTTTATAGGGATGGTGTTACATCGTTGCATCCAAGTTTCCTGACGAAAACTCTTCGATTGCTCCCATCTACTCTATACTTACAAAACCGGCTCACAGCATCAGCTTGCAGTAAACCTCTGTGGGGTCTTCTCTTCCCGTTGGAAGTCCGCGGCATGCTCACCGCGTATCGCGTTCATCGGACTGAAGTCAGGGACAGTAGGGATCTCGTTGCTTCATTGGTGCAAGCCGACATTAAATCGGCAAGGTATTACGCTACCATGAGAGCCTCAGAGTTAGGCCCGCTCTTTACCAGCGCTTAATTCCCTTGAAAAGGAAGTTCACGTACTGGCAGTGAGCAGAGGTCAGCCCCTATACACACCCTTGCGGGCTTGCAGGGACCTGTGTTTTTACTAAACAGTCGGACCCCCCTTGCTATTGAAACCAGGCATTTTCATGCTTGGCACCCTTTGTACCTAAGATACAGGGCTATTTTGCCGAATTCCCTTGACTTCATTATTCCGTTACACCTAAGCTTATTCAGCTAGGGGCACCCCTCTCGGTTCTCGGTACGGTTGTCTGAAATCCTTGCCATAAACCTTTTCACTGGCTCCAGGCCTCAGCCGAACCTTTCGGCTATTCCCCCCTTTCGCCCTTTTCACACCATTACGGTTCTCCAAGGACTTATTGGAGTTAAGGCCATCGACACTAGGCCTCAGCCTAGCCCGAAGCAACAGTTTACGGCCATTCGTTACCGAAATCGTATTCAGACAGTACAGGAATATGAACCTGTTTCCCTTTCTCTTCCACCGTGTTACGGGGAAGATTAGGACCGACTGACCCTTAGCTAATGGTTAGCGCTAAGGAACCCTGGCCCTTTCGGTGGAAGGGATTCTCACCCTTCAATCGTTATTACTTGCCCAAGGATCCATACATCCGGCGGATTCACAGGACATCACTGCCCTGCTTTCACTCCACCGGATTACCCCCTTACTGGTTGGCAGCTTGCGCTGCCCCCAAAGGTTTCGGCAGCCGGTTTTAGCCCAGATTATCTTTCGGGGCCTTTGTCCTAGGTAGGTGAGCTATTACGCACTCTTTAGAGGGTGGCTGCTTCTAAGCCAACCTTCCTACTGTTTAAGGGCAGAGACACCCTTTGTTAGTGACACTTAACCGGCATTTGTGGGCCTTAACCTTTGTCTGGGTTGTTCCCCTCAAGGACTAGCGGGTTACCCGCCAGCCCCGACTCCTGCCTTCTACGGCGGCTGCAGCTTCGGAGTTTGAAAAGAAAGCCGGTCCTTTCGAACCGATACTTTCTACTCAGTATCTCTACACAGCAGTCTGCCTCAGGCAAGGCTATCCTTCGGGATACTTCAGGGGGAGCCTGCAATCGCCAAGCGCGAATCGTATATCGCGCCTATTCCCAGGTCACCCGAGCAGATAGACTAGTACCGGTTGAAGTCCTCCACCCCTCGCAGGAGGGGCTTCGACTTGCCCAGGAATAGATCGCTTGGCTTCAGGTCTTGCCCTAGTGACTAAGGCGCGAGAACACCCGTTCCCTCGCCGCATTTCGCGGTTGTGGAACCATCGGTTTCCCTTCGGCTGCTCCTTTAACAGGATTAGCCTTGCCACTGAGGCAAACTCCCTTGGTCGTGATTCGAGACGAACGGCGCAACCCCGGTCCACAAACTCGCTTGTTCCTTTGCAAGAATTCGCTTCGTTTGCTTCGTACCTTTCGGGCCGCGCCCGCCTATCGCCATCTAATTTCAAACGCTTTTCAGCCCCCGTTAGGGGTGCTTTTCAACCTTCCTTCACAGTACTAGTACGCTATCGGTCTCAACTTGTATTTAGAATTGGGAGTTAAAGACTCCCGTTTTCGCGAGCAACATCCAATGCACGCTACTCTTGAACTTGGCAATAATCCATTACACTTCAGCTTACACGGCTTTCACGCTCTATGGCGCCCCGTTCCAGGGGACTTCTGCTTCAATGCTTTGGACTTAACCAAGCCGACACCACATCCCCACCATATTGCTATGGCGGATTCGGTTTGTTCTCTGCCGTTTTTTCTCGCTGATACTCACGGCATCTCGGTTGATTTCTTTTCCTGCGGTTACTAAGATGCTTCAATTCACCGCGTCTGCCTTTCCTTTCGGAACGATTCGGGAATCCCGGGTTCTAAGACCGCATGCGTCTCGCCCGGGCTTATCGCAGCTTGCTACGCCCTTCTTCGACAGTTGAGCCTAGTTATCCACTAGATGGCTTATTGTTCAACGCTCTACGCATTCCAGCATTTGCTGGAATTCGTGAAGTCAATGCCATTGTGCCTATGCAGGATCATCTTCTGTTAACAGGAGTTACTGTTAGTTAGCGCTAACAGAATCACTATTCCATTCCAAAAAAGCTTGGAATGGTCATCACCAATAATAATTGATGAACATAATACCGCTGAATGCGCCAAAATTTTCTTTCTTTTGGCCAACCTAGGATTTTCTTTCTTTCGAAAAGAAAGAAAAGCCCGGCAATGGACCCAGCGGGAATCGAACCCGCGGCCTCAACCTTGCAAAGGTTGCGTCATACCGCTAGACCATGGGCCCACGCGTTGTAATATTCCGTTGGGGAATATTTTTATTTCCACGGGTTCTGTTTTTGTTTGAGGAGCCTTTCGGGCCAGTGCACTGTTGGTGCTTAAATTTTAGGAGGTGATCCGTCCGCAGGTTCCCCTACGGACACCTTGTTACAACTTAGCCCGTCTCGCAGGACTCAGAATCGACTTTTTCTTGTGAAAAAGCCTCATCAAAGCTCTACTCAACTGGCTTGATGGGCAGTGTGTGCAAGGCGCAGGGACGTATTCATCGCGCGATAGTGACACGCGATTACTGGGGATTCCAAGCATTCAAGAGGCAGAGTTCCAAGCCTCAATCTGGACCGGGACTGGATTTAGGGGATTGCCTTGCCCTTTCGGGTTCGGAGCCCATTGTTCCAGCCAATGTATGCCGCGTGTAGCCCAAGGCATTCGGGCCATACAGATCTACCGTCGACCACTCCTTCCTCCATGTTTCCATGGCAGTCCTATTAGAGTGCTCATCCAGATTGGATAATAGCAACTAATAGTGTGGGTCTCGCTCGTTGCCTGAGTTAACAGGACGCTTCATAGTACGAGCTGACGATGACCATACAACACCTCTCAGCGTGTCAGGTAAACCCTTCAGGCTGACCATCATTCTGCTGTCGGCCCTGGTGAGCTGTCTGGCGTTGAATCCAATTAAACCGCAGCATCCACCCCTTGTAGTGCGCCCCCGCCAATTCCATTAAGTTTCGGCCTTGCGACCATACTTCCCAGGCAGCGGACTTAACGGTTTCCCTTCAGCACTCCGGTGTCTAATGAGACCGGAACACTTAGTCCGCATCGTTTACGGTTAGGACTAACCGGGTATCTAATCCGGGTCGCTCCCCTAGCTTTCATGCCTCACTGTCAGGCCAGTCCTGGTCAGGCGCCTTCGCTACCGGTGGTCTTCTCGGGATCTTAGCATTTCACCGCTACTCCGAGAATTCCCCTGACCTCTTCCTGCCTCGAGCTCCCTAGTTTCCCTTGCACGCCAACCCGTTAAGCGGGTTGATTTCACAGGGGACTTGTGGAGCTAGCTACGCATGTTTTAAGCCCAATATTAGTGGACACCACTCGTGGAGTACGTGTTACCGCGGCGGCTGGCACGTATCTTGCCCCCCACTTATTCGCCAAGCTGTCTAAGCTTGGCAAAAGCCAGCAGTGCTGGCACTGGGAATCCCCCTATCGCGCTTTCGCGCATTGTAGAGGTTTCGCGACTGCTGCACCTCGTAAGGCTAGGGACCTTGTCTCAGTTCCCTACTCCGGGCTCCCTCTTCCAAGGCCCGTACAGATCTTAGGCTTGGTGGGCAGTTACCCCGCCAACAACCTATTCTGCCGCAGGCTCGTCCTTGAGCGCAACTTGCAGCATGAAGCAAGTGCGTTTGGGCAACAAAACATTCCAGTATTCGTTGCCTATGGCACATTATCCCAAGTTTCCCGGGATTAATGCCTCTCAAGGGTAGATTGCCCACGTGTTACTGAGCCGTTTGCCAGAGGCCATCGTGGCCGGCCTCTAAGACTTGCATGTCTTAATCGGATTCCCATAGCAGTATCCTCCAGCAGGATCAGCTGGAATCAGAAGAAACTTAATAGAATCTTCACAATACTGTTTCGACGAAAAACTTCATACACTGTTAAGTGCAATCATGTGCTTTCCAATCGCAGCAGTACTGTTATTTTTTGAAAGCACTAGAGCAGTGCACTGGTTTCCCGTGGCTCTTCAAACAACCTCACGCCAAAAAAAACTTTGGCGCTCATCTTGTTAAATCTTAGCACACCGCCAAAAGGCAACAATAAAGCCGCCATTCGGGTGTTATGTGTAAGCATGAAATTTTTTCCGGCGCTTGCGCGCCATGAAATTGAATCGCCAAGGGCAATTCAAAATTTGTTTTTTCCTATGTTAAATTCGATGCCGAAAACATCGAATCTTATCACTGTAAGGCTCTCAGTAATTAACCAATAATTACCTCATTACCCTACAATATACCCACACTCAAATATATAAAGGCGATGGTGGCAAAGCCAAAACGCCCAAAAGCCGCTTTTGATGCGGTTTTAGGCGGTTATGTTTAAGGTTGGCTGCGTTGGATTTATGGTTGGTTATGTAGTTTGCCGGTTTTTTGTTTGGCTTGCCGGTAGTCGATCGTAGTCTAGCGCGGGTTCGCCTGGTTTTCTGGCTTGGCCTTCTCTTTTTGCTTTTCTGAGTTTTTTTCTCATTGCCAGGCCTTCGCGTATTTTTCCGCGCCAGACTTTTTCAGGGTAGTCTATTCTGGCCTGCCCTTGCGGGCCAACATACCTTCTTTCTGTGGTTTTTCTGCCTGTGA
>JAZDDY010000010.1:0-5780 GCA_043809265.1 Candidatus Iainarchaeum sp.
CGCACCTCGACCATTCAGGGAATCTGCCTCACTTGTTCCTTAAAAGCAATCCCTTGTGCTATATGACGCCGCCGACCCTTGAATTGGCGGAAATATTGTGGCATGACACTTTAAAAATTGCCGGCATAGAAGGCACTGTTGAAAAGTTTTCCAAGGAAGAAATCCGCAGGACAAAGCGCTATTCTTTCCCGCTCGGTTACAAGAGAAAAATAGAGGTTTCACAGAATACTTCCCTCGAGTTTTTCAATGCAGGGCATATCCTTGGCTCGGCAATGGTGAAACTCGATTTTGGCAGTTTTTCTTTTTTGTACACAGGCGATTTCAAGGCAGTGGAGACAAGGCTTCTGGAAAAAGCCGATTTAAAGGTCGGAAAAGTCGATTTTGTCATGATGGAAAGCACTTACGGCGACAGGGACCACCCTGACAGGAAAAAGGCAGAGGAAGAATTTGTTGAAAAAGTCAAGGAAACAGTCGAAAACGGCGGCCATGCCTTAATCCCTGCCTTTGCGGTGGGAAGGTCGCAGGAAATGGTCGATGTATTGTACGAGCACAAGGTGAAATTCCCGGTTTTTTTGGACGGCATGAGCCAGAAGGCCGCGCTTGTTTCATTAAAATACCCGGAATACTTAAAGGAAGCCAAGAACCTCAAGAATTCGCACAAGAAAATCGAATGGGTGCGCACTAAAAAGGACCGCCTGCGCGCCTTGGACGAGCCAGGCGCAATCGTGACCACCGCCGGAATGCCTGAAGGCGGCCCGATTCTCTCCTACTTGAAGCAGGTTTATAACGAAAGGGAATCAAGCGTCTTTATCACAGGCTACCAGGTCGAGGGCACGCAGGGCAAAAGGCTTTTGGACGAGGGCGTAATCCATATAGACGGCCGCGATTACAGGGTCGAATGCAGGGTGGAAAAATTCGATTTTTCGGCGCACGCATCGCAGACAGAGCTCGTTGAATCTGTGAAAAAATGGTCGCCGAGGCAGTTGCTGCTTGTTCACGGCGAATACGACAAGGCGCTCGTCCTCAAAAAAAGGATTAAAGAGGAAACAGGCATCGATACAGTAATCCTTGAAAAGGATAAAAGACACAATCTTGATTTGAAATGAAATTCCTTGCTTTTTTGAAAGACGCTTTTCTTGTCCTGAAAAGCAACCCAAAACTTTTCGTTCCGAACATCCTTATGGGCATTTATGACGGCTTCCTCCAGCTGATGGTTGCAGGGCTTGCAATCGCTTCGGTCAGGATCCGGTCTTTGGGTCCGGAAGAGATGCTGGCGAGCGCGGAAATTTCCCCCCTGCTTTCCCAACTGCTGCTTGCGTTTGTTTTTGTCGTTGCCGGCTTTTTCCTTAACGTTCTTGTATGGGGCATGTATCCGGCAATGGTGAAGGATTATTTTTCCGGAAGGAAAATTTCCTTTTCCTCGGCTTTGAAGGTTGCGCGTGAGCGTTTCCTCTTGGTTTCGGCCTCGGTTATAGTTTCGCTCCTTGTCCCCGGGGCAATCCTTTACATTTTGATTTCAGGGCTTTTTTCGCTCTATGGGAGCGCACTCTTCTGGCCGCTACTGGCGGTAACGCTCGCTGTCTGTTTTGCGGCTTTCTTTTTGTTCTACCTGCCTTTTTCTGCCGCCGTCCTGGGCAAAAAATCCCTGCACAGCGTTTTTTCCGAGTCCTTTTCCCTTACAAGGAGGAATCCCTGGGCAATTTCAAAGGCATCCGCGATCCCGTTTGCCTTCTCCATGCTGGATTTCGGCCTGGCGTTCCTTGCGGAAAACGCGGCTTTCCTTGCGGCTTTCTGGGCGCTTAAACTGGTGCTTTCGGTTGTGGTCACATACTCTTATGTATTGAATCCCACGATTTATATGGGTTTGAAAGGTGAATTGGGGGAAATGAAATGAACGAATTCTGCCCGAAATGCGGCTCCACAAAAGGGCCTTTCCTGGCCAGTTTCTGCTATTCCTGCTATCTTGAAGACCACGAACTGATAACCGTGCCTGACTCCTTTGACATAGAAAGATGCGTTAAATGCGGCAGGACAAGGCTGTCCGGAAAATGGGTTGCGGAAAACAACGCTTTTATCGCGGAATTCCTTGAAAAAAAGACGAAATTGAAGGAAATGGACGACGCGGACATTTCGGTTGAATTTGAGGAATCGCCGAAGGGAGAACAGGTCGCCAAAATCACGGCAAGAGGCGAGGTTGCAGGAAAAAATGTGACCGTGTCAAAAACAGTCCTGATAAACTTCAAAAGGGTCGCCTGCCCGTCCTGCGGAAAAATTTCAGGCGGCTATTTCGAGGCAAAAATACAAATAAGGTGGGATTCGCCACGCGACCTTAAAAAGGAAAAAAGCATCTGCGCGGAAATCGCGCGGCACCTGGCGGTAATGCGGGAAACCAACCCGATGGCTTTGATTACAGAGGAAGGCGAAGCCCCGAACGGCCGCGACATTTACATCGGCTCGAACAAGGCCGCAAGGACGACTCTTTCCGTAATCAAGAGCAAATTCGGCGCTAAGGTGCAGTCTTCTGCAATGCTCGCCGGCATTGACGAGCACGGCAAAGAAAGATATAGGATAACGTACAGCATGAGGCTCTAGCTTTCGGGTGATAGCGATGTGTGCGCTGGAGGAAATCTCGAGAAACACCAGAGAAATAGTGGTTTTCCTTGTTGATGTCCTCCTGTCACTGGCTGTTTCATGGTTTTTCCTTATGTGGGTCGCTGAAAAAACCCCGGCAAAAGACCGGCTGGCTCCGGATGTGCCTGCCTTGAAGGAAATTTTCACTGGAGTGGCTGACAAGCTTTTTGCCATTATCGTTTTATTCGTTTTTGTCTGCATTGCGGCGATAGTGGTTACGGCCTTTATCAGGCTCAGGAAGGCCAAGGGCTGAAGCTCAAACCTCGAATTTTTTCAGCGCTTCCTTGATTTTGTCGACAGGGTCTGAGGTGACAAGCAGCGGGATTTTTTCGCTTTCCGCGATTTTTATTGCGACCGCATCCACCTTGTCAGGTTCTTTGGGGCCGTGCAATACGACAATGCTCGGCTTCATTTCCGTGCTGAACCTGCCTATTTTCACTGCAATCAGCGGCGACCTTCCATTCTCGACTTTCTGGAATATCAGCGCGCGGTCCGGAGTGCGGCCGTAGAGCTGCATGTATTCGTGCACCGGGACATCTATTATCACTTTCAGCGAATCAATAAGCGTGTAACCGTAAATCAGGGTGTCCTTCAGCCTGCCGGGATTTGCGATGCAGATTGCGCCGATTTTTTCGGCAAAGTCTTTGCCTGTTATTGCGGAAGCGAATTCGTGGATGTCGAATGCTTCTTCGCTCGGCCCGAAATCCTTTTCCAATTGCTTTACTATTTTGCCGCCCCTGTTCCTGTCCACTTCAAGCAGCGCTGTCACAAGCCGGTTTATAACGCCGATGCCAGGGCTTTTCCTGCGCCCTCCTTCATAGTCGCTTATGGTTGAAGAGCTGACTTTCAGGAATTCGGCCAATTCTGTCTGTGAAATGCCGAAGATTTCGCGCCATTTTTTCATGCTGCCGCCTGGGTCTTTTGAAAGAGTGATTTCCCCGGCAATCGTAACCGCGAGCTTTTCCATGTAAGAATAGGGATATGGAACCTTAAAAAACGTTTCGTCAATCGTCCCTTTCAAGAAAAGGGTTTGACGAATTCAATTCAGGGTTTTCTGGAATGAAACTTTTTTGTTTGAGACAAGGGCGAGCAGGTTCCTGCCCTTGTGTTTGGCCCTGTAATGGAGTGCGTCCGCTGTGTCAATGGCTTTTCCATATGTTGCCCCAAAACCGCGGATAATTTCATTCCTGTCCATTTCCACTATTCCTGCGCTGAACCTGCCGATGTCAGGGTATCTGGCTCGCATGCCGCGCACCCTTTCGGCTTCATCCCCTGAAATGCCGCCGCTTCTTTCTTTTTGGTTTATAGCTTTTTCAGTGAGCGGCTTGACTTTTTCGGCTGCAAGGCCCATTGCCAGTTTTTGCCTGAACAATTCCGCGGCTTTCTGCAATAGGCCAGCCATTTCCGCCTGACTTACAGGCGCCCAGACAAGTATTTCTTCGCCGCCGTGCTTGCCAGCAAACCCGCCTTTTGCGCCTATGGCATCGTTCAACGCGTCGCCGAGCGCCCTAAGCACGACATTCCCTCCCCTGTGTCGGACAAGAGTGTTGACTCCGTGCAAATAGTCGAGGTCAACGTATGCGAGCGCGCTTCTCTGGTGCTTTTTTCCGTCCAATTCAACTCTCTCAGCAAAGTACGGGTCGGTTAGATAGCAGGGGAAGCCCTTGTGCCTTTTTTGCAGTTGGCTCTGCGCGTCCAGCACCCTTTTCCTAAGGTTGTATTTTTTGTTGAGCAAGCCCAGCTGCCTTTGGGCTTCGTTGAATCTGCCCCTGAGCCCACTTCTTTGTTCTGGTGAAAGCCCCTCAGTGTTCATTTCCCTTACAATGCCGCGCTGCCTTGCCACAAGTACTTTCCGCATGGCATCATATTTGGCATCGTATCGCCTGGCAAAGTTTTCCTTTGTGGTGATAAACCTTATTGGCTTCGGCGTCCTTTTCCTTTCAGCCGGGCCGAAGCGGATTCTTACAGATTTGCCTTTTGCCATACAAGAATTTGCCTTCAAACCCTTTAAAACGCTTTATTGTCCTCATTTTTCCGGTTCTCATGCAATCCAAACAAGAAGAATCCCTCAAAGCGAAAATCATTGGCGGGGGGCTTGTTTACAGGGTGCCTTTTGATTTTTATGCGGCGTTATTTTTTTGGCTGGCTTTCTGGCTTATTCCGGCATTTTTTGGCACCGGCTTCCTTCCAAAGCTTGAATTCAATGCAATTGTAAGGGTTGTTTTCGCGCTGTTGTTTGCGGGCGGGCTTTTGCTTTCGCTTTTGCGCAGGCAGCAGAACATCAAATTAGGCGGTATGAATTCCAAGCACCAGACCGTCACCTTGATGAAGGGCGGCATTTACGGGTTTGTCAGGCATCCCAGCGATTTTGGCTCGGTTCTGATGGCTGTCGGCCTTCCGGTGGCGTTGAGTGGAATTGTCGCTTTCACGCCGCTTGCCTGCATCGGCATGGCTTTGCTTGGCGCCGCCAATTACCAGGCAAGCCTCAGGGAAGAAAAACTGAATCTGCAAAAATGGGGCAAAGACTATGCTGATTACATGAACGAAGTGCCGAGATGGAACATATTGCTCGGCATTCTGAGGCACTATAAGAAACAGGGATAGTTTTTCTTTCTTTTGGCCAACTAAAGCGTTTTTCTTTTCTTTGGGCAACTTACACTTTCTTTTCTTTTCGTAAAAGAAAAGAAAGGGCAGGAGCGGGCCCGGTGGGATTCGAACCCACGACCCCCAGATTAGGAGTCTGGTGCTCTGTCCAAACTGAGCTACGGGTCCATGCCGCCTTAACTGGCTTAGACTAATGATTTTCCTTGCAAAGATTTAAATAAACGGCTTCCGTTATGCTTATCGGTTTTTTTTATGGGAAAATCAGGGAAGGCTGCAAGCAATACCTTGAGTTTTCCGGAGTTGCAAGGAATGTTGCCGGCGGGTTTTTTATTTTTTGGCTGGCCTTGTTTGCTTTTGTTGTGATTACGGCCCTGGTTGCGCTAATCCGGCGCAGGGCAAAGAAAAAGGAAGACCCTGAAGAAGTAATAAAAAAATTCCCGGAAACATTTAAATAAAAAGGCTTTTTGCCTTCTTTTTCTGGATGAAACTGCCTTTATTGCTTTTGGCTTTGCTTTTCCTGCCTGTTTTTTCCATGGCTGCATATT
>JAZDDY010000011.1:0-2687 GCA_043809265.1 Candidatus Iainarchaeum sp.
TTTTTTTTGTTGAAATTCCTGATGCTTCTCCTTTCCCTCAGTGCCTTCTCCAGTTCCATCCTTTCCCTCTTGTCACTTGCCGCCGAGCCTGAAAAGCTTGGAATTCAGCCTCGGGAAAATGCCCTTCTCGTTTCCCAGATAATAAAAGGACTTTTTTAAAAAACCGATGTTGCTTTGGAAGGCGCCGCCTTTTTCAAAAACAATGCCCTGCATTCCAGAAACCCTGATTTCTTTTGCAGTTTCGCTGTAAATTGCATCTGAGCATTCTACCCTGTCTTCTTCGAACAGTTCCGCGCCCTCGATTATGCTGTTTTTTTCCAGCATGGCGGCATTAAACCTCAGAACCTTGTCATTCCAGCCGACAACATGCAGCACATCTTTCCAGGAAGGCTTTCCAGGCCTGAATTCAGGATTGTCTTTTCCCTCTAGGCCCAGTGCTGTCCTGTAGCCGCCTGACTTATCCTGGCCTTTTCGGAGCAATGCAGAAAGTTTTTTTTCCTCTGAGGCTTTCAGTTGGCCTGCCGCCTTAAGGCCAAAAATAATGTCTGCCGAGCCGGCGACAAACACAGGGCATTTCAGCCTCACATATCCCTCTTTTTCGCCTGAAAAAACAAAGCCGAAATCGAAGCCTTCCTTTGAAAGCATTTTTTTCACAAATTCAGCTGCGCTTTCTGCAGCACTTTTGTACTCTTCCCTTTTTGTGGCTTCGTGCATTTTTACAAGGGCCGGAATGCACCTGGCGACATAAAACGTGATGATTTTATCCTTTGTGTCGCTCTGGAAGATGCCTCCGGGCTCACTGCGGTTCTGCAGGCCCAGCACTTTTTGCATTGAGGCATCGGCGATTTTAAGGTATTTCTGGTTGCCGCTGTATTCGCTCAACAGCAGAAGGAGTTCAGCAGCCGTGCAGATCTTGTTCGGCACAAAAAGGTTTTCCTTTGTGCCGGAGCTCTTAGGGTACTGCCGGAATGCCTTTTCTTTTTCATCGAAGAAAAGCGGCATAATTAGCCCTTCAAAATTTTTCATTGCAATGCCCAGATATTTCCCTGAGGCAAGGCCTTCTTTTTTCAGCTGCCTTGAAAGCAAGAGCAGGCCGATGTCGGCCGCCGCATCATGCAGCAGGTTTTTCCTGCCAAAGGAAGGGTTGTCTTCAAAAAAATCATTGTGAAAAGAGCCGTCAGGCCCAGTGCTTCCGGCTATAAAATCCCCGCAGGCAATCGCTTCCGCGAGGAATTCCTTCTGGCCTGTTTTTTCGTAAAGCGAAAGGAACCCTTCGATCAGCCCCTGGTAGCGCCAGTCAGTGGCAGGGCCTGTATATTGCAGCGAATCTGACCAGTAATGTGCCACTGGTCCGCCGTAGCCGCCTTTTTGCTTCATTGTCTTGAGCCACAGGCAATGCCTGGAAATGCTTTCCTCTAACCCCAAAGTAACACCGTCTTTTATAGAATTGGCATTATAACTGTGTTTTTGCCAATTTAAATAACTAATAGTACAATTTTATGATTGGACCAGATCCAATTTAAAAACAGGAAAATACCTTATTAGTCCGGAGGAAAAAACTGTGGCTGAAAGCATTTTTGTCATGATGAAAAGGTCCGCGAGGGAAATGTTCCCGAACGCTTTTTTCCGCATTCACTCCTTCCTGAGGCCTTTTCCTGAGCATTTCATTGTCGAATCCACCAACTTCTGCAATCTTTCCTGCCTAGGCTGCAACAATCCTTACCTCAAAAGGAAAAAACAGGTAATGCGCCTTGCGGATTTCAAAAAAATCCTCCCCCAGCTCAATGAAATCGGGGTGAGACAGGTCGACTTTGATTTTTGCGGCGAACCGCTCCTTAACAAGGATGTCTCGGAAATGGCCAGGCTCGCGCATGAAAGCGGGATAAGCACTTTTTTTTCCACAAACGGCGCGTTTATCGGCGAACATGCCGATGAAATAATAAAATCAGGCCTTGACTCGATCCTCATCGACCTTGACGCTGTTGAAAGCAAGGCCTACCTTAAGCTCAGGAAAGGCGGGAACTTTGGAACAGTCAGGAAAAACATCAAACTCTTGTGCGACCGCAAGAAAAAACTCGGCTCAAAAACGCCTTTTGTGGCGCTCAGCTATCTCATTACAAGCTACAGTGAGAAAACTATCCCAGAAGCAGAAAAGCTTGCGGAAAAGCTCGGAGCAAACAGGCTTGTGCTCAAATCAATGCATTCCATGATACAGGACCCAGGGCGGCTTAAAGGCTTGCTTCCGACAAAAAAGGAATACCTGAGGGATTCGGAAAAGGCAGGCAACTGGTTTTGCGGTTATATCAACGGCATGGGCGTAATTTTGGTCAACGGGGATGTTGGCCTCTGCTGTGCCGACCATTTCGGCGACCATGTTTTCGGGAACGTTTTCAAAACGCCCCTCAGGGAAATATTGAAATCGCCGGCATACATTGAAAGGAGAGAAAAGATTTTTGAAAAGGAATACGCGCTTTGCAGGGGCTGCGTGATATCCCAAGGCTACAGGAAAACAATAGACTTCAAGGAGAACTTTTAGCTTTTTTAGGGCCGGTTGGTGCATATGCCTTTTTTCGACAAGCGCCTTTTCTTCAAGAGCAGCATTTTCTCGTTTTCAGGCAAGGCCCTTGTGATATTTCTCAACCTAGTCCAGACCCTGCTCATTGCAAATGTCCTAGGCCCCGAGAAAT
>JAZDDY010000012.1:0-3412 GCA_043809265.1 Candidatus Iainarchaeum sp.
ATAGAATTCCCTTTCAAGGATTTTTTCCATTTTTCCCTGCTTTTCAGAGATTTTGGAATTTGTTTCCTCTTCCAGTTTTTTTGAAAATTTTTTCAGGAAGCCTGCATCAGAACAGGAAATTGAAAGCGTTGCGCGGTCTTCAGGCCTCATTTTTTTCTGCTTCCTCAAATCCTGAACCCTGCGCACCAGTTCCCTGAACTCCCATTCTTCTTTCAGGGCGGCATCGGCAGAGATGTCCAAGAATAAGCGATATTTTTCCATTGCCTTTTCCGCAAATTCGCCTTTGGGCTTTTCCTTTGATTCTTCCACAGCCAGTACATTGCACATTCCGGCAAGCACTTCCTTCAATTCCCCGAACTCTTTCCCGCTTTCGGTGACCACAACCAGTTTCCTTAAAGGCCATCTGAGCCTCAGGCTTTTCTCTTCCCTCAAAGAGAGAACGTTCTGCGCGGCATCCCTGCAGAAATCCATCTCTTTTTCGAGCGCGGCGTCAATCGCCTTTTCTTCCACTTCAGGCAATTCGTACAAATGGATGCTTTCCTTTGCGTTTTTGCCTTTCATTCCCTGGAAGGCAAATTCCGAAAAGTGCGGTGCGATTGGCGCGAACAACCGCAGGAAATCGAACATTATTTTCGAGAAAATTTTTCCCAGCAATTCTTTTTCTGCGCCTGTGCGGTCCCTTATCAGTTTGATGTAGGTGCGGCTGAAGTCCTCCATGATAAATTTTTCAGCCGATTCTACAGGCTCGTGGAAAAGGTAATTTTCATAGCCTGCCTTCATTGCCTTTCCGCACGAGGCAAGCCTGCTCAGGATCCATTTGTCTTCTGCCTTAAGGCCTTTCCATTCCACTTCTTTGCCCAATTCAAGGTCCAGGTACATTGCCCCGTAGTTCAGCGAATTCCATAATATGTCGTAGAATCTTTTCACGTCCCTGAATGCCTCGTAATCGAAAGCGAAATCCTCGCCCCTGGATGTTTTCACAAGGTAATGGCGCATGAAATCGCGGTTGAATTTCTGGATGACTTCTTCCGGCGTTATCGCATTGCCTTTGCTTTTGCTCATCTTTCCCTTTTTCACGTCCAATACGATGCCGTGTGTGAGGATGCTTTTGAACGGCGCGCGGTCAAAACATATCACGCTTGTGATTATCTGGGAATTCCACCAGCCCCTGAACTGGTCTGTGCCTTCCAGATTCAAATCGGCAGGCCAGAATTTTTCGAACAGTTCTTTTTTCTGCGGGTAGCGGAGCGCAGCCCAGCTCGATACGCCTGAATCGAACCATACGTCTAGCACTTCTTCCACGCGCTTCATTTTTCCGCCACAGGCGCATTCCAGTTCGACCCGATCAATGTAGGGCTTGTGCAAATCGATTTCTTTTTCCAGTTTCGCTTCCTTTTTCAATTCCGAAAAAGAGCCGATGACCTTTTTTTTTGCCGCATTTTTCGCAAATCCATATCGGCAGAGGCGTTCCCCAATACCGTTTCCTTGAGACAGGCCAGTCGCCAAGGCTTTGGAGCCAGTTCTGCATCCTTGCCTTCATCCAGGGCGGAATCCACTGCACTTTTTCGTTTTCTTCCAAAAGAACAGGCTGGATTTTTTTGATGTTGAAAAACCATTGCGGCGTTGAAAGCATTAACAACGGGGAATTGCATCTCCAGCATATCGGATAATCGTGCGTGTAGGGGTGCTTCAATACAAGCGCGCCTTCGCTGTCCAGGTCATCGATTATTTCGGCATCCACTACGCGGGCTTTTTTTCCTGCATACTTTCCAGCCTCTGCAGTCATCAGGCCGTTTATTTCCACGGGCGAAATCGCAGGCAGGCCCTGTTTTGAGCCTTCCTCATAGTCTTCTTTTCCGTGCCCTGGTGCTGTGTGCACCAAGCCGGTTCCTTCCTCCAAATTCACATATCTTTGGCTTAAAATGACACGGTAAGCGTTTTTCAGTTCAGGCAGTTTTAAGTGCTTTGCAAGCGGGTTTTCATACTGCATTCCTTCCAGTTCCTTGCCCTTGACTGTTTTTTCAATAGTGAATCCTGCCTCTATCGCATCCATTACCGACTGCACTTTTTCCTTTGCGATGATCCAAATTTCGCCGTTGCTCATTTTCACAAAAGCGTATTCAAAATCAGGGTTTACCATTACCCCTGTGTTGCCAGGCAAAGTCCATGGCGTTGTAGTCCAGACAACAAGAAACTCGTTTTTCCTGCCCTTTAACGGGAATTTGACATAGACGGATGTGTCTGTCTGCTTTGTGTATTCGATTTCATTGTATGCCACGGCAGTGCCGCAGTGCGGGCACACGTGCACAGGGTATTGGCCCAGGTACAGTAGCCCTTTTTCTTCTGCTTTTTTGAACGTCCACCATATTGCCTCAATGTATTCGTTTTCGAGCGTGATGTAAGGGTCGGCCCAGTCCATCCAGATCCCGAGATTTTCGAATTCCGCGTTCATTGTGCCGATGTATTTTGTTGCGAATTTCCTGCATTCCTCGACGAATTTTTCAACGCCTAATTTTTCGATTTCGCGCTTGTCTTTCAGGCCCAGTTCTTTTTCAACGCGGTTCTCAATCGGCAATCCGTGGGTGTCATAGCCCGGCCTGTCAAAAACATTGTAGCCCATCATCCTCCGCGAGCGGATTGAAACATCCTTAAGTATTTTGTTGAGCGCAGTGCCCATGTGGATATGGCCTGTCGCGTAAGGCGGCCCGTCCATGAAATAGAACGGCTTTTTCTGCGCTGAGCTTTGCGCCCTTGCCTTGCCAGGGATGCCTTCCTTTTTCCAGAAAGCCTGGACTTTGGCTTCTTCTTCAACGCTGTAGGGCTTCAATTGCATTGCCATTCGAATCACAATCCGCAATTCAAAAAAAGTGCGCGAAAAAGGTTTTAAAGGGTTGTTTCGGCCTGCCTGGGAAAAAATCCGCCATAACCTATTTAAATCCGAAGACGCAAAATATTTCTGCAGAAAAAAACGGGGTGATATGAAAATGCCAGGCGGGAAAAGGTTACTTAAAGAAGCAGGAAAGAAAGGCGTCAAGCCGGCTTGCAGGCACGGGTCGTCAGGAAACGCCATAAGGTCGCTCCAAAATCACATTAAAACAGGCATCCGCAAAAGGGGCGGGGACTTTGTGCCTGAAGTAGTAGCGGCATCGATTAGAGCGGCAATTGATGGGAAAATAATTGACCGCGCGTTTGCGTTGACAAATGCCAGGCAGATTTGCAACGAGTTAACAATAAATGAAAAACTCATAGACAAACTTGAAAATCTCCTCTGAAAAAGCGGAATGTGAGTGGGCGCGAGCGGGCTCGAACCGCTGACCGTTGGTGTATAAGACCAATGCTCTGCCGACTGAGCTACGCGCCCTTTCCAGGGCTTTTGCCTGTGAAGGCTAATATCAAAAGACATTAATTCAGG
>JAZDDY010000013.1:0-6486 GCA_043809265.1 Candidatus Iainarchaeum sp.
CTTGACGAGGCGCTTGCAGGCTCGCCTGTCAGGATGGCCGCCGGGAAAGGGCAGGCGGAAACAGAAATATTGAATGAAATAGAATCCATCAAGGTGCGGGGCGCAAGCGGCATTGTAATAAAGGCCGACACGCTGGGCTCGCTTGAAGCACTCACAAAGGTGTTCTCTGAAAAAAATATTCCAATAAAGAAAGGCGACCTGGGCAACATCACAAAGCACGATGTGCTTGAAGCGGATTCTGTCAGGATAAGCGACCCGCTGCACGGCGTTGTGCTTGGATTCAATGTCGGCACAGATACTTATGCGAAGGACGAGGCGAAAAGGCTCGGCCTGAAGATTTTTTCGGAGAATGTCATTTATTCGCTTATCGAGGAATACCTTGAATTTGTCGAAGCCGAAAAGCAGAGAATCCGCCTTGAAAAGGAGAAAAAGGTCGTGTTCCCTGCAAAATTCAAATTCCTTAAGGGATTTGTTTTCAGAAGGAGTGAACCGGCGATTTTCGGGATAAAGGTGCTGGCTGGAAGGCTCAGGGCAGGGGCAAAAATCATGGATTCTGAGGGCAGGAAAATAGGGAAGGTGAAAGGCCTGCAGTGCAACGGCAAGGACGCGCTTGAAGGGAAGGAAGGCGAGGAACTCGCATTGTCGTTGGACGGCGGCGTCATCGGCAGGAACATAAAAGAAGGCGATGTCCTTTTCACATTCATTCCGGAAAACAATTTTGAGGAACTCGATTCGCTCGGGCTCAGCGCAGGCGAGCGCGCGCTCCTTGAAGAAATCAGGAAAATGGAGGAAAAAGAAGCTGAGGAGGTAGTAGAATGAACATTGTTTTAAGCGACCCGAAGGACGGCAAGGCCTACAACAAAAAAACAGAGGAGGCGGCCTTCATCGGAAAAAAACTCGGTGAGACAATATCGCTCGACATAATAGGCCTTAAGGGATACAAGGCGGTCATTGCCGGCGGAAGCGACAAGGACGGCTTTCCAATGAAGCCTTCGATCGACAGCCAGGGCAGGAAAAAAATCCTGATGACAAAAGGCATCGGCGTGAAAGGCCTTATGCACGGGGAAAAGCGCAGGAAAAGAGTGAGGGGCAACACAGTGGCAAAAGATATCCACCAGCTGAACCTCAAAATAACAGAATACGGCCCTGACAAGCTTTCCGACGTGTTCAAGAAAACAGGCGAGGAAAAGAAAGCCGAGGCAAAAGAAGAGGAGAAAAAATAAGCGTGGATACTGTGGTTTTGTTGAAGGAAAAAAAAGCGGCTGCAAAGGAAGCAAAAGAGCCTAAAGCGGCAAAGGCGCATAAAGAGCCGGCTGAAAAGGAGCCGAAGGCATCGAAAAAGAAGGCGGCCGCGGAAGAAAGGAAAGAGCCTGCCGCTGAAAAGGCGCCAAAGGCAGAACCGAAAGCGACAAAAGAAGCCGCGCAGAAGGCCGAACCGAAAGCCGCAAAGGAGGCAGTGCAGGCTGAAATAAACATCGGCATGATAGGCCACGTGGACGCAGGCAAGACAAGCCTTGTGGAAGCGATGACCGGGCAATGGGTCGACACGCACAGCGAGGAATTGAAGCGCGGCATTTCCATAAGGATAGGCTATGCGGACACAATGTTTTACAAATGCCCAGGCTGCTCCATGAATTATTCCGTGAAAGAGGAATGCCCGAAATGCAAGGCAAAAGGCGTGCTTTTGAGAAAGGTTTCTTTTGTGGACGCGCCAGGGCACGAAACGCTCATGACAACAATGCTGAGCGGCGCCGCAATGATGAATGGCGCAGTGCTTGTGGTTGCTGCGAACGAGTTCTGCCCGCAGGCGCAGACAGTCGAGCACCTCAACGCAATGAAAATAGTGGGCATAAGGAACATTGTGGTCGCGCAGAACAAAATAGACCTTGTGGACAAAAACAGGGCGATTGCCTCCTACAAAGAAATACAGAAATTCCTGAAAGACAACGGTTATGAGGGTTCGCCTGTGGTGCCTGTGGCGGCGCACTCGAAAGCGAACATAAGCAGGCTAATCGAAGCCATACAGCAGGCAATGCCTTCCCCGCCATTGGATCCGGGAAAGACTGCAAAAATGTACTGCGGAAGGTCTTTCGACATAAACAGGCCTGGAACAAAGCCGGAGGAAATGAAGGGCGGCGTGCTTGGCGGCACATTATTGCAGGGCACGCTCAGCGTGGGAGACAGTGTTGAAATCGCCCCTGGATTTGAAGGCAAAAAGATTATCACAAAAATCATGAACATAAATTGCGCAGGCGGGAAACTGAAAACCGCAAGGCCGGGCGGCCTTATCGCTATCGAAACGCTGCTTGACCCGAGCCATGCGCAGAACGACCAGCTGAAAGGCCAGGTCATAGGCGCGGTTGATTCCCTGCCTGAGCCTGCGAATGCGCTGAAACTCAGCATCGAACTGCTGGAAAGGCATGTGACCGAAACAGCAAACGAAATAAAAATCAACGAATCGATTGTGCTCACGATAGGCACAATGACGGTAATTGCAAACGTGAAAGAGGCAAGGTCGGGCAGGATAGTTGTCGTGCTGCCGCGCGCGGTTGTCGCCGAGAAAGGCCAGAATGCAGCGGTAAGCAGGAAGGAAAAAATGAAGTGGAGGCTGATTGCCTTTGGAAAGGTCGAATAAGGTTGTTCTCGACACCAGCATGCTCCTTTCGATTCCGGAAAACAAGGCGCGCGTCTTCGAAGGCATAACCGAAAAAATCGCCAACGCGGAATTTTTTGTCACAGGCAGCGTCCTGAGGGAGCTTGATGTGCTGCAGGAAAGGAAAGGCAAAAGGCAGGGTGTGGAAATCGTAAGGAAGGCACTTAAGGCCAACAATGTGAAAACGCTCGAGAACGGCTGTGCGAATGCGGACGATTGCCTTGCCGAAAAGGCCTCGGGCGGATTCATTGTGGCGACAAGCGACAGCGCGCTTAAGAAAAGAATTAAAGGCTTTGGTGGAAGGATTATTTATTTGAAAAAAGGGAAACTGATTGAAATCGAATGAATGCGGGTGAGTGCAAAATGTTTGAGGTTGTGAAAATAAAGGACACCGTGAGGGTGCCGCCGGAAAAGTTCGGCAAGCAGATGAAAGAAGCGCTGGTCAACCTGACCCAAGAAGAATACGAAGGTCTTATAGACGAAGACCTCGGCATAATCGTTGCTGTGATAAGCGCGGTGAAAAGCGGCGAGGGAAAAGTCGTGCTCGGCGACGGCGCCGCATACTATAAAACAGACATAGAACTGCTCGTATTCAAGCCTGACATGCACGAATTGGTTGAAGCGAAAGTCAGCGAAATAACAGAATTCGGGGCATTTGTCGGCGTTGGCCCGATGGAGGGCTTGATCCACGTGAGCCAGATAATGGACGAATACCTGAATTACGATTCGAAGGCGGCTTGCTTTACTGGAAAGGAAAGCAAGAAAAAAATGAAGGTCGAAGACCATGTCCTTGCAAGGATTGTGACCATAAGCCTCAAGGGCACACTGCAGGATTCGAAGCTCGGCCTTACAATGAGGCAGCCGTTCCTCGGGAAAGATGCATGGGTCGAACAGGAAATAAAGGACGCAAGGAAAGGCAAGCCGAGGAAAAGCGAAAGGGCAATAAAGCCAAAAAAGCCCGAAGTTGAAAAGCAGGGAAGGGGCGGGGCCAGAAGGGACGGTGGAAGGAAATGACGATCAAGGGAAAGGCCTGCAGGAACTGCAGGAAAATAATCGAAAAGGGAAAGGAGTGCCCGGTTTGCGGGAGCACATCTTTCACGACATTCTGGCGCGGATATGTCACAATACTCGACCCGCAGAGTTCCGAGATTGCGCAGAAAATGGGCGTTTCGACAATCGGAAAGCACGCGCTTAGGCTGAGCAGGTGAGGGAAATGGACTTGAAAATTACGAGGGAAAAGGAAGACAAGCTGTTGAAAAGGACGGAAATAGAATTCGAGGTCGACGACGCTGAAAAAACCCCGGCAAGGGTCGAACTGAGGAGAAGGATTGCCGCACTGAAAAACGCAAAAGAAGAACTGGTTTCGGTCTATTGGGAAAGGCAGTGCTTCGGCGAACACAGGGCGACAGGCAAGGCATTCATTTATTCCGACGAAGGCACATTCAAATCGATTGAGCCAAAATTCTTGGCTGAAAGGGAAATAAAAGGCAAGAAAAAAGGCAAAGGGGAAGAGGCAATCGAAGAGAAGGGCGCTGAAAAAAAGGAAGAGGCCAAAAGCGAAAAGCCTGAAAAAAAAGAGGCAAAGCCGGCTGAAAAGCCTGCGGAAAAAGCCGAGAAAAAGTGAGGGAAAATAAGGTGAGCACAAATGGTTGAAAAAGGGGAAAAATCAGGAAAAAAGCAGAAAAAGAAAAAACTCAAGATGAAAAAGTCCGCTTATTACGAGATAAAGGACGGCAGGGCCGAAAGGAAAAAGCCTGTCTGCCCGAAGTGCGGCCCGGGAGTGTTCCTGGCAGAGCACAAGGACAGGCTGGTCTGCGGGCACTGCTCTTACACCAAATGGACAAAGTAGGGAAGCATGTTCTGGCTTTTGGACATCCTCTTCTTGGGACTCCCTCTTGCCTGGCTTTGGGTTGAAAAAAAACTGAAGCCGCCGCTTTCAAAAGAAAAGGCCGGAGCGCTGCTCAAAGAACTCGGGCTCAGGAAAGAAAGCCTTCCTGAAACCGCAAAAAAAGCGCTTTTTCTTTTAGGGCTAATGCTGGCAGCATTGCTGCCGCTCGGCCTCGCCCTTACAATTTTCGGCTTTAACGATACCGGGATTGTTGCAGAAACCGTGAAGGAAATAATCGCAGTGCCCTGGCTTGCCGCATACATCCTGCTTGTACGGGTGCCGTGCGAGGAAATTTTCTTCAGGGGATTCCTGCAAAAAGAAATCGGCCGCCTCGGGCCCAAAATAGGCATAATAGGCTCTTCCCTGTTGTTCGCGCTAGCCCACTACGGTTATGGCTCAATAGGGGAAATAATCGGCGCATTCGCGCTTGGAGCCTTGCTTGCCGCATTCTATTATCGCTCAAAAAACCTCACAATCAATATTTTAGCACATATTGCATATAATTTCATCATATTTTTGGCAATAATGTGGTAAAAATGCACGCAAAAAGCAAGAAAACAACAGGAAAACTGCCCGGAAAGGCCGGAAAATCCGTCTGCCTTGGGATTGAAAGCACAGCCCACACCTTCGGCGCCGGCATTGCAGACAGCAATGGCAGAATCCTTGCAAACGAGCGCTCTGCTTTCAGGACAAAGGAAGGTGGCATAAAGCCGCAGGAAGCGGCAGACTATCACCTGCAAAATGCGGTGCCTGTGATTTCAAAGGCGCTTGAAAAAAGCAGCCTGAAAATCGAAGACATTGACTGCGTTGCTTTTGCGCAGGGCCCAGGGCTCGGACCTGCACTGAAAGTCGGCGCCACAGCGGCCCGCACCTTGAGCCTTATACATGACCTGCCTTTGGCTGGAGTGAACCACTGCCTCGCGCACATAGAAATAGGCCGACTGCTCACAGGCGCAAAAAACCCGATTGTGGTTTATGCGAGCGGCGGAAACACGCAAATAATCGGCCTTACAAAAAAGCACTACGCGGTTTTCGGCGAAACGCTTGACATCGGCATAGGCAACCTGCTTGATTCTTTCGGGAGAAAGCTCGGCCTTGGTTTCCCTGCAGGGCCGATTTTGGACGAATGGTACTTTGAAGGAAAAAATTACATCGAACTGCCTTACTCGGTCAAAGGAACAGACCTTGTCTTTTCAGGTCTCCAAACAGCGGCCGAAGGCAAAATAGGGAAAGTGCCTGAAAAAGATTTGGCCTACAGCCTCCTGCACACCGCCTTCGCAATGCTGTGCGAAGCAACGGAAAGGGCTTTGGCGCACACAGAGCGCAACGAAGTGCTGCTCGTGGGCGGCGTGGCTTCAAGCAAAGCGCTGCGCGGAATGCTGGGCACAATGTGCAGGGAAAGGGGCGCAAAATTGTTCGTGCCGGAAATGCAGTACTGTGTTGACAACGGGGCAATGATTGCCTGGCAGGGATTGCTGGAATTCACCCAAGGAAAACGCACAAAAATCGCGGAGAGCACTGTAAGGCAGGACTTCAGGGTCGAAGAGACAGAAGTCAGCTGGGCTTGATTTTCCTGGCCTCTTTCGTTTCTTAATCCCTTTCGCCGTGTTTTTCTTTTTCTTTGAGTGCTTTCAACAGTTCTTTCCTGTGCTTTTCGAATTTTTTCTGCAGCGCCTTCAGTTCTTTCAGCGAATGGTGCTCCAATAATTCGTGGTATTCCCATTCTATTAGTTTGTCCATCAGTTCCTTGTAAGCCCTTTTCAAAAACATCACCGCAACAAAGGAAATCAAAAAACAATAAAAAACAATCCGCCTGCCCATTCAGGCACAGCATGCGCAAAACACCGAACGATTCCGAAAGGCTTTTTAGAAGCCAAAGAGTTAATTATAAATAGGCGGAATGCGTAAAGGATAGCATTCTGTTTAGGAAATTCGGCAGGCGAGG
>JAZDDY010000014.1:0-6148 GCA_043809265.1 Candidatus Iainarchaeum sp.
CGCAAAAGTGCTTGTCATTGCTGTGACCGCGCTGTTCCTTGTTTTCACTGCGTTCGCAATGAGGCCTTTCGGTGCGCCGCCGAAAACAGCGATGGACGATTACATGATAATGAACGGCCAGAAGGAAACAGCCGCAAACAATATTGTTGCCTCGATTGTTTTCGATTACAGGGGATATGACACTTTGGGCGAGGCCACAATACTTTTCACCGCAGTCAGCGGGGTGTTTTTGCTTTTCAGGATGTATAAGGAATGAACGGGCTTTCCACTATTGTCAGGACCGTTGCTGTCATTCTCTTAGTGCCGGTGCTGGTCACAGGCCTTTATGTGATAGCGCACGGCCATATCACGCCGGGGGGAGGATTCCAGGGCGGGACAGTTGTCGCAACATCGCTGGCTTTAATGCTTGTGGCTTTCGGCGGCGAGGCTTTCTCCAAAGCGGTTTCAAAGGGAACCCTTAAAACAATGGAAAGCATCGGCCTCACGGTTTTCATCGGCGCGGCACTGCTGGGCCTTGGGACAACTTTCTTTGCGAACTTTTTGGCCAATTCAGGGATGCTTTTCGGGAACAGCATCGGTTTCGGCGTCAACCAGGGCTTCATTTACACTTCGGGCACGATTGCGGTAATGAATTTTGCAGTTGGAACAGAGGTCGCCGTGGGGTTGTCGCTTGTATTGATGCTCATGTACTTTTCCGACAGGAAGGGTGAGGAAAAATGATTTTCGGCAACCTTCCTTTCGCAGTCGCAATCCTCATGATACTGGTGGGCCTTTCGGCGCTTTTGTTCAAGAAAAACCTGATAAAGATGGCGGTAGGCCTTTCGATTATGGGTTCCGGCATTAACATTTTCCTTGTCGCATTGTGCTACCGCGACAACAGCATTGCCCCGATTTTCACTAATGCGCCTTTGGGCGATGCAGCAAAGGCTGTAGTTGAGATGGCACTGCCTGTCCCGCAGGCTCTCACCCTTACAAGCATTGTCATCAGCCTTGCGATAACCGCATTGATGCTTTCGCTTGCGGTGCTCTCTTACAGGCATTCAGGCACGCTTGATTCGGAAAAATCCAGGAGGCTGAAAGGCTGATGGATGCCATTGCTTTCTTCTTGCAGAACGCACCTGCGCTTTCGGTTGCGGTGCCTTTGCTGGGCGCTTTCATTATACCCTTGTTCAAGAAAAAATGGGGCAAGGCGTCGGCGGCATTCGCGCTCATTGCCTTGCTTTTGACAGAATGCCTTGTGCTTTCTGTTTTCTTCAGCGTGCTTTCAGATGGCACAAGGGTTTACACAATGGGCGCAGACATACCGGAAAGGGCCTTGCCATCCGGCCTTTCTGTGCCGATAAGGATAATACTGCAGATTGATGTTTTGTCCGCAATAATGGGCCTGGTCGGAACGACCGTGGCTTTGCTTGCCGCAATTTATGCTGTCCAGGGCGTGAAAGACAAGGCTGAAGGGAAGTTTTACTGCCTTATGCTTTTGATGCTTGCCGGCTTTATCGGCTTTGTTTTCACAGGCGATTTTTTCAACATCTTTGTTTTCTTTGAGATACTTTCGATTTCCTCTGTAGGCCTGATTGCGTTCTGGCTGCACAGGGAGGAATCAATTGAAGCAGGCTTCAAGTACCTTTCAATCAGTGCCGTGGCATCGCTTTTCGTCCTGCTCGCAATCGCCCTGCTTTACGCACAGCACGGCGTGCTCAATATCGCGGCAATCTCGCAGGAGGCAATGCTTTCAGGCTTCGCAATAGTGGATGTTATAGCGCTCGGCCTGCTGGCTGCAGGGTTTTTGATGAAGTGCGGCGCTGTGCCTATGCATTACTGGGTGCCTGACGCGTATGGGGAATCACCAGAAGCGGTCACAGCAATACTTGCGGTGGCAAGCCAGGCAAGCCTTTACGCCCTGCTAAGGGTTTCTTTCACGATGTTCGGGTCATTCCCGCTAATTGACATAATCGCATGGGCAATGATTATTTTCGGAACGCTCTCGCTCTTTGTAGGCTCGACAATGTGCCTGCTCCAGAAGGATTTGAAAAGATTGATCGCTTACGGCGGGATTTCGCAGACAGGCTTTATCCTTGTGGCAATGGGCGCAGGCCTTGCGGCAATAAACCACCCGATGTTCGCCGAGTTCGGCCTTAAGGCGATGGAGGGCGGCATTTTCCATATGATAAACCACGCTTTCTATGAAGCGCTCCTGTTCCTTTCCGCAGGCGCGATAATTTATGCGACCGGCACAAGGGATTTGGACGAACTGGGCGGCCTTGCAAGGAAAATGCCTTTGACCGCAATTCTTTTCCTTATCGGCGCAATGGCAATGGCTGGATTGCCGCCCTCGAACGGCTTCGCCTCAAAAATCCTTATCTATGAATCAATCTACTATTTCAATCCGCTTCTGGCTGTCATAGCGCTTGTTTCAAGCGTGATTGTGACAGTGCCTTTGGTGAAGGCCTTTTGCGCTGTTTTCCTCGGCCCGGAGATTAAAAAGTTTTCAGGCGTAAAGGAGACGCCGAAGGGAATGCTTTTCGCAATGTTCGTGCTTGCGGCAATCGTGCTGTTGTTCGGGCTGTTCCCAGGCATTATTGTCGAATTTGTCGCAAGGCCTGCTGCTGAAGCGCTTCTCAACTGGAATGCTTATTGGGGGGCGGTGCTCTGATGGCTGCAGGAATTTTAGGGTTCGACTGGGCAATGGCCGCAGACTGGAGCCCGCTTGTGTTTGTTGCGGCGCTTGCGATTGTTTTAATACTGGTCATTGCATTGAGGTCTTTCGGGAAAAAAGGCTTCAGTGAGGGCAAATACAGGTCGGATGCTTTCCTTTCAGGCAACGAGCCGATGGAAAAGCACAATGTGAAAGCAAGCAATTTCTTCTGGGGCTTTTTCGAGGCATTGAAGGGATACTATGAAAAAATGCTTGCAATCCACACAGGCCTGCTCAACGATTATATTTTCTGGTTCCTTTTCTGCGTTTCATTGCTGTTAATAGCGCTTGTCATGGGGGTGGGCCTGTGGGCTTAGACTCCCTGAAAAGGTCGCTCTGGGTTTTCCATGTCAACAGCGGCTCGTGCAACGGCTGCGACATCGAAATAATCGCGGCACTCACGCCGAGATATGATGCCGAAAGGTTCGGCATAAAACTGGTGGGAACACCGAGGCATGCCGATGTTCTCCTCATCACAGGCCCTGTCACAAAGCAGATGAAGGAAGAGGTACTGCGCGTTTATGCCCAGACACCAGACCCGAAAGTCGTGATGGTCATAGGCAATTGCGGGAGCACAGGCGGCGTATTCTATGAATCTTACAATATCGACGGCCCGGTGGACAAATTGTTCCCGGTTGATGTTTATGTCACAGGCTGCCCGCCGAGGCCAGAGGCCATAATTGAGGGCGTTGTCAAGGCATGGAAGAAGCTCGAATCACTGGAGGCAAAAAAATGAACGCCGCACAGGTAATCGAATCCTTCAAAAAGGAATTTCCCGGCATCGAAATAAGCGCTGTGGAGCAGGGCGCAGGAAAGCACAAAAAAACGCAGGCCTGGGCAACTGTCGCAGTGAAGGATTTCAAGAATGCAGTGAAGCACCTGTTCTCTTTGCAGGAATACCCGCACTTTTCGGTTTCATCGGGAAGCGATTCGGGCAAGGAAATCGAGATAATAAACCATTTCGTGCTCAATTACGGCGAAAGGAACGCACAGGTGCCGGTCCATATCAAAGTGAGGCTGCAGAAAGAAAACCCTGTAATGGATTCGATTACCGACCTTTTCCCAGGCGCAATAATTTCAGAGCAGGAGAAAATGGAAATGCTCGGCATAAAAATCAGCGGAGTGCCAAAGAAAAGGGTTTTCACAGATGAAAGCATGCCTGCTGGAATTTATCCCTGGAGAAAAGACGAGAAAGGGCCTGAGAAAATTGCAAGGAACATCCATGAAGGTGGCAAAAAATGAACAATTCCTTTGAATTGTGCGTTGGGCCGATTCACCCGGCGCTTAAAGAGCCGATAAAGCTCGATTTTACTGTCGAAGGCGAGCGCGTGAAAGGCGTTTCCTTTACATTGGGCCAGGTCCACAGGGCAATCGAATGGGCTGCGACCAAAAGGAACCCGATACAGGTCCTGTACATGGCTGAAAGGATTTGCGGCATCTGCAACATGTGCCATCCGATGGCGTTCAGCATGGCTGTCGAGAATGCTGCAAACATCGAGGTGCCTGAAAGGGCGGAATACATCCGCACAATAAACGTCGAGCTTGAAAGGATCCACTCGCACATTTTGTGGGCCGGGGTTGCGGCGCACGAATTAGGATTCGATTCGCTTATGCATTACACCTGGCGCGTGAGGGAAAAAGTCCTTGACATCATAGAATACCTTAACGGCAACCGCATCACCAAAGGCATTATCATGGTGGGCGGAGTGAGAAGGGACATCCCAGAAAAAGATTACGGCAAGGTAAGGGAAGCCCTCAACTATTACAAAGAATTGTACGCAAAACTCGAAGGAATCCTGCTAAAGGACCCTTCGATTAGCGCAAGGACCAAAGGGGTTGGAATCCTCACAAAAAAGGACGCGCTCGAACTGTGCGCTGTCGGCCCGACTGCAAGGGCTTCAGGCGTGAAGAAGGACTCAAGGGTCGACTGGCCTTATGCAGCATACCCGGACCTTGACATCGAGCCGATAATGCCTGAAACAGCAGGATTCAAGGCGGCAGGCGACACTTACACCAGGATAATCGTGAGATTGCTTGAAATAAAGCAGTCGATTGATTTGATAGAGCAGTGCCTTGACAAAATGAAGCCTGGGCCGCTTCTTGCCGAGCCTGTGCTCCAAAAGCTTTTGGTGCAGTTAAAGATGGCGCAGGGCGAAGGAGTCGCATTCCAGGAGGCGCCGAGAGGCGAGCTCATACACTACGTTAAAATGACAGGCCAGGACGCGCCTTATACCTGGAAGGTGAGGGCGCCGACTTATGCGAACCTGCCGCCGCTTGTGCCGATGCTCGCGGACTGCGAAATCGCGGACATACCGATAATCGTGGCTTCGATCGACCCGTGCATGTCGTGCACAAACCGTGCTATCATGACAGACAAAGGCAATTCCGTTCTTTCAATGGATGATTTAAGGGAATTAAGCATAAGGAAAACCCTTGGAATGCAGAAGGAGGCCTTGAAATGAACCTCTTGACAGGAGCGATTGCATCGCTTTTGCTTGTGCCGATTTTCACTCTCGCCGGAATTTTCCTAGGCCTTTTATTCAGGGGAATCGACAGAAAATTAGGGGCAAGGATGCAGGCCCGCATAGGCCCCCCGATAAGCCAGCCTTTTATCGACCTGAAAAAGCTCCTGATGAAGGAAAACATGGTGCCAAGGCACGCAATAGGCTGGGTTTTCAATTCAATGCCAGTGATAGCGCTTGTTTCGGCGCTGCTCTTATTGCTTTACCTGCCGCTTTTCGGCTTTGCGCCTCTCCTCGAAGGCTATGGCGACCTTATACTTGTAATGTATCTCCTCATGATTCCGGCAATAGCGCTTGCAATAGGCGGCTTTTCTTCTGGCTCGACCTATGCCTCTGTCGGGGCGCAAAGGGAGCTTGTATTGATGATGAGCTATGAATTCGCGCTCGCGATTGTCATTGTCACGGTTGCATTCATTGTTTCGCTTGCAAACCCTTTGCTGAACGCCTTCTCGCTTGCAACAATCGCCGCCCTGCCGATATGGGAACTGGCAGGGCCTGTCGGCGCAATAGGCCTTGTGCTTTTGCTTATTGCACTGATGCTTGTGATGCCTGCAGAATTGGGAAGGATTCCGGGCGACATTGCGGAAGCCAAAACAGAAATCGCTGACGGTGTTTTGGTCGAATACAGCGGCCGCAACCTCGCATTGTTTAACCTCGCGCAGGATGTGAGGACGATTGCGTTTGCGGCGCTTGTGGTGGCGTTCTTTTTCCCTTACAATGTTGCGCCGCATTTCATCGCGATTGAAGGGCTTGCCGGGATAATCGCAAATGCCGCATTTTTCCTTGCCAAGCTGTTCATCGTGGTTTTCGCAGGCTCGATTTTCGTGCATGTCGCGGTCGCAAGGTTCAAGGTCGACCAGGCGGCAAAAGCATATTGGGGCCCAATACTCGGCATAGCATTGGTTGGAATGGCGCTCGCGATTTTCGGCGC
>JAZDDY010000015.1:0-8550 GCA_043809265.1 Candidatus Iainarchaeum sp.
TCTTCAGGGCTTCCGGCCAAAGGCACGCCGAACACCAAAAAAACCATCGCAAATATTATGCCTGCCTCGAAGAAGGCGAAAAGCATTTGGCCGAGGATTTTTCCGGCAAGCCACATCGGCTTTGATGTGGGGGAAAGCATCACTCTGAAATCGACCCCGTAGCTTCTTTCCCTTAAAACCGAAACCCCGGCAAGAAGCACGGTGGTAAGGAGAAGCACAAGCGCAAGGCTCACAGGGCTCATTATTGCAAGGTCGTCGACAGGGTATAAGTTGAACTCGGTTACATTCAGCGGATTCACCAAAAATCCGGGGTCGTATTTTTGGAATTCCGCAAGCGTCCCTATAAGCGAGGAAAAGAGCTTTTTTGTGGTGTTCAGGTCGGCTTCGGTTTTTTCCTGGGATTCGAAGGCGTCCTCTATCGTGGCATTCGTTTCATTGACTGTTTCCTGGAGAACCTTGAGCAGGTCCTTGAATTCCGCCACCGTGCCCTTTGCATTGTCAAGCTTTGCGTCGGCTTTCACGAGAGTGCTGTCGGATTTTTCTATTTTTGCCTTTGTCTGGTCTATTTTTTCAATCGCGGAATCTATTTCAGTGATTGTTGCGTCAATTTCCGAGATTTTTTCGGCCAAATCCGCCTCTATCTGCGCAAGGTTTGTTGCAAGCGGCCCTATCGCGATGCTCCTGGCGTCGCTGACATCGTCCCTTATCCCGCCAAGCTCCCCCTTGTACTGCAAAAGCCTGCTTTTCGTGCTTATGAGCTTTGCCTTGTATTCCCCCAAATCAGTTTTTGCATCGGCAAGGTCTTTCCTTGAATCCTTTATCGCCGCCTTTGTTTCAAGGTATTCGGCATCAAATTTGTCCATTTTTTCAAGCATCGGGGCAATTTTGATGGAATTTATCTTGTCCTGGAGTTTTTTCAGCCTTGCCCTCCCCTCACCCATGCTTGCAATAAACTCGTCGACCTTGCCCCTTTGCTCGTAAAGCTTTGACTCGATCCACTTGATGTCTTTCCAGATGCTGTTGAGTATTTCCTGCGATTTTTTGTAGCGCACATTTTCCAGGCCGATCTTCGCATAGCCGCCGATTGTCCTGGAAGCCAGAAGCGCAGAGTTATCGAGGAAAATGTTCACGTCGACCTGTTTGTTTTCAGTCTTCTGGTCGCCGACCACGATGCCGACGCGGGCAATGCGCATCCGCACCGCCTCCCTTGCCATATCCGGGCTTTTCGTCTGCAGGACATTGATGCTTTTGTAGTCCGAAATTTTTTCAAGGAAATCAGAGGAATCGAAATTATTGGAGTCCTGCGGGAGGAAAACCGCAATGTCCACCTTGTCAAGGCCGGACTGGCCGAGGTAATCCTTGAAAAAATCGTTTCCGCTGAAGGCTATTGCAAGCGTAAGGACAACCAGCACCGGATAAACCATTGTGAGGGCGAGGGAAATCCTCTGCGATTTTATGAGCTTAAGCTCTTTCCATGCCAGTTTTAGTATTTTGAGCATGCGTTACGCCCTCCGCTCTCCCGACAAGGTTAAGGAACACGTCTTCCAGGGTCGGCTCCCTCAGAATGAAGGAAATAACCCTTACGCCCGATTTTTTCAAAAACTCGTCGACCGCATAAGCGCATTCGATCGGGTCCTTTTCGAAAATCGCAATGAACATTTCCCTGCCTCTTGCCTTCAGGTCCGAATTCGGCACAATTCCTTTTATTTTTTCAACAAGCTCCGGCCCGGGCTCGGTTTCCAGCAGCAAAACAATCGATGTATTGCCGCCGAACCTGGCAACAAGCTCAACAGGCGTGCCTGTGACAAGCACCCTGCCGCCGAAAATCAACGCAATTTCATCGCACAATTCGGCAGCCTCATCCATGTAATGCGTTGTGAGAAGCACGGACTTGCCTGCCTGCCGTAACTCGCTTATCCTCTCCCAAAACATTTTCCTGACTTTAGGGTCAAGTCCCACGGTCGGCTCGTCCAAAAAAACAATCTCCGGGTCGTGGATTATGGAACATGCAATGTTCAAAAGCCGCCTGTAGCCGCCGCTCAATTGCTCCGCCTTTTTCTTCCTGAATTCCACGAGGCCGAGCCATTTCAGCAGGAACGCCTTCCGTTCCTCCAGCCTTTTCCCGCTTAAGCCGTAAAGGCTCCCGAACAGGGAAAGGTTTTCCTCTACAGAAAACTTTCTGTAAAACATTTCTTCCTGCGGCACAACGCCGATATGTTTCCTGAGGCCTGCCCCGCTTTTTTCCAGTTGCTTCCCTTTAAAAGAAAAGTTCCCTGAATCCTGCTTAATGAATCCTGTGAGGATTTTTATCAGCGTGCTTTTTCCTGCGCCGTTCGGCCCGAGAAGCCCGAAAATCCTTCCGGCCTGCATCGAAAAAGAAACGCCGGCCAAAACCTCCTTGCTGCCGAACTTTTTGCCCAAACGCTCCACTACAAGGATGCTTCCAGAAGGGGCAGGCTTTTTTTCAAATAAGGGAAGTTCATTAGTTTTTGCCTTTTCAGGCAGCGAAGGCGCCTTTTCCGCGGCCGGCAAGCTTTCCTTTATAAGGTCCTTCAGGGAATCCATTTTTTCCTTTCCCTCCGGCTTCTGCCCGGATTCCATTTCTTTCAATATATCTGAGCCCAAAACAATGTTCCGCCTGATGCCTTCCCCTTCGCCCACAGCCATGCAATAGAATAAGGCGCCTGCATTTAAATAATTTTTGATTAGAGCCTTTCGCTTTTGATTTTAAGATATTTCTTCAACGCCCAATCCTTTCAATATTTTCCTCAACTGCTTGATTTTTTCAAGATTGACATTTGTGAAATAGAAATTCAGGACTTGGTCTTCCTGAAGGCCAAGGTATTGGTTTTGCCATACATCAAACAATTCCCTTGATATTGCGTCCAACGCCCGCTCCCAGGCAACTGCCTCCACATGAGAGTTTTTCGGGAATAATTCCCTGAGGTTTTCCAATTCAAGCCCCATGGTTTCGAAGCGCAGGAGCCTGTCCGCCAGCTTGGGCGGGGCTTTCTTTGCTGGAACACCTTTCCGCCATTCTGCGTACTGTTCCGGGGATTTGGAGAAAAGCATCAATTCCAATGCAGCCCTGCAGGAAATGAAGTCCCCGCAGATGCGGTTTATTTCGGACTTCCTGGAGTTCACTTCCGCGTTTGTTATAAGCGGCGGCTGGAGGTTCCATAAAGCCCTGTGTTCCGGGTTCTCATAGGCTTTAAGGTTGACCTTGTGGTTTGCCAGTTCATAAGCCAGCTGGTTCAAGCGCCTTGCCTGGAAATCAAGCGCCCTGTCGTCCTTAAGCTTTTTCAAAAGAAGAGAAATTTTTTGCCCGACTTCCTCTCGTCCAAGGAACTGCCGTCTTTCGATTTTTGCCCTGGCTTCCCTGTCCAGCCTGCTCTGTCTTTTCTGCCATCTTTTCTTTGCAGCCCCAACGGCCCTTTTGATTATTCCCATGCCAGCACCGCAGGTTTTTCTTTTCGGGACGGACTGCATCCAACCGTTTTCTCTTTGGGGTGGACTGCAGACCTTTCTCTTTTCGAAAAAGAGAAAGGGATATAGCCCTGGAGAGAGTCGAACTCCCGTCTGTGGGTTCAAAGCCCACCATGCTTGGCCACTACACCACAGGGCTGTGATAAGATAATATGCTTGGCGGGATTTTAAAAAGGTGTGCCAAGCGCCGTAAAAAAATACCTTCGGATAAAATAAAAAGGTTTATATGGGGCTATACAATATATAAGGCAGACCGAGTAATTGGGAGCGATTGGATGGCTATACATAGGACCCAGCGCCGCGAGCACATTCCAAGGCCGCCGCACATGAAAATGCCTGGGCCTGAGCAAATAAAATCCGGGCGCCAGTGGTATGGGCGGATTTTACGCGGCAAAAAGAAAGCTGAGGTTCTGTCAAGGATTACTGCTTTGGGGGAAGCCTCCTACAACGATTTGGTGAGGCCTTTTGGCGCCGCAAAGCAATACGGCAGCCCCAATGGAATCGTGTCAATGGCAGTAGCCAAGTTCAATTTGGAGGAACTTGAACGCTCAGGCAGCATTGTAAGGAGCAGCAGAATAGTCAAGTCCGGGCAGGAGGTTGTTGTGTTCAGGTCCACGCTCAAGGGGCTGCTGGAAGCGCACAACGCCGAACTGCTTTTAAGCAAGGAAAAACTTTCCGGGGCCGAGGTAAAAAGCCTTGAAATGCTGAGGCCGGCGCTTTCTTCAAGGGCATCTGAATTAAGCGAGCGCATCAGGCAAGGCGAAGCGTCCGGCTCGCCTGGAACTGAGCTGGCAAGGCTCCAAATCAATGCCAGGAATGCAGGCTGGTGGGCTGAAGCAATAGATTCAAGGCTGGCAGGCAAGCCAATCGGCATTGTGAAAAGAGCCAAACCTGTTTCCATCGGGAATATTGGCAGGACCGAGACAAGGATTCTTGAAAGGATCCTGGAGAACGGGTATGCCACTTATGACTCGCTTTGCAGGCCCTATAAAATACGCAATACTGTTGGCGGAAGGCCTGACGGAATCGCAGCAAGAGGCGTCATTGTAAGAAAAATAGACCCGTTGATAAAAAATGGCGTCCTTGAAATTGCCGCCGAACCAGGAAAGCCTGCCGAAATCCGGTTCGCTGAGGAAGGCAGGGCAGCGTATTCAAGGGAAAGGGAAAATTTGCTTAAAGGGCTGAAAAGGCCTGCCAAGCCGGTCGTGGACAGATACCGCAGGCAAAGGGAAAAGCTTGAAACGCGCGTGCTTGAAAGAATCAGAAAAAACGGGCATGAAACATATGATTCTTTGTCCAAACCGTATAAAGACGGCGGCCACAGGTACGGCTCGCAATCGGGGGGCATTACAAGTGTAACAACAGTGCGCCTTGTCATTGAATCGCTTTTGGCCAAGGGTGAGGTCACAACCCGCGGCACAAAGATGCCTGTCAAGTTTTACATTACCGACTCCGGCGAAAAAAGGGTTGGCGTGCCTGTAAAAAAAACCGAAGCCAGGCCTGGCAAAATGCAAGCCCGCCAACTGGCAGGAAGGCAAAGGCTTGAATTGCTGGCGCTCCAGAGAATCCGGAGCGAGGGCGGCAGCACATATAATACTCTCAGCAGGCCATTCAGTGCAGGCGGGTATGCGTACGGCAGCAGGAATGGAATCGCGGACAGGGCCACAACCGGGCACATAATCAAAGGATTTATGGAAAAAGGCTTTGTAGATGCAAGGACAGCGAGCGGCACAGCGGCAAAGCTTTTCACAATCACAAAGAAGGGAGCGGCTGAAATTGAAAGGCTTTCCAGCCTGCCGGCAACTCAGGCGCCAACCCGGACTGAAATGCCAAAGAAACGTACTGCAAAGGCGCCTGAACTGAAACCAGCAGAGCCAAGGGTTCCTGTGCCGCGGAGGCCGCCTGCCCCGGTCGGCGAGCAAGGCAATGTAGAGCTCGATGTGCTCAGGAGATTGCACCGCAGCGCCAGCCTTTCAATGGATTCTCTCAGTCAGCCATATGAGGCAGGCGGGTATAGGCATGGCTCGATTAGCGGCGTTGCAGACAGAAATGCCGTGGCTGAGGCAATCAAATCATTGAAAGCAAAAAGGCAGATTTCATCAGAGAGAAGAGGCCCGCAAGGCGCACTATTTATCGAACCGAGTGGAATCCGCAGGCTGGAAGAAGAGGGAGCCATAGCGCGCGTAAAAGAAGAGGGCTTTGTGCCTGCCGCCTTTGGAAGAACGCGCGAAAGAAGGGAACCGGAAATTGCGGGAGAGGCAACAGCCGGTCTGGAAGAGAGGTCGCAGGCTGCGGCACCAGAGGAAGCAAGGCAAGTGCCTGCAGTTGAGGAAAGGCTTCCTGGAAGGAAGTACAGGAAAAAGGGCTCGGAGATTAGGGCAGGCATATTGGAAAAGATTTGGCAGGACGGCTATGCTACCGCTTCATCATTGTCTGGAATTTCCGATCGGCTCACTTTAGGCAAATATTTGAGCGGGCTTGTTACGGAAGGCGCCGTATCAAAGAAAAAGGCAGGCAGGGCTTTCGTTTTCAGTTTTACAGATGCCGGGCGGGCAGACCATGCAAGGAAAACTGCAAAAACAGATGCAGAAAAAAGGGCCGAAAGGGAAAAGTCGGCCGAAGCCGAGAAGAGAATTACAGGAGGCGCTTCTGTCAGGAAGGAAAAGACAAATGTTGCAAAAACAGCCAAGGTTGCTGAAAGGCAAGCCAGGGTTCTTGCAAGCGTAATCGAGCTCGGCGAAGCAAGCCTTCCGCAACTTTGTTCTGCGAAAGGAACTTATTCCAAAGATATAATCAAGCAAACCCTGTTCCGGCTGGTGAAAAACGGTGATCTTTCAGGGAGAAAGGAAGGCCATTCGATTATTTATAAGCCAACGCTCAAGGCAAGAACCGAGGCATTCCTGTCAATGAAATTTTCAATGGACACAGTGGCCAGAAACAGGCAGATAAGGCAATTGGTTGAACTTGGCCTGGATTACAAGAGGTTGCTGGAAAAAAGAGAAGGGGAAATCGCCGCAGGCATGAAAGCCGGAATGCCGCAACCTGAAATTGGCTGGAAGATCAATGACATGAAAAGAGCCGCATACTGGGGGAAAAGGGTCTGGAACATGCTCGCTGAAGCGCGCGTTCCGGCTATTTCGGTAAAAGCAATCGAGGAAAGCATTTTGGAAGAAAGGGCTGAAAAGCAGGGGCAGGCAAAGCGCCCCAAGCGCCGGACAAGGGAAGATCTGAAGCGGAAAACCAGGGAAGAACACATTGCTTCAAGGCAGAGGATTATTGAAAAGGCCGTAGAACTCGGAAGTGTTACCAGGCAGGAACTCGATATAAGGAACAAGGGCGGAGTGGCAAAAATCTGGCATGTTAACAACGAGTTGCGCTGGCTTGTGAGCAACGGCGCTTTGGTGAAAAAAAAGTTCGGGATGGAGACTTTTTACGAGCCCACCCTGAAGGGAAGGGCCGAGGCCCTTCTTGCCAAGGCAATTCCAAATGAACCTGGTGCTGTGGAAAAGCATGTCAGGCTCCTGGTCGAACTGCAAATGGATTTAAGGGGAAGCGAGGGAGCACAGGAAAGGCAGTGGGCCGGGCAAACCGAGGAAAAATTAAGGGAAGCCCAGGCGCCGGAGGAAAGGATAACCGAGATAGAAGGCGAAATTGCAGCCGCAAGAGCGGAGGCTGAAAAAGCCCGCGAGGAAGCAAGGAAGCTGAAGCCGCACCCCGGAAAAGTGCTGGGCGAAAAGAAAAAAGCAGACATTCTCAAAAGGGTTTTGGAATTGAGGGAAGCAATGTACGGCCAGCTGGCAAATGTCCTCCGGCACAAGGGCGTGATTTTAACAGGCTCCGAAAACGGGGTCGCAGACCTTGGAACAATCAGGAAAAGGGTGCCGGAATTGGAGAAGGACGGTTTGGTCCGCGTGGTTGAAAGAGGCGGGCTGAAAATCGTAGTGCCAACATTAAAAGGCGCAATGGAGGCGTTGCAGGTAAGGGAAATCCTGGCAAAACAGGAAAAGCTCACAGAGACGGATTTGGCAAGCCTTGCCGACGCCCTCACAGAATTGGAGCCGTTCAAGGCAAGGCTCGAACAGGAACTAAAAAGCCAAGCCGCTGTGGAAAACAATGAAGGCATGCAGAGAAGCATTGAAAGTGCGGATTCATGGATTAAAAAGATTAATGACAGGCTTAAGGCCGAAAACATTCCCTTAAACAGATTACAGGAAATTTCAGGCACAATAATACAGCGGAAGCAGGCCGCCCTGGAAAGCACAAGGCGATTCCAGAAAGCAAGGGCAAGAGAGCCAAGGCGCAGCCCGGCCGAAGGCAAAAAGAAAAAAGCTCCAGCCCCGGGGGAAAGGCCTGAAAGAAAGCCAAGGGAACCAGGCCCGCGCCGGAAGCTCCTTTGGGCGCTCGCGGAATTGGGCGGAACCGGCGATCCTTTGGCGATTGCGGAAAAGGCCGGAATTGACTTTGATGAAGCAGCATCTTTGTTCGATGAACTACAGAAAGGCCACCTGATCGAACCAAAAAAGGCAGCAGAAGGTGTAGCAATGTTTTCTCTGGGAGAATCCCAGCGCGGGCTGCTGGCAGAAGTGGAGCAAAAGAGAGCTGAAGCCAAGGCGCTCTCCGAAATGTTCGGGGTAAGGGCCAGAAGGGAATTCGAGAAACAGAAGAAAAAAGCCGGGGCAAGTGAACCTGTTGCAGCCAAGGAAGTAATCGAATCCTATGCAACAAGGATAAACAAACTGCGCGACCGGAGAGAGGCGGCTGCCAACAGGCAGGAACAAAGCAGGCTATGGAAGCAAATCAACGAACTGATCGGGGACGCACTCAAAGCCGGCGTTCCGAGAAGCGAACTTGAAAAGAGATAAAAAAAATTCACGATTCCTGCCTTAGCCTGCATTTTGCCCTGAATTCGGGGTCGCACCATTCACACTTGAATGGCTCGGGCTTTGAGAAATCGGCACCTGTGCCGAGCAATGAAAGGCAGTCCATTATCCTTCGCCCGATTTCGAGTTCGTCCATTTTCACGCCTATTCGTTCCATCAATGCGCCGTTCGAACTGTTCCTGAA
>JAZDDY010000016.1:0-2606 GCA_043809265.1 Candidatus Iainarchaeum sp.
CTTTTCCGCATCGGCCTTGTAGTCCGGGTCGCGCGCCATCTGCAAAAAATGCTTCCAGTAAAGGGGGGAAGAAAACTGCTTCACAAAAGTGGAAATGCTGTAGAGTTCTGCTTCCCTCAATTTTTTCTCCCAGGACTTCCTTTTTTTAGCATAGTTTGCGCGAAGTTTTTCCTTTTCCCTTATCAATGCGCGGAGCCTCAATTTGGTGGGATAGACAAGCGCCGGCCAGCCAGTGGAATTCCAGGCCCCCAATTGCACCCGTATTATTCCGCCTTTCCCGAAATAGTTTTTTAGGGCGTTTTTCCTTTCGGCATTCGGGTTTTTCTGCAGTCCTGCTTTTTTTTCAAGCAAGTCCAGTGAAGAAAATGTCTGCTCCGGCATCTTTAGGAATAACTGTGAAGAGGTTAATAAATCTTTTCAATCAAAATCAGTCAAGGGTGAAAGGAAAATGATGCCTGGTTTGGGTAATCCCGCGCAGATGCGGAGAATGATGAAACAGCTCGGAATGAAATCCGAGGAAATCAATGCAAAAAGGGTAATCATGGAACTCGAGAACGGAAGGATCGTCATAGAAGAGCCGAACATCACTGCAATCGAAGTGCAGGGCCAGAAAACCTACACCGTGATGGGAATCGAAAAAAGGGAAGAAGGCGGCGAAAGCGAGGAAAAAACCAGGGAAATTCCGGAAGACGACGTAAGGCTTGTTGCAGCACAGGCAGCCGTGAGCACCGAAAAGGCAAGGAAAGCGCTCGAAGAATGCGAAGGCGACCTGGCAGAAGCGATAAAAATACTGAAAAAATAGAAAATTGCCTTACTGCCCGACTTCTGCCGCATATGCCACGTCGATTGTTTTCCTTGTGGTCTGGAACAGTATCTGCACATTCAAGTCTTGGCCGATTTCAGCGCCCGGGTCCACCCTTACCGGCAGTTCGGTTATGTCTTCGGGGAAAACGAATTCCTCGCCTGTCTGGAAATCAGCGAGCGAGTTGGCGTCAAAAAACGCCTGCTGCCAGAAATTCAAGTCAAGGCCTTGGGCCGCCACTGCCGCTTTTGCGTTCAAGGCAAGCTCGGAAGGCACAGCCTCAGAAAAGAACAGGACGCAGTTCAGGTCTGCGCTCGGGTCAACAAAAGCATAGCCTTTTCCTGCAAGAAGTTTTTCAGCCTCGGCGACAGCCAAAGGCCTTATCGCCTGGTAGCCTGTTTCAGGGTCGTAGGCTATCACTGCATTAAGCTTTCCTTCGGATTCAGTGAACTGCACATTGGTTATTCCCGCCAGTGCAGTGAAAGCCGAATTGATGTCCTGTTTCATTGCATTAATATCCGTGCCTGCGGCGTTGATGTCAAGCGCAAATGAGCCGCCTATCCCTTCAAGCGACACTTCGGCTTTTTGAATCCCGGCGATTCCTTCAAGCGATGCCTTCAATGCGTTCAAGTCAAAGCCGTTGTATTCGATTGTGTTTTCGAAGCCCAAAAAATCGTCAAGCCTTGCGATTTTTGCGCTGGTTTCCGCAAGCCGCCTTACCGGGTAAATGGAAATGTTGTCGGACATGTAAGCCTGCATTGTTTCCCTTGCTATAATATCGCCTTTCATTGCAAGCGAAAGCGTCACCTTAAGCTCGTCGCCTGCCATCGAATCAACCGAAACAATTGCCCCTGCAAAAGGCTCTTCGAAATTGACGTCCTTTGAAAGGTTCAGGTCAGCCTGGGCGGATTTCATGGAAATCCGCAGGGGAATCTTCACGACCGCTTTCCTTGAAACAGCCAGGTCCGAGAGAATGCCTTTTGATGTGATTTCTTCGACAACCGCCCCGATATTGTAATCTTTTGCAGGAATAACTTCGGCATACAAGGGCATGAAGCGCTCCTTCGAAGGATCCGGATTCTGGAATTCCGCGGCAGCAAGCCTGTCGATGCTGTCCAATAAATTCAATTCCTCCAGCACCTTAGCAAGGTTTGTTTCATCCGTATAGCCTTTCAGGGGGTACAGGGAGCTCAATTCGAAAACATTCGCGTCAATGTTTTCCGCAATAAAATAGATCGTCTGCTCTTCCACCGGCGTCGGACCGATCGGAACATCGCCGCCGCCGTCCTGTTCCTGATTGCTCATCAATTCCAGCATTCCCCAGCCGATGGTTGAACCCAAAATCAGCGCGACAAGCGCAATAGAACCAATCGCTTTTTTGTCCATTTAAGGAATAGTGAGGTTGAATGTTTATATTCCTTTCATAATGGTTCGAAAAAAGCCGGTGCCGGGACTGGCACCCAGAAAGAATTAAAAGGATAGCCTAACCCTAAAATCTTATTCGATTCTGTTTTTAGGTTTGATTTTTTTAGGTGAAAAAATGGTTTTGAAGGAAGGAGAAATTGCAAGGTTTGATTTCACGGCCATGGACGGAAACGGCCGCATATTCGACACGACAATAGAAAAAAAAGCTGTTGAAGGCGGAATATTCAACGAAAAAAGGAAATACCGGCCGGCAATCGCGATCGCTGGGGAAAAGGATTTTTTTGAAAAAATAGAGGAAGTGATAAGGAACGCCGAGCCAGGCAAAAAAATTTCCATCGAATTGGAGCCGAAAGACGCTTTCGGGGAAAGGAACGCAGAA
>JAZDDY010000017.1:0-8639 GCA_043809265.1 Candidatus Iainarchaeum sp.
TTATTGTCTTTTGATATAACTCGGCTTCAGAGGAAAAATGGCGCGGCATTGATTGCAAGCAGCACAAGCAGGAGCGCCAAAAAGAAGTATTTCACTATTTTTTCCCTTTTCTCGCCTGATTTAACGAAAGGCGCAAGGAACGGAGCATAAAGTATTGCGGCAATCTGGCCGCCGTCGAATGCAGGAATCGGCAAAAAGTTTGCTGTCGCGAGAAGGAATGCGATTATTGCCATCCAGTTGAAAATATCGTACAAAAAGTATGCGAAGAGATAGTCGTTTGATTCCTTTTCCGGCAGGGAAAAGCCCTCTTTCAGTATGTCTTTCGGCTCAATCCCGAAAGAATTGGTTTCCTGGTGCGGTGTGATGTACACAACCCTTGTTAGGCCGTTAAGGTCAAGAACCACAAATTCCGATTCCAGGAAAGGCTTTTTCATCACAGCCCTCTGCCAATCAATGGTGTTTTTTATTTCCATGCCGTTCACAGAAACAACCCTCATCCCTTTCTCGAGCTTGCCGTACGCAGGCGAAGGCGGGTTTCCGCAGAAACCGAGGGTGGCCTTTACATCGCTTATTTCGACATGGTCCACGCCCCCGACATAGGCCTTTTCAAGCGCGTCGCTTGCAGGCAATAAAATGAAAGCAAAAATAAAGAGCAATATGATGAAAAGAGGAAGAAGCGAGAGAAGGTTTATGGACGGGCCTGCTGAAAAAACGCCGATTCGGGCCTTTTCGCCCACGACCTTAAGCATTTCCTCATCTGGCTCGACAAAAGCGCCGAGAGGCAAAAAGCCCAAAAGCATCACGCCCGAACTTTTCACCTTCACCCTCTCGTGCAAAGCCTTTATGCCGTGGCCTGCCTCGTGCACAAGCATTGCGAAAAAAATCCCGAGCCAGGCGTATATCGGAATTACAAAAGGCATTTGAGGCAGCTGGATGCCAGGCAGGAGCGGCGCCACATTAGGGCACGAAGGCTGGCCGACAAGGTATCTTGCAATTATGCCCAATGCCGATATCCCAAGCATTGCAATCATGAAACCGGCTATGCCGAAAAAAGAGAAGGCGATTGCCAGGTGAAAAGAAAACTGGCTTGTCAAAGGATGGAGCTCAAGGGCCTTGAAAAATGAAAAGGGGACAAGCGCCACAGGCATGAGCGCCATTGAGAAATAGAACGCATAAAGGCAGGCTGCGGTTGCGGCCGCAACCAGGAGCCTTGCAGGCAGGCGCCTTTTTCTCCCGTAAAGGAAATCAGTCGCAAATACGCCGAAGCCAAGGATAAAGCCGATCGTTGAAACAACCGAAACAAAAGAGCCAAGCCACTCAAGCTTCAGGATGGCCCCTGTTAGCCTTCGGCTCCTGACAATCGAAAAGCTCCGAAAAAATGTCTCGGCGCCTGCAAACCCCTTAAGCAGGTAAGTCGAAACAAATACCGCCAATAAAAACAAAAAAATCCAGATCTCTGCCAGCAAGGAAATCCCCGTGCCAGGCAAAACCCAAAATTCAGCAAACATAGAACCCAAATCCCGCAACAATAAAAGTTCAAGGCAACGGTTTAATTAACTTTCCACAGGCCTGGAAAGCTTTACCCCGAGGGCTGCCTCAAGTTTTTTGATCGCCCTGTCGTCAGGAACAAAATTGCCTGCCTCTATCTTATGGATGACAGACGCCTTCTCGAAAACCTTCAGGGCAAGCTCTTCCCTTGTGATGCCGAGCTTTTCCCTTGCATTTCTCACAATCGCGCCCAAATCCTCAGCCATTGCAGGCGCATCCTCCAGATGATGACCAGGCTTGTAAAAAAAAGTGCTTTTCTTTTCCATGCCAAACGGCCCGGCCGGCCTTCCCTGGATAACCTCGCCAAATTTGGCGCATTCAGGGCAGGCCATTACGCGCGCACCCTCAAGTGAAACAGTGAGAAGCTTTTCGCATTCCGAACCGCAAACCTCGCATTGCATGGTAGAATAAGGAAAAAAAGTGTTTTAATCATTTGGGGGGCGATTTTCCGGCATAAGAGGAATTAGGGGGGAAAGCAAAAAGCCTTCCCGCCGGAGAGTTAGTCGGATTTAGCAAGAATCTGATTGGCTCACAGCTAAATCCAGGCATAAGAAGATGGACTGCTTATGCGTAGTAATATCCGCCCAGGTTATATTTAAACCTATCAGGTTGGAGTTTTGAACCCAAAAAAGCACTTATTCATAACTGCCAGGATATTGCCAACCAAAAAAGAGCCACATACATAACCAGCGGGTGTGTTTGTGTTCATCCGCCAAGCCTGGTTCTCGCTTTGCCCGGGATAAGAAATGTTTTTATTGGTTTAATAGCCAATTATTCCGGGTTTCAGATGGGCGTTGATTTTGCAGGCATTGTCGAAAAAAAGGAAATTTCCCTTGAATCGCTTGCAGGCCACACCATCGGCATCGATTCCTTCAACATACTATACCAGTTCCTTTCAAGCATCCGCGGCGCCGACGGCACGCCGTTAATGGATTTAAGGGGGCGCACCACAAGCCACCTCACTGGCCTGCTTTACAGGACCGCAAACATCGTGGAAAAAGACATAAGGCCTGTGTTTGTTTTTGACGGCGAGCCAAGCAGGCTGAAGGCAAAAACAAGGGAAGAAAGGCAAAAAATCAGGACAGACGCCGAAAAAAAATTCGAGGACGCAAAAAAGGAAGGCCGCACCGAAGACATGAGGAAATACGCCCAGCAGGCGCTCAGGCTTACAGGCGAAATGATCGAGGAATCGAAAGCGCTTGTGCGCCTAATGGGATTGCCTGTAATCGAGGCGCCGAGCGAGGGCGAAGCCCAGATTTCAGCAATGTGCGCTTCAGGCGCTGTCTTTGCATGCGCCAGCCAGGATTACGACGCAATGCTTTTCGGCTCGCCAAGGCTTGTAAGGAACCTTGCGACGACAGGCAAAAGAAAGGTCCCCGGAAAGGAAATCTATATCGACGTGAACCCTGAAATGATAGAGCTTGAGCCAAGCCTAAAGGCACTCGGCTTCGGCAGGGAAAAGCTTGTGTGGATTGCAATGCTTATTGGCACAGATTTCAACGAGAAAATACCAGGAATAGGCCCTAAAAAGGCGCTTGACCTTGTGAAAAAGCACTCTTCTTTCGAGGATATCATTAAGGAGGCAAAGGCAGAGCCGTCATTCGATTACAAGGAGATAACTGAACTTTTCATGCACCCGCCTGCAACAGAAAAATACTCGATGGAATTCGGAATGCCTGACTCTGAAGGCATCAGGAAGCTGCTCTGCGACGAGCATTCGTTCTCCTTGGAAAGGGTTGAAAAGGCTATCGAGAGATTAAAAATAAAAATGGGGCAAAAAGGAAAACAGTCAAAACTGGCGGCATGGGGATGAAATTGGAAAAAGGAAAACCGGTTCAGGAGCAAGACCAGGAAAAAAACGAGACCTGGGCAGACGAGGCAGCGGACCATGTCCTTGCAACAGAAAGGAAGGAATATGTCTGCGAAGGCATGTACACGCCGAGCGGCCACTTCCATATAGGCAACGCGCGCTCCGAAATATTCACCCCATACGCGGTCTACCGCGCACTGAAAGACCGCGGTGTCAAGGCGAAGCAGGTTTTCGTGCTTGATGATTTTGATGCTGTGCGGAAAATTCCCGCAGGGCTGGATGTTTCAAAGGAAGAAATCGACAAAATAATGGGCACGCCGATTTATTTCGCGCCAAGCCCGATAAAGGGCTTTGACACCTGGAACCATGCCTTCATTGACGGCCTGGAGGAATCGATTGAATCTTTCGGCATAAAGCCCGAAGTGGTTTCCGCTTATGAAACATACAAAAGCGGGCAGTTCAATGCGCTCATAAAAGAATCGATTGAAAAGGCGCCTGAAATAGTGAAAGTATGGAACCGCGTCGCAGGCTCTGAAAAGGCGGACTGTTTTTTGCCTGTGCAAATGGTCTGCGGGCAGTGCGGGAAAAGCCTTTACACAAACGCGCTTTCCTGGGACGGGAAGGAAGTTGAATACGAATGCAAGTGCGGTTATAAAGGCAAAAAAAGCCCTTTTGACGGCAATTCGAAACTGCACTGGCGCGTGCACTGGGTTGCCCACTGGCTCCTGAGGGACGTCGCATACGAATCAGCAGGCAAGGACCATTTCTCCAAAGGCGGTTCTGTGGATGTCGGCCAGGCAATGATGAGGGAAGTATTCAAAAAAGAACCGCCATACCAGACCCCGACAGAGTTCATTCTGGTCGGCGGCGCAAAAATGTCAGGTTCTGTGGGAAACGTAGTGAACCTGAAATCATGGCTTGAGGTCGCAAGCCCTGAAACTTTCCGCTACCTTAATTTTGCCTACAGGCCTAACTCGCAGGTCGATTTTTCTTTTGCAGACAATTCATTTATCCTGCTGGTCGAAAATTTCGAGAGGGCCGAAAGGATTTATTACGGCTTGGAGGCTGAGCGCTCGGAAAAGCTCACTGAAAAAATCAAAAAGAATTTCGCTTACTCGGCGCTCGGAGCGCTCCCAAAGGAAAAGCCTGAAAGGCTTTCCTACCAGTATGCGGCCTTTTTGGCACAGCTCTACGACCAAGAAAAGGATTTTTCAAAAATACAGGAAATCCTGCTCGAAAGCGGGCATATCGCCAGAAAATTCACTGAAGGTGAAGCCGCCGAAACGAAAGCCACTCTTAAAAGGGCAAAATTCTGGGTTGAAAACTTCGCACAGGAGCGCTTCAGGATAAAATTCGCCGAAGCCCCGGCCACAGAAGGCATTGCGCCGGAAACAATTTCTGCGCTCAAAAAAGCCGCTTTGCACATTGACAAGGCAAAGAATGCGGAAGAGCTCCAGACCGCGTTCTATAACACCGCTAAAGAGAACAACATCAAGCCTGCCGACATGTTCAAGGCCTCATACTTGGCGCTCCTCGGGAAAGAATTCGGCCCGAAGCTCGGCACCCTGATTTTCGCCTTGGGAAAAGAAAGAGTGAAAAAAAGGCTGGAAGGATTGTGATTATTTCCCCCTCAGCTCCACAAACACAAAATAGCCATTTTCAGGGAAGGATTTTTTCACATTCCCTTTTTTGGACTTTTCCACCACAACCATCTGCTGGGTGTGCCTTGGCCCTACCGGGGCAACAAGCCTTCCGCCTGGCGCAAGCTGTGCAATGAGCGCTTCAGGCACTTCTTCCGCGGCAGCCGAAACCAGGATGCGGTCGAATGGCGCTTTTTTCTGCATCCCTTTTGTGCCGTCCCCGAATTCAACAAAAGCGTTTTTCACTCCGGCGGTTTTCAGGTTTTTTATGGAAAACACTGCAAGTTCAGGGATGAGTTCTATTCCAAAAACTTTTCCCTTCCCTCCAACAAGCTCCGAGAGCAAGGCGAGAACATATCCGCATCCGGACCCCACTTCCAGTGCCTTCATCCCTTTCCGCACTTCCAGCAATTCAAGCATTACCGCGATAGTGCTCGGCTGTGAAATCGTCTGGCCATGGCCGATAGGGAAGGCGGAATCTGCATAGGAATGCTGCCTTTGCTCGATTGAAAAAAATATTTCCCTCGGCACTTTCAAAAAAGCGCTTTTCACTTCTTCGCTTCCGATTGCGCCGTATTGTTCCATGCTGTTAACAAGGTTTTTTCTCTGCTCCGAAAAATCTGCAGGCAATCAGAACACTCCTGCAACAAAAGCCAGCATGGCAAGCACCATTGCGATTTTCGTGAGCGCCTGGTTTTTCGACGGGCCTGCAAAAAGCGAGGCAAGGAAGATAAGGTCTGCCAGTGCCACTACAAGGATGTAATTAATTGAAAGGATTCCCAGAAGCCATGGCACAGGGCTCAGGGCAACTGCTGCGAGAATGAAAACGCATGCAAGGAAGCGCGCGTTCCTTTCGCCGATTATTATGGGCAGGGTTTTCGCTTTTTCCTTTTTGTCCCCTTTTATGTCCTCAATATCCCCGAAAATTTCCCTTCCGGTGTTCGCCAGGAAAGCGAGCAGTGCCAGGAGCGGAACAGCGCCAAGCGCCGGCACAGCAAAAGCGCCGTACAAGAAGCTTGAGGCCGGGAACCATGAATCGACAAAATTGCCCAGGAGGGCGATGCGCTTGAATTTGAAAGCGTAAAGGATTTCCAGCGCCGTGTTAAGGAGGGCTAAAGCGAGGCACTGGATGTTTATTAGGAAAGCCAGTGCAATGGCAAGAACAAACAATATTGCGGAATAATAAAGCGCCGCTTTCTTGCCGATTTTTCCGGACGGCAGCGGCCTGTGCGGGGCATTCACCCTGTCCATTTCAAAATCGCAGTAGTCGTTGAGCGCAATCCCTGCGCCTGAAAACAAGAATACTGAAACCAGCGCATACAGCAATGGATTGGCGGCAGTGAAAGTGCCTGAGGCAACAATGCAACCAATGAGGACAGCGAATGCTGCCATCAGGCCGTCTACCGGCCTTAAGATTTTCAGGTAGTCGATTGCAGGCATTTGAACCGAAAGATTTTGGCTGGAAGGCTTTTTTAACCCTTTCAGGATTGCCTGCCGATGCCTGCAGCGAGGTGTTTTCAGCCTTTCAGGCAGCGCTTTCAGTTGCGCGCCTTAAATCTTTTTGGGTTTTCTTTTCAGGCGCAACCTTTTAGAGCCGCATTTCCTGCAGGTATGGGGCCTTTTGCCTGTGCTACCCTTGTTTTTGGCATTGCACTTCATGCAAATCCATACGTTGTTGAAGCGCCTTTCTGCCGCTTCGGGAGTCAAAGCCATTTTCGTTCACCAAAATCTCCGCAAAAAGAGAATATATTGAAAGTAAATGGGAAGGTTTAAAAATGGAATTAGGAGGGCAAGGTTTAACTATTACTTTTCGCATTTCTTATTTATGCCTTCAAGAAACCTTTCGAGAAAAAGAGCAGCCAAAGCCGTAAGACCTGGGCCGTGGAGGGTTCCAAGGCCAGAGCGGAGAAGGCAGAGGGAAGCCTTCAGCCCGACGCTGTTCAGTCATGAAGCGACAGAGGCGCAGCGGAGAATGGCCGCGTTGGATTTAGCCATGCAGGGCGAGCCTGTGCCTTGGACCCCAAAAAAAAGGGTCGAGCAAAAGGAGCTTTTTGAAACCATACTGCACACAGTGGGCTTTGAGAAAGCTTTGGCATACGTAAGGGCAAATGTTGGGGCTTTGGTTGACGCCCACCTGGTGGGATTTAACACGAAATGGTTCGGCGGCAAGGAACCGATAGTGCTTGTGCACGACTCCAAAGGCAGGGTCGGGGAAGGCCTGATCAGGAAAAGGATGCAGAAGGACCCGGCAGCATGGCTTGAATGGATGGTTGGCAGGGTAAAGCAAAATGCCCCTGAAAATTATGGCACATTAATTTCGACTTTTTACTGGACTGCTTTGAACAAGGCGCTTGAAAGGGAAGCCCCGAGGATTCACGAGAATTTCCGCAGTGATGCCCTGCAGTACATGGAAAACCGCGGTTTCAGGGTGCGGGACAGCGACGGCAGGGTATTGTCGGATGTCGAGCGCAGACTTTCTGATTTGATTGAACTGCGCAGCGAGCACGTCACACACGGCCGCTACCTCCTGCCGTGGTTCGAAAGGGAGTATGTCGAACAGGCAAAAATAGACAGGTTTGTTGAACAAAAGGTAAGACAGGAAGTAAACGAAAAAATGGATTATGTTGCCAGGCATACGTCGGTCCAGGCCTGGGACGGCACCAAGCTCCGCCTCCACTCTTCAAACTTCCAGCACAGGAAAGCCGTTGAAAAGGCAAGGGCTGAACTCCTAAAAGCCGTCATGGCTAAGGTCAGGAGGATAGAGAGAAAGAGGATTGAAATAGAAAAGGAAGCCCAAACAAAAGGCGACGAATGGGGCAAAGAACAGATTTCAAAGCTTGCAATCACAGACAAGGAGATTCAGGACGACGCAAAACGCCTCCTGGAACCCGCATTCAGGCTGCTGGATGCCCAGGCAGAAAGAATGCAAAGGCCGGCAGGCACACAGAAAGGAGTTTCGAGGGCTGAAAGGATTGCCGCGTACACCCCGATATCAAAACCGAAAGCGTTTTTGTTCGGTGTGAAAAAGGAGGCTGCGCCAAGGCAAAGCAGGACTGCCTCACAGTTCGAAATGGACATGGGTGTCCTTAGGTCAGAGGCGATTGATGTCGCGCTCTTGTTTGACCGGCTTGAAACAAGCGGAGTGGGCAAGAAAAGGGTGTCGCAATTGCTTTCAAAAACACTGCATTCAAAAAGAGTGCAGAACGTGATTAAATACGCCCTGGGGGCCGGCTTCGAAAAGCAGTTCGGAAACGAGGGCTGCACCGTGCTCGTGAACATTGCCGGCCATATGGACAGCAAGGCAGGAATCATCTACGCCGACGAATTCAAGGCAAAAATGGGCGAGCTCTGCAAAGACAAGCGCCAAAGGAACAGCATTGTAAAATTCCTTTTCAGGCAGGGCATCATCGAATGGCACCATGCCCAGCGCGGCGCCGAAGCCTGCATCAGGCTTGTGCCGAGGGCGTGAAGCAGGTCAGGCAGGCCGGGTGCCAAAAAGCAACCCTTAAATTAAAAAAGCCACCGCCAAAGTATTATTAGTTATAGAACGGTTTTTGCCGCCCCGATAGTGTAGCGGTCAAGCACACTGGCCTTTCAAGCCGGTAACCCGGGTTCGAGTCCCGGTCGGGGCACTTTTTTTA
>JAZDDY010000018.1:0-5805 GCA_043809265.1 Candidatus Iainarchaeum sp.
CAGCCTATGCAGAAGACCGCGGCATAAGGATTTACACTGTCGGCTTCGGAACAGACATAAACACCGAAGTGCTCGAGGATATTGCGGATATAACCGACGCCAACTATTACCTGGCATCAGACGAAAACGCATTGAAAGCAATCTACGACACAATCATCATAGAAATAGGCAACATTTTGGAGGAAGGGGTTTCAAGGGCATACGATGCAAGCGTTACCATAGAATTGCCGAAAGGCGCGGCAATCACGCAATCTGTTCCGGCTTACGACGGCATAACCGAAATAGGGGATGCAAATTTCCTGGAATACACAATCGGCAACATGACACCCGCAAACCCCTGGACCGCTCAAATAATCATGCACATTCCGTGCAACAACGACGCTTCCTGCAGCCTGACAGACCTAAACATTCCTGGCGAAAACTCGCATTTCAATTACAGCGACAAGGACGGAATCACGCAGGCCCCAATCCCCTGGCCGGACATAAAAACAATCCTCTTCAAATACCGCGACCTGGCAATCAGCATATTGTCAGGGCAGGTAGTCCACCTCGGCCTGGTAAGGCTTGACCTGAATGTCGCAAACACCGGATTGCTGGATACCGGGCCCTCAGACATCAATTTTTACTGGCAAAGCCAGGCCCCTGAAAACCTGATAGACACTAGGCCGGTGCCTGGCCTGTTGCCTGGGCAAGTCCTGCTCAACCAGTACGATTTGGGAAAAGAAGGCCTGATAATTGCAGTCATAAACGATGACGGCTCGGTGAAAGAATGCCCGAACGGCAACATCGCAAGCATAGACTGCAAAAGCGGGGTCAAAGTCGAATACTACCAGTTAAAAGTGCAGGTCTGGAGAAGGTAGGGAAAATGGGCGAGCGCGGCATACTGTTCACTGCAATGGTTTTCCTGATGATTCTCTCGATTCTTGCATTGAATGCGACAGTAAAGGAAAACAGGGCATTGGAACAGCATTTCACGGTGCCGGCAAAAATATTGCGCGTATCCGAATTGTTTGAAAACATCCAGAAATCAATGGTTGAACTGAACAAAAGCAGCGAAGCGACAGCAATAGAAAAAAGAGTGCTGCCCTTCGATTACAATATCAGCCAAAACACAACGTACACAGGCTTCGGGTTGCCGATTGACGCAAACAGCATAAAGACATACCGTGACACCCTCAACCTGGCCAAAGTGATGCTGGAAGACCCTAATTACGACAGGATCTATTCCGGCCTTGACGTGAACATCAGCACCATAGGCTGGGATAACAACGCACCCGCATTCCATTACCTGATAGAACCGTACTGCTACGGGTTTGCATTCGACCAGAACGACGCCAACTTCGGGGCATCCAAAAGCGGGAAATGCCTGGAAGCATTCGACTTCAGCCGCGTGGACAGGATAGATGTGAACATCAGAATCTACCAGGCCAACGATGACTACAATTCACCTGCCTGCAATCCGGCCTGCCCCTCGGAGTTGTACGACCCAGCCGACACAAACCCGTATTTTTCTGTCACAATCGACGATTCGGCCTGCCCGAAATGCAATATCTCGCCGAAAAATATTTACGGCCACCTTGACGCAGACCAAGAGATAACGATTGCCTGCCAGAGGGCGGTTTGCAACTCCCCCCCGATAACAATTGTTTTCGGGAGCAACGGAGGCACAGGCGTTTCAATAACCCACAATTCATCGAGAGCCGAGTTTTCAATACAGCACACGTTCGACGGCAATGTGAGTTCGTTCCAGTTCCTGGATTTTAATGTTTCGGTAAGCACCCCTGACCGCAAAATCATAAAATCCAATTATATGGAAGCGATAGGCTGAAAGGGAAAAATTAATAATAAAGAGTACATAATATTCTTCAAACGAGAGATGGAAAAAAATGGCAATACACCTGTTCGAATTCCTGAGAAGGCTTTTTGGGATGAAAAAAGCCGAAAAAATAGCCAAAAAGGCCGAAAAGCCCGCCACCCCCCTGGAAAAATGGAAAGCAGGAAAAGGCGGAGAATACCTTAAAATGGACACCCACAAGGGCTGGTTTGACGGCAAAGGCGCGCACCAAAAAGCCGCAAAAAAATCATGGCACAAAAGATTGGAGCACAAGCTCGACGAACTTGCCGAAAAAAAGAAAAAAACCGCAGCCGACAAGAAAGCGATAAAAAAAGTGCAGGCAAAACTCCTGCAGCTAGAAAAAGAGCTTGAAGTGCTTGAAAAAAACGAGGAAAAAAAATCAAAGCCCGGCACCGCAAGGGAAAAGCGCAGGAAAAAAATAAGGAAAAAACTCGGAGAAAAGGCAAAAATCAAAAAGGAAAAAGCGGAAAAGGCAAAGAAAAAAATACAACCGCCGGCCCTAAAAAAAACAGAGGAGGGGCCAGGCAAAGCGGCAATAATGCAAAAAGCGCCTGCCGAACAGCAAAGGCCTGTGACCGAAGTGTCAAAGGAAACCGAGATCATAAGGCCTGCAGGCGAAAGGCCGCGCCACGATTATTATGCCACAGACCACCAGGCCCAGCAGGCCAAAGACCTTGATTTGCTTGAAAGGAGCCTTTGGGCAAAACAAAGAGCGGAAAAGGCAGGTTTGGAAGGGATGCCAAGCGAAAGATTGCGCGAAATAATAAAGGCAAAAAGCGGCGAAGGCACCAGCCCTGGCAAAATAGACATTGCAGAGCGCAGGGTGCAGGAATTAATGCGCAAATACAACCTGAACGAAAGGGAAATCGAAAGCGAAATACAGAAAATGGACAGCAACAGGCTGTTGCAGGACTTTGACAGGCTCATAAACATGATTGAAATGGACAGAAAGGAGAGAAGGGTAACGATAGAGGACTCGCCTGAAATGACTGAAACAGAAATGTCCTATATCGACCACAAAAAGGAAAAGACAAAAACAGTCTCCAGGGACATAAAAAAGCTCAGCATTGTGACCGATGCGGACAGGATTTACGCTTATGTGAAAAGCAAGGGAAAGGCAAAGACAAAGCAGATTGCAAAAGACCTTGAAATCCCAAGGAAAAAAGTGGACGAATACGCTGAAATACTCGCCGAAAACAGGCTTGTGGAGCTGAAATACCTGCCGTTTGGCGGCATAATGCTCAATTTAAGGGAAGAAAAAAAATAAGGAAATGGTGCGATGGAATGGCGATGGAAAAAGTAATCGAGTCCTATAAAGTGCAATCCGACAAGGAAGAAGTGGAAGTGAACATTCTCGAGAAAAGGCACCAGTTTGTCAGCGAATACAATGTCAATATCCCTGAAATAGGCCTTGGCACCCAGGCAATGCTTTTGGAATTAAAAAACAGCCTGATATCGGTCAAAGGGGCAATGAGCGAAAAAGTCTCCGATCCCGACCAAATCGACGAATTGAAAAAACACTTTGCAGGGGAAGCCGAAAGGCTGATAAGGGCAAGGATGCCGAAAGCCGAAGCAAAAACAATCAACGGCCTGACCGCGGTATTGATGCACGACATGCTCGGCCTTGGAAAAATAGAAATACTGCTTTCAGACCCAAACCTTGAAGAAATAGTCGTTAATCAGTCGACAGCCCCGATATGGGTCTACCACAAAAGGCACGGCTGGCTGAGGTCCAATATTTACATCGAACCGGAAGAGCAAATCGAAAACTATGCAAACATCATCGCAAGGAGAATCGGAAAACAAATCACAACCTTGAATCCCTTGCTTGACGCGCACCTTGTGACAGGCGACAGGGCGAACGCCACCCTGTACCCTATCAGCAGCAACGGCAACACAATCACAATCAGGATGTTCAGGAGAGAGCCCTGGACCGTGCCAGACCTTATAGAAAACAACACTGTCAGCGCGGAAATGATGGCAACTATCTGGGAAGCAATCCAGTACGAATTGAACGTGATATTCAGCGGCGGCACCGCAAGCGGAAAAACCACAATACTGGGCATATGCCTTCCGTTTATCCCCCCGAACCACCGCATGATAAGCATCGAAGACACAAGGGAATTAAAGGCGCCGGAATTCCTGCACTGGGTGCCATTAACCACAAGGGAACCGAACCCTGAAGGGAAAGGCGGCATTTCAATGCTGGACCTATTGGTGAACTCGCTGAGAATGAGGCCTGACAGGATAATTGTTGGTGAAATAAGAAGGCAGCAGGAAGCGGAAGTATTGTTCGAGGCAATGCACACAGGGCACTCTGTTTACACCACAGTGCACGCAAACACAGCACAGGAAACGATAAGGAGGCTTGTGAACCCGCCGATTTCAGTGCCGCTGACAATGCTGGACGCAGTGCACCTTAACGTTGTCATGTTTAGGAACAGGAAAATAGGAAGCAGGAGAGTATTGCATGTAGCGGAATTCATTCCGGAAAAAAGAGGGGCAGCGGAAGATGTCGTGAAAACAAACCTCATATTCAGGTGGAGCCCTGCAAAAGACCAGATAAGGAAACAAAACGAAAGCATAAGATTGTTCGATGAATTAGGCCTGCACACAGGCATGAACGCAGCGGAAATCAAAAGGGAAATACTCGAAAAACAAAAAGTGCTGGAATGGATGGTTGACAAAAAAGTGAGAGATGTCAACAGCGTCGGCAGGGTTGTAGCTGAATACTACAACGACCCTGACATGGTTATGGACGTGGTAAGGAAAAACCAGGAATTCAAGAAAATAACGGAATAAGCCTGAAAAAGAGGCGAGAAGAACATGCAAATGATTCCATTCGGGATTTTACCGCTTGAAAAGCTGAAAACAATGAGCGCACCGCTCTCATCCATGGGCGCGGCAATAGAAAAAAGGTTTCCAAAGCTCAAAAACCAGCTCAAACAGGCAGACTTAAACATAACCGGCAAGGAATACATTGCCATAATGATAATGCTCTCCGTGTTCTATTTCGTTGTTTCATTCATCCTGATATTCCTCCTGGTGGACAAATTCTGGATAAATCCGCCATTGCCTGGGCCGATAATAACCTTGCTGCTGGCATTGCTTGCGGCATTCATGATTTTCATCCAATTGCTCGCATACCCAGTTATACTTGTGAGAAGGAAAGTGAGGGAAATCGAAAGGAACCTGGTGTTTGCGCTGAGGACAATACTCGTGCAATTGAAAAGCGGAATAAGCCTTTATTACGCCATGAAAATGGTGGCAGAAGAAAGATACGGCGTTTTAAGCCTTGAATTCGAAAAAATGATGCACAAAATAAACGCAGGAATCCAGCAGGAAATCGCATTGCAGGAAATGGCGGATGCAAACCCCTCGCCAATGTTCAGGAGGGTGGTATGGCAGATGGTTAACGGCCTGAAAGGCGGCGGCGACATAGAAAAAATCATAGCGGAATCCCTGCACTCGCTTTCAAGGCAGCAAAAAATAGGCATTGAAAAATACGGCTCCGAACTAAGGGTATTGTCGCTGGTTTACATGATGATCGGCATAATAATACCGGCATTGGGGCTGGCTTTCCTCATCGTTATCGGAAGCTTTCCCAAAATAAGCATCGGCGAGCCGATTTTCATAATACTCCTGGTGACAATCGCCTTAATGGAATTCATGTTCATCGGCTTGATAAAATCCAAGAGGCCGACACTGATAAGCAGCTGAAAAAATGTCTATGTACGAAAGAATCGGAGCAATAATCCCGAAATCACTGCGGAAAAGGATAGCGAAAAGCCTGGCCTACGTCGACATAGAAATGGGTGAAACAAGGTTTGCAGGATTCCTTCTCTTGTTTGCGGTCGGCCTCGGAGTTGTGGCGGCAATCGCGGCATTCACCCTGTACAATTTCCCGATAATCCTGACCTTTCCCGCGGTGGCAATACTGTTTTTGGGCA
>JAZDDY010000019.1:0-7683 GCA_043809265.1 Candidatus Iainarchaeum sp.
CTGTCCTCCCGTATTTCAAATCGCCAAGCATGCCTATTTTCAGGCCTGAAATTTTCCCGAACGCCTTTTTGATTGTGAAAAGGTCCAATAAGGTCTGCGTCGGGTGCTGGTTTGCGCCGTCACCACCGTTGATTATCGGCACAGGCGAAACCTCCGCAGCCCTGCGCGCCGCTCCCTCTATATAGTGCCTCATCACAATCGCGTCAGAATAGCCTGCGACGGTTCGGATTGAATCGCTCAATGATTCGCCTTTTTTTGTGCTTGAAACCCCCGGATCCGCAAAACCTATCACCTTTCCGCCAAGGTTCTGTATTGCCGTCTCAAAGCTCAGCCTTGTCCTTGTGCTGGGCTCGAAGAAAAGGCTTCCGACTGTCTTTCCTTCCAAAATTTTCATTCTGCTTGAAATTGGCATTTTTTCCATTTCGAAGGCTTTTGCAAGAACCGCTTCTATTGCCGCAAGCGAGAAGTCATGGATGCTGATGACGTCTGTCAGGGCAAAATCAGATTCGGGCTTGCTTTTTTGCTGTGTTTTTGTGTCCAATCAAACCCGTTACAATTTTATCACATAAACAAATTTAAAGCTATCGCGGAAAAATCTGAAAATCACTGCCTGGCAGAAAATTCCCCTTCTTCCCTTCGCTCTGCAATTTCTCCGCGCAGGCTTTTAGGCATCAGTTCGGCGGCTTTCTTGGGATAATTGCCCAAAAGCCATGCCAGTTTCAGGAGCGCCGCCTCGGTTGTCATGTCTTCCAGGAAAATTGTGCCGAGCGAGTGCAGTGCCCTTGCATTCGTGTAAATGCTTTCATGAACCCTGCCGTAAATGCACTGGCTGGTGACGCATACAATGCAGCCACTTTCAATAAGCGATTTCAATGCCTTCTTGTTGCCTGCATTCTCCTCAATGTTCATCGGCATATGGCCTATCCCGCTTGCCTCCAAAATCAGGCCCTTGAAGCCGGCTTTCCTGTAGAAATCGATTTCTTCCGGCTGAAGGTTCGGCCTTGCTTTCAGGATGCCGACCTTCGGCTCGAATTTTTCGGCGATAACACACTTTTTGGAATTGTTTTTCCTTGCGTAACCCCTTGAATTGAATATTATTTCGCCAGAATTCACGTCAATCTCTGCAATCGGCGCTGAATTGATTGCCTTGAATGCGTCCCTGCGCGAGGTGTGCATTTTCCTTGTTTTTGTGCCGGGGAGGATGCTGCAACCGCTGTCCGAGGTCGAGGAGTGCATGCAGATTGCCACGCCCGCAAAATCCGCCTTGGAAATGAATTTTGCGGCGCATATGAGGTTGATGCCTGCGTCGCTGCTCGGCCTGTCGCTGCTTCTCTGCGAGCCCACCAAAAGCACAGGCACAGGCAATTCCTCAAACATGAATGAAAGCGCTGCGGCGGTGTAGTGCAAAAAGTCCGTGCCGTGCGTGACAATTATCCCGCTTGCCCCGCATTCTATTTCCTTTTTTATTGCAGCCGCGATTTTCGGGTAATATGCAAAGCCCAAGTCTTCGGACATTATATTGCCGATGAAAACAGCATTAATCCTTGCAATCGATGCGAGTTCAGGGAACATGGAGAGCAAATCGGAAGGCGAGTATTTTGCAATGACTCCGCCATCCTTGTAGTCCACCTTGCTTGCGACAGTGCCGCCGCTGTGAATTATGCTGATTAAGGGCAAATTCTTCCTTTCAGCCTGAACAACCTGCGCTGCTTCTTTTGCTCCCTGGCTTTTCTTCACTTCCACTTTCTCAATCGATTTTATCTTTTCCGGCTCAATGCCGACATTGTATCCGGAATCGAGCTTAAGGCAGAGGCCTTTTCCGCTCGAGGGAAGCAGTGTGCCTGTCAAAACGCCCTGCTCTGCATTCACCTTCACCTTGTCACCCTGCGAAACAGAAAATTTCTTGAGCAAGGAATCGATTGAAGCCATTTGAACCAAACCAAATATAGCAAAAACAGGTTAATAACCTTTTCCGAGACGCGAAATGATTAAATTCCCGGCCTGGGCCGTATTTTTGTTTCAGGCCAAGAAAAAAACCGGCAATGCCGATTAAAAGGCTTTTTGGGGTTATTTGAAGTGATTGCAGGCATTGCAAATAATGGATTGGAAGTGATTGGATGGAAATGACAAAGTGCCCGAAGTGCGGTTCTACCGAGATTGACCGCGGCAAAACCATTTCAAGCACCTGGAGCCCGAAATATATTTCAGCAAAACAAAAAATGTTTTCTCAGGCGCAGGAGGTTGTTGCCTGTATCTGCCTTAACTGCGGTTACCTTGAATTTTACGCCGACGCTGAAAAAATCAGGCAAAACCTGAAAGAATAAGCGGAAAATCCCGAAAAAAAGTATTTTCCTATTTTCCACGCTGAAAGCGCGTGCCTTTACCGCACTTTCCTTCTGGATTGGCTTTTTTGGCACATTACCTGGAGCGCTGACGGTGGGCTGTCAGGGATTTCCTGCGTTATTTTCGTGAACGAGCCTGAGCCCATGTCGTTCCTTCTACGGTCGCGGGTTGCGACCGCCCTTGGATAGCCTGAAAGCAGCTGCCTGGCCCTGGCACCCATCTTAAGCGCTCTCGGCTTGTTGTATTGAACAATTCCAATCTCTTCGGTTATTGCCATCAACCCACCCCTTAAAAAACAGGCGAAAAACTTGCTTCCGCTCGCATATAATATGTGTGGCGAATACCATATAAACCAGATAAAAAGGGTTTTTTGAAAAAACCAGACCCAAAGCTCAAGCAGGCGCGGTTGCTGAACGAAAACGCTAATTTAATTTTTTCGCATCCCAATTCCTGCATGAAACTCTCCGCGCTTTACTCCGGAGGAAAAGACTCCACTTACGCAATCTGGAAGGCATTGAAGGAAGGGCATTCGGTCGAATGCCTGCTCACAATGCTGCCTGAGCGGAAGGATTCCTATATGTTCCATGTGCCGAACCTTAACATGGTAGCGCTCGGGGCTGAAGCAATGGGCTTTCCGTTGGTTGAGAAAAAAACCGCGGGGGAAAAGGAAAAAGAACTGAAGGAACTTGAAAAAGCACTTTCCGACATTGTGAAAAAATACAAAACCGAAGGAATCCTTTCCGGCGCCATCGCCTCGCAGTACCAAAAGGAACGGGTGGACAAAATCGCGCAAAAACTCGGGCAGGAATCGGTTGCGCCGCTTTGGGGCAGGAACAATATAGGCCTGCTGGAAGAAATGGTTTTCCTGGGCTTCAAAATAATCGTTGTCGGCGTGTATGCCGGCGGCCTGGATGAAAAATGGCTTGGAAGGGAAATCGGGAAAAAGGAAATCGCGGAATTGGAGGCTTTGCAGGAAAAATTCCATATCTCGCCTCTCGGGGAAGGCGGGGAACTCGAGACGCTTGTCATCGACTGCCCGCTTTTTGAAAAAAAAATCAAAGTCCTTGAAGCCGGAAAAAAATGGGACGGCGCGCGCGGGGAATTTGAAATCAAAAAAGCGGTTTTGGCAGAAAAATAATCAGCGCCTTTTTCTCGGCGCCCGCATTCCAGATTCAACCCGATATTCCCATTGCAAGAGCATTGCAAGGATTCTGGTTATGCCGAAGGAGATCGCCAAAATGAATACAAGCTCGAGCCATTTTTCAGTCTGCAGGAAATAAGCGAAAAAGCCTGAACGCCAGCCTGAAATCTGTATTCCGATATACACGACCACCAAAAAAGTGAAAACAAAAAGCGCAATCCGTTCAAGCAAAAAAGGCCTGCTCAAAATTCCACCTCCGCATTCTCTGTCTTCCTCTGGTTCAAGAACATCTGCCTGATTTCTTTCGATGTCGTGGCCTCTTCGGGCTTCCTGTCAACGCGCAGGGAAATCATCCTGGGAAAGCGCAATGCAAGCCCGTTCCCGCCCTCTTCGCGCGCCGCCACATGGACCGGGCTTTCCGTGATTTCGTCCGCGCGCACCTCGATTACATATTTCGGTTCGACCCAGACATCAGGCTCAAGGCCTGACTCCACGCTGGCAGGCTTTTGTTTCACCGCGGTTTTTTTCAGCATTGCCTCAAGCTCGCCCAACTGTTTTTCGCTCATTCCAGTGCCGATTTTCGCCACGGATTCAAAGCTGCAAAGTTCCTCGTTGTACACCGCCGCAAGGAGCGTGCCCAAGCCGAATTCTGTGCGCTGGCCTTTGCCCTTATAGTAGCCGATTATTACCGCATCCACGGTGTCGCTCAGTTCGCCCTTGTAGGAGCGCTTAAGTTTGATCCACGCGAATTTCCTCGCGCCCGCGATGTACTTTTCGTTGAGGTCTTTTGCGATTATCCCTTCAAGGCCTTTCTGCACGTTCAAGTTGAAGTATTTGTTGAGTTCTTCAGGGTCTTTTGTGATTATAAGGTCTGTCAGCTTCACTGTGCCGCCTTTTGCCAGGATTTTTTCCAGTTCTTTCCTGCGCTCGCGGAAAGGCAATCCCATCAGGTTTTTTTCGCCGACAAGCATTACATCGAAGGCGAACAGGCGGAGCGGGAATTTTTTCGCAAACTCGCCGATGCCGTATTTCCTTTTGCGCTGGATCGTCACCTGGAATGGCTGGAATTCATCCGAGTCCTCGGAATAAGCGATTGCCTCGCCCTCAATTATGGCTCTGTCAGGCTTCAGTTGCTTTTTCACGGCTTCCACTATTTCGGGGAACATTTTTGTCATGTCCTCCTGCCTTCTCGAAAAAATTACCACTTTTTCTTTTTCGCGGTGCACCTGCAGCCTGAAGCCGTCGATTTTCGCCTCGACCGCGCATTCCCCGAGCTTTTCAATTATCTCCCGCGCGCTCGGCAGCCTTTCGGCAAGAGTCGGCCTTATCGGGATGCCGATTTTGATGGTAATTTCATCCAGCCCTTTAAGGCCTTTTTCTGCGAGCAGTTTTGCGATGAATCCGAGGTCGGAGTGGATATTGTATTTTGCCTCGACCCTGTCCCGTAATTTCATCCTTATTTGCCGGTGCAGTTCCTCCTCCTTGTATTTTTCAGCCAGTTCCTTTTCAAGCGCTTTTTCTTTCTGCCTGAATTCTTCCAGGTTGTTTTCCGCAAGCGCATCCATTATTGTCGGGTCGCCCGCCCCAAGGCGCAATGATTCGAGCGCAATCCTTGTGATGAATTTTGCTTCGAGCTGGCTTGCAGAATTCAATAGTTCCGCCACAAGCCTTTTTTTGAGTTCCTGCGAGCCCTGGCCCTCGGCCCCTGAAATCTTTTGCAGGTTTGAGAAAACCTTTTCGAGGTCGAGGGGCTGCGAGAAAAGCGATTTCTGGGCCTTTGAGCCTGCAAGCTCCATTGCCACAGTCCCCAAATCCCCGCGCTCCTTGTAAAGGCTTTTTATTTTCGCTTCGCCGTGGCCTGTGGCTTTTGCAATGGAATCTATCACCAAATTTTCGCCAAGGCCCAGCTCTTTGCTCCTGTATTGCGGCCCGAGCGAGCCCTGGCACAAATAGACAATCTTCTGCAGTTCCCCGGGCGTTGCCTTTTTGAAAAGCGCGGCAAGCAGCCCTGTCATGCCTATGCGCGAGCCTGTCTTTTCAATCAGCTCAAATGCCTCTGCGATTTCAAGGAATTGCATGCAATAATTTAGGTGAAAACCTTATATATATCTTTGATGTTATCCCTTATGATGAAGAAAATTGCCATTGCGGCAGCCCTTGCAGTCATTTTATTGCTCGCAGGCTGCTCCTCGCCTGTGCCTGAAAAAAACTATTATCCGATAGATTCCGCACAGGAGCTCGCATACGATTATTCGCTTAAAATCACTTATCCGGAAGGGCCGAACGAGCAGGCATCGGCTTTTGCGATAAAGCCCGGCGCAATAAAGAGAATCGACTCCGTGGACTGCACCGAGTTCTCTTTCCTGTTCAATGGACAGGAAGACCACTCCGAATGCTATTTCGGGAATGCGGAGGGAATTTTCCTTGCCGAAAGGAAATTCGGGCTTGAAATACTGCCAATTGAACCAGCGCAGCCATTGCTGAAAAAGCCTTATGTTTCCGGAACGAAATGGGATTGGAGCGGGAAGGAAGGCAAAGTGGAAAGCACGCTTTCAGGCTTAATCGAAACAATCGAACCAGTGGAAATCGGAGGAACAGAATACGAAGCGCTCAGGGTTTATTCCACAATAGAGCGCTCTGACGGCGCAAAAATAATTTCCACGCGCTGGTATGCCGACGGCATCGGCCCGATAAAAGAAGAAAAAACAATCACTAACTCGAATTTCCCAGGCGTGAAAATGGAGATAAAGGCGGAGATGAAATAATCACTCCATTCCCTTCGGCTTCGTCTTTTTGATGAAGTGGTCGTAGCCGAACCTTTCCAGCTTTTTCCTTTTGCCTTTTTCTTCCAGAAAGACGCCTTTTCCGCGCACGATTTGCCCTACAATGAAGCCTTTCACTTTGCCGATGTTTTTCCGGGGCACTGTGAACGCCAGTTCAAAATCTTCCCCGCCATATAAGGCGAAATCCACTGCGTCCATTTTGAGCGCCCTTGCTGCCGCATTCACTTCGGGAAGCACAGGCACCAAATCGCGGAAAATTATTGCCGCGCAGCCGCTTTCCTTGCAGATGTTCCTTGCTTCGGAAGCAAGGCCGTCGGAAACATCCTCCATTGCGCTCGCGAAAGGCGCAATCTTCAAAGCCTTTTCAGGCTGCGCTTTAGGCAGAGTGTGCATTTTCTTTACTTTCTCGAAACCTTTCTTTTTCCGCAAAAACAAATTTAATCCGGCTGTAGAGCCCCCCAATGGACCAGAAACACACAAAAAGTCTCCGGGTTTTGCGCCGTTCCTGTAAACAGGTTTTCCTTCCGCAAACCCGAGCATTGCGACATCAATTGAAAGCTTTTTGCCGTGGGTGATATTTCCCCCGATAATGTCGATGCCGTGCTTTTTTGCGCTGGCTTTCATTCCCTTGTAAATGTTCTCAATCAGCACTGCTGAAATCCCTGCCGGGAGAATAAGGGAAATGAGCGCGAATGCAGGCTTTGCGCCCATGGAATAGATGTCGCTGGCATTGATTTCAATTGCTTTCATGCCGATTTCCTGCGGCAAAAAATAATCCAAGGAAAAATGGTCGCCTTCAACGAGGCAATCAACTGTGAAAACAACAAGCTTGCCGCCGATTTTCATTACCGCACAGTCGTCCCCGATTCCACGCACCACGTTTTTGCTTTTCGGCTTTCCGAGAATTTTTGAAATCCTGTCAATGAGCGCAAATTCCCCGCCAATCTGTTCCACTGTAGGCATCACAATTTGCCCCTGAATTTTTTTGTCGCCTTCATAGGGCAATACTGCCCGCACATCGTGCACACGCCGTGCTTTTTGTTCACTCCGGACCTTTTCCTGTACTCGCAGGCCTTGTCCCCATCAAGCGCTTCCCTGAACATTCCTGGCCAGTCCAGATTGAAGCGCGCTTTCGACATCCTGTCATTTCTCTCGCGCGTGCCTTTCTTTCCGAGCGCAAGGTCCGCGGCATGACCTGCAATCCTTGAAGCAATCAAGCCTTCCCTGACATCGTTTTCATCAGGCAAACCCAAATGCTCGCTCGGGGTGACATAGCACAGGAATGCGGTGCCGTAATATGCAGCAAGCGCGCCGCCGATTGCGCCTGTGATGTGGTCGTAGCCTGCTCCAATGTCAGTGACGAGCGGGCCCAAAACATAGAATGGTGTTTCTCCGGCGTATTTTTTCTTCAAATCC
>JAZDDY010000020.1:0-2017 GCA_043809265.1 Candidatus Iainarchaeum sp.
GAAAAAAGAAATCAAAAATTCACATGAAGGAAATAAATGAAATCTGGCTAACCGGGAAAGGCATGAAGGAACTGGCGATTTACAACAAGGAGGACGCAGAGGCAACGCTCAAGATTGTGTTAAGGTTTTTGCCGCTCGTGATAGAGTTAAGCAAGCTTGTGAAGCAGACGCCTTACGACATAGTGAGGGGTTCAAGTGGAATACTAGTGGAATACCTTCTCATAAACCGCGCTTTCAATTTAAACCAGCTGATTCCAAACAAGCCAATGGAGGCGGAAGTGAAGGCGCGCGTGATGCAGACATTCAAGGGCGGATACGTGAAAGAGCCGATGCCCGGATTGCATGAAAACATTGCCGTGCTGGACTTTCAGAGCCTGCACCCCTCAATAATGATTTCACACAACATTTCCCCTGAAACAATCAACTGCACGCACAAAAGCTGCGCGGGCGGAAAAAATTTGGCGCCGTCAAAGGACTGGTTCTGCGAAAAAGAAAAGGGATTCATTTCCGGTGCACTTGAGGAAATCCTGGGCAAGAGAATTGCAATCAAGAAAGAGATGATGGCGCTTGACAAAAACTCCGAGGAATTTGTTTCGCTTAACGCAAAACAGCAGGCGCTGAAAATCGTCCTTAATTCTTTCTATGGTTCGCTTGGATACGCGAGGTTCAGGTGGTACAGCCGAGAGTGCGCGCAGGCGGTAACCGCGTGGAGCAGGCACTATATCCGCGATGTATTGCATGAAGCGGAAAAAGAGGGGTTCACGGCGCTTTATTCCGACACAGATTCGGCCCTATTGATTGTGCCAAAGGGAAAAACAGTAGATGATGTGAAACGTTTTGTTGAAAAAATAAACCAGGGGCTGCCTGGCGTGATGGAACTGGAGTTCGAGGGCTATTACAAGCGCGGAATTTTTGTGACAAAAAAAGAGGGCGGCGCAGCGAAAAAAAGATATGCCTTGGTTGACTTCAACGGCAACTTGACTATAGTGGGCTTTGAGTATGTGAGGAGGGATTGGGCGCGCATTGCAAAGGAAACGCAGCGCGAAGTCATTGAAGCCGTTTTGAAGGAAGGTAAGCCGGAGAAAGCGATTGCAATTGTGAGGGAAAAAATTGAGGCGCTCAAAAAAGGAAAAGTGAAAAAAGAGGAGCTTGTTGTTTTGACGCAGGTGAAAAAAGGGTTAAGGGAGTATGATTCCATTGGCCCGCACATTGCCGCAGCATTAAAGGCAGAGAAAAAGGGAAGGATTGTCAGCACAGGGGAAACCGTGGGATACATTATTACGAAAACAGGCAAAAGCATTTCAGACAAGGCAAAACTCGAGGAGTTCGTGAAAGAAGGCGACTACGACGCCGACTACTACATAAGCCATCAGGTTGTTCCTGCAGTGAGCAGGATAATGGCTGAATTGGGCTACAGCGCAGAGGATTTGGTGCACGGGGGAAAGCAGAAAACATTGGGTGCATTCAGCTGATAGCAAGGGGCATAAATAATCGGATAAATATTGCCCCTTGCTAGTCGCAAAAGACAAAAATAAGGCTCAAAACGTGGTGTCTTTTGCTGTGACCTCTTGTTTTAAATCCTTTTTCTGGGAAATACCTTTATTTCTGAAAGGCGTGATATATATAATGCTGGATAAAGAGACAGTTGAAAAATACGTTAAGGCAGGCAAAATACTGCGAAAGGTGCAGGAAACTGCGAGAAAAAGCATTAAGCCAGGGCAAAAAATGCTTGAACTAGCGGAAAAAATAGAGAAAGAGATAGCCGAGCTTGGGGGGCAGCCTGCTTTCCCAGTAAACCTTTCAAGGAACAATTACGCTGCGCATTTCACACCGTCAATCAACGATGAAACAGTTGTCGGGGAAAAGGATGTTTTGAAAGTGGATATAGGCGTCCACATTGACGGCTTCATTGCAGACGCGGCTTTCACGCTTGATTTTTCAGGGGAAAATGGAAAACTATTGGAGGCATCTGAAAAGGCGCTCCAGAACGCGCTTTCACTTGTAAGGGAAGGGCGGG
>JAZDDY010000021.1:0-44128 GCA_043809265.1 Candidatus Iainarchaeum sp.
GGCATTGCAACAGGCAAGGTAAAGATTGTGCCAACCGCAAGCCATATCGAAAAAATCAAGGAAGGCGACATACTTGTAACAAAAATGACCAATCCCGACTGGGTTCCGGTAATGAAAAAGGCCGCAGGCATTATAACCGACGAGGGCGGCACAACCTGCCATGCAGCAATAGTCAGCCGCGAGCTTGGAATTCCTTGCATTGTCGGCGCCGGCGATGCCACAAGAAAACTGCACGACAACCAGGTTGTCACGCTCAACGGCTACAACGGCTTTGTTTATGAAGGCGAGGTTGAAATAAAGGTCGAGAAAAAAACAGAGGAAAAAATCATACGCCTTGAAGACGTGGACAGGCTTGAGAACGCGATAAAAATAGAGATAAAAAAACAGCCGAAGATCCCGAAGCCTGTAAGGCTGAAGCCGATGGTTTCGGAGGCAAAGCCAGGCATCATGGGCATTGCGACGCTTATCAAAGACGAAAGAAAGATGAAGGACAAAATAAGGGAGCAGATTGCCGAATTCAGGGCAACCGAAAAGGAAAAAGAGGAAGCCGAAAAAGCGCTCGAGACCAAAGAGCGCGATGAAGAGGAAGCCGAAAAGCTCGCAGGGGAACCGGAAGCAAAAGAGGTTGTGCAGGAATTCGGGGAAAAGAAAGCAGAGGACATGAACGAAAGCGATTACGAGAAAGAATCCATGGAACTCAGGGAACTTCTCGAAAAAATATCCGCAAAAGTGAAAGTGAACGTCGCGTTGCCGGAAGCCGCGGAAAAAGCCGCGGCAACAGGCGCCGACGGCGTGGGGCTGCTAAGGGCGGAACACATGATTACCGCCGCTGGAGTGCATCCCGCGGAATACCTGCGCATGGGCCAGGTGGCAATGCTTGCAAGGGCTGTAAGGGACGGCATAGAAGTCGTGCTGAAGCAATTCAAGGGCAAGCCGGTATGGTACAGGACATTTGATGCAAGGACAGACGAGTACAGGAACCTCAAAGGCGGGGAAAAAGAGCCAGGCGAAGAAAATCCCATGATCGGCTGGCACGGCATAAGAAGGGATTTGGACGAACCCGAGCTTTTAAGGGCGCAGTTCATTGCGATAAAGCAATTGATCGACAAGGGCTACACAAACATCGGCATAATGCTCCCGTTCGTGATTTCCGAGCTGGAAGTAAGGAAGGCGAAAGAGATAGCCAAGGAAATAGGCCTTGAAAGGAAAAAAGGCGTGCTGGAATTCGGCGTGATGGTTGAAACGCCGGCAAGCGTCTGGATAATAGACGAACTGATCGATGAAGGCATAGACTTCATTTCTTTCGGAACGAACGATTTGACACAGCTCACGCTCGGCATCGACAGGAACAACGAGAGGATACAGAAAGGCTTCAGCGAAATGCACCCGGCAATACTAAGGTCCCTGAAAAGGGTCATCGAAAAATGCAGGGCCGCAGGCGTGACCACCTCGATCTGCGGGCAGGCTGCAAGCGACCCTGAAATGGTTTCCAAGCTCATAAGGTACGGCATCGACTCGCTTTCCGCGAACATCGACGCTGTCGAGCACATAAAGCACGTGGTGCTTGTCGAAGAAAAGAAAATGATCCTAGAAGGCCTCAAGGGAAAGGAAAAAAAATGCTGAAGCTCGAATTCGGCCTCGGCAGGGCAATCGAAGCCGTGCGCAGGAAAAAAGCAAAACTCGTATTATTGCAGTTTCCGGAAGGGCTGAAGCCGAAAATAAGGGAAATTGCGAAGGAAATCGAGCAAAAAACAGGCGCAAAAACAATCACGCTCGTGCAGCCGTGCTATGGGGCCTGTGATATTCCGCTGTGCGAAGCGAAACTCCTCGGCGCTGCCCTGACCATCCATTTCGGGCACACCGCATTCCTGAAATCGAAAAATTTTTTTTATGTGCCGCTTTCTTACAGGCTTGAAAAACCGCTTCTCGGAAAATTGGTTAAAGCGCTCTCCCCAAAGCTGGAGGCACAGGGGTTCAGGAAAATCAGCCTAGTTTCCACGGCGCAGTTCCTCGGATGGCTTCCGGAGGCAGGGAAATTTTTCAGGAAACAGGGCTTTGATGTTTTTATAGGGAAAGCGCCTTCGATGGCAAAAGGCCAGGTGCTTGGCTGCAACACCGCGGCTGCAAAAAATGTTTCAGGGAAGGCGGACTGCCTTGTTTTTGTGGGCGACGGCCGTTTCCACCCGCTCGGCATCGCGCACGGAACAAGAAAGCACGTGTTCATGCTCAACCCTTCCTCGCGCTCTGTTTCTGAAATAGAGCAGGCTGATTTTGACAGGATGGAAAGAGGGCACATTGCAAGGATTGAAATCGCAAGGCAGGCCAGGGGCTTTGGAATTCTTGTTTCAACAAAACCCGGGCAGATGAACCTGGGAAAAGCGCTTGAATTGAAGGCTTTGGCTGAAAAAAAGCGGAAAAAAGCCCTGATTCTGGTTTCGAATGAAATCAGGGAAGACTTTGTCCTTGGCTTGGGCCTTGACTGTTTTGTGAACACTGCCTGCCCGCGCTTAGTGCTCGATGACGCGGTGCACTGGAAACGCCATTTGGTGAGCGCTGAAGAAATGGAAAAAGCGATGGAATAGGCTTGTCAGCCTTCTGTTTCTATTATTCTTGTGCCTTCGAATTCGTTGCCTTTGACCGCGTTTTCGAAATTGTTCAAATCCTTGCCGTCGAGGACTATTCCCGGGATTTTGGAGCGCTTGAGGAAAATGCAGGCAGGCACATCCATGACAAGGTTCTGCCCAGGCTTGCTTTCAGCCACTTTCATCAGGCTCAAAAGGCGCTCGAAGGAAACCCTTTCGAACATGCGCGCTTTCGGGTGCGTGCTCGGGTCAGAAGAGTAAATGCCTTCCACGTTAGTCATGTTGATGTATTCCACCTCGCATTCGCCTGAAAGGAATTCGGCAAGCAGGACTGCGACTGCATCTGTGGTAAATCCAGGCATCAATCCCCCGAAGATCGGGATTTTGCCGATTGCAATGATTTCTTTTGCCCTGCGGATATCTGTGAGCACTTCAGGGTAAGCGCGCTCGATTCCTTGGATGAGAACCGAGGCGTTCAGGCGCGTGGCCTGGATTCCTATCTCATCGAGGGCAAAATTGTTGGCTCCGAGGGCCTTGGCGGCAGCAATGTAAGTCCTTGCAGTCTGGCCGCCGCCTGCGACCAGCGCGAAGCGGTATCCTTCCTTGTAAAGCCCTTCAAGGCATTCGCCGAATTTTGAAATGAACGAGGCATCAGGCTTGTTCGGCGCAATGATCGAGCCGCCCACTGAAAGCACGAAGATTTTTTTTGGGACGCCGAATGAAATTGTTTCAATCTGGCCTGATGAGCCATCGCCTTGCGGCTGCCCCTGACCTTGCTCTTCCATGCCTTCGTTGTACATTTTGAAGAAATCCTCGTCGAACATAAATGCAGCCCTCGGGCTGTTTAGGCCCGCAAGTCATTAACTATAAATGCTTTCTGTATATAAAAATATTTGGAAACCTCTTTTTTAAGAAATTGGTTCAAAATGGCTCGGGATTGGTTAAAATGGCAGTAGAGGAAGAGCAGGCAAGTGAGCTCGAGAGAACGCTTTTCGCAAAAAAAATGAAAAAACTGAAAAGCATAAAGAAGGGTTCTGGCACAGAACTGATTTCAGTGTATGTGCCGTATGGGGCGGACCGCTCCTCGGTAATGAACCAGCTGACTGAAGAAAAAAGCCAGAGCTCGAATATCAAGGACTCGAACACAAGGAAGAACGTGCAGGGCGCGCTCAAAAAGGTCATAAACTTCCTGAAACGAATAGATTTCAATATCCCAAAAAAAGGGCTTGCGGTTTTTTCAGGGAATGTCTCGCAGCAGGAAGGCAAATCCGACATAAAACTTTTCACTATAAAGCCCATAAAAAAGCTTGAGACAAAGCTTTACTGGTGCGATTCCGAATTCAACCTGAAGCCTTTGGAGGCAATGGCCAGGCCCACAGAAATTTACGGCCTGGTCACCATAGACAAGAACGAGGCGACAATTGCGCTGCTTTCCGGAAAAAAATACGAAATCATCGGCCAGTTCAAGAGCAGGGTTGCAGGCAAGTTCAGGGCCGGCGGGCAGTCCGCGAAAAGGTTCGAGCACCTCAGGCACGAGGCCGAGCACAATTTTTACGTCAAAATCAGCGAGAAAATGAACGAGATTTTCGTGAAAGACATCGAGAAGCTGAAAGGCCTTGTAATCGGCGGCCCTGGAATGACCAAGGATTATTTTTTGGATGAAGGGCTTTTGGACCACAGGATAAAGGCGAAAATAATAGGGGTTGTGAACACCTCTTACACCGACGAATCAGGGATAAGGGAATTGGTGCACAATTCCTCTGATGTTTTGAAGGAAGCCGAAGTGACAAGGGAAATGGAATTGGTCCAGGAGTTCATGCGCAATGTGATAAAGACAGGCCTTGCCGCTTACGGGGAAAAAGAAGTGCTTGAAGCGCTCCGCGCAGGCCAGGTAAAGACGCTTCTGCTCAGCGAAGAGCTCGAGAAAACTGTTTTCATGCTTGAATGCCCGAACTGCCAGTCAAGGGAAGACAAGTTTGCAAGCTCCGAGTCAGAGATTGCAGGGCAGAAGTGCGTGAAATGCGGCGCCGAAATGGAGGATGCCGAGGAAATGGAATACATCGATTACCTGCAGGAAATGGCCGAAAAGATCGGCGCTGAAACGCGCATCATAAGCACTGACACGGATGAAGGAATGCAATTCCTGAAGGCCTTTGGCGGGATAGGCGCAATACTGCGCTACAGGTGACCTGGCAAAGGAAATGGTTTTTATGAAAAAGGAAGCGTTCTATTGCACGAAATGCCTGGGCATCGGCGGGCAAATCAAAAGGCTTTACACTGATTTTGTGGTTGAGGAAATCCTGAAGGGCAGGGTTTGCGAGGCAAAAGCCTTCCTTTCCGGGGAGGCCCCCTATGAGCAGTTGAAAATACCTGAAAAGCCGGCAGGCGTGGATTACCTGCACTTGGACCTTGAAAAAATCAACAAGGACCTGCATTTTGTGATAAGGCAGATGTCGAGGTTTTTGCAGGCAAGCGGGAAAAGAGTGGGCTATGCGGGAATCAAGGACAAGCGCGCTGTGACCTGCCAGAGAATCAGCATCTGGAATCCGGACCTGAAGCTTGTCGAAAGCTTTCATCCCGGCGGGATAAGGTTGAGGAATGCCGCGTGGAGCAATGAAAAAATAGATTTGGGCATGCACGAAGGGAACAGGTTCACGCTGACAGTGAGAGATATTGACCTTGAAAAAGAAGAAATTGAGAAAAGGGTTCTGGAATGCTTTAAGGAGATGGAGGGCGGAATTGCCAATTTTTTCGGGGAACAGAGGTTCGGCGGCATCCGCGCTGTAAGTCATCTCGTGGGAAAGGAAATAGTGAAAGGCAACTTGGAGAATGCGGCATGCTTTATCTTGCCGCCGGAAGCGAGGGCGAAGAGCCCGAGGTGAAGGCCGCAAGGGCGAATCTTGCGGAAACGCGCGATTTCCGCGCAGCGCTAAAGGCATTCCCGCAAAAATACAGGTATGAAAGGGCGATGCTGAACGCATTGTGCCATGACCCGAAAGATTTTGCTACCGCACTGCAGGCAATCCCTTTAAGGCTGCGGTTTTTGTTCACGCACGCATTCCAGTCGCACATTTACAATGAAATCCTCAGGGAAAGGATAAGGCAGGGCATAGGCTTCAAGCCGTTGGAGGGCGAACCGCAGGAGGGCGGCATTGCACTTGGCCTCCTCGCAGGCTACGAATCGAGCTTTTCCCCTGGAAAAGTCGGGGAAATCGAAAGGAAGGCCATGGCAGGCGAGGGAGTTTCGTTTGCTGATTTCAAGCTTGAAAAGCTAGAAGAATGCTCGAGCAGGGGGGCAAGGCGGAAAATAATGATTGTGCCTGAAAAACTGCGCCTGCTGGAAATCGGCGATGACCCGGTATTTAAAGGAAAGCGCTTCTGCACTGTTTCCTTTGACCTTGGAAAAGGCGCTTATGCGACCGTTGTATTGAATGAAATCCTGAAAAATCCGGACGCGATTTCCTGAATTTCAGGACAAGGAAACCTGCAGAAAATCCAAATATAAATCTTTTGAATTACCTTTATAGCGTTTGGTGGGCAGATGGCTGAAACAACAATCCTTGCAGCGGTTTTCTTTGCTGTTTCATTCCTGCTGGGCGTTATTGCTGTGAAATGGCTTGCGGGCAGGAACTTCAAGAAAGGGCTCATTGGCATCGACATCAACAAGCCGGGCCTGAAAAAAATCCCGGAAAGCACGGGTTTTGCGCTGCTTTTGCCTGTCTGGATTTGCGCCCTGGCTTTTTTCGCGCTGTCCAACGACATGAACGTGCTGTTGTGGGCGCTCATGGTCTCGGGCTTTGCGCTTGTCGGCTTTTACGATGACAAAAAGCCGAAATTCCTTTCGGAAACAAGGAAATGGAGTTACCGGGCGCTTATCATCGCTGCAATTTCGCTTGCTTTTGCTGCATTTTTCTTCAAAAAGCCCGAAGAAATAATCCTTGCCTCGCTTTTCCTTGCAGGGATAGCGAGCTTCGAAAACACTTTCGCAGGCTTAAACGGATGGGAAATCGGTTCGGGCTTCATCCTTTCGGTATTTTTTGCGCTCCTGCTGCTGAACACCGCATATTTCCCGCTTGCGCTTGCATTGGGCGGGGCAATCCTGGCATTGCTGACCTACAACGTGTTTCCGGCAAAAGTTTTTCCGGGGGATTCCGGCACGCTCCTCATAGGCTCAGGGCTTGCAGGCATCATGATTCTTACAAAAGATTTCAGCCTTATGGCCGTGTCATTCCTTTTCTTTATCCCGCACATCATTGATTTCACTGCAAAGCTTTTGACAAATCCCTCTGATCCAAGCCAGAGAAAGGCATTGCCTTACCACCTTCTCAAAGACCAGAAAATTGCATTGCCTGAAAAAGGCAAAGGCAGCAGGAAATACGACTTCGCAAAAATACTGCTGAAAATCTGCGGGCCGATGGGCGAGAAAAGGATAGTCCTGCTTATATGGGCGATATTGATTGTGAATTGCATTATTGTGTTCCTGCTGCTGGCGTGACAACAGGGGCGGCAGGCTGTTTTCCATGCAAAAAGGCTTGCAGGCAGGGGGGTTAAGGGCGAGGCAAAGAGCTCTAGCGGCTTCCCAAAAAATAGGCCTCAAAGGGCACGGCAGGTCTAAATCTTTGTGCCGGCAGCACTTTTTCTTGATTTTTTCCACAAAAAATAAAATAAAAGCGATGCCAGCGTAGGGAAAATCAATCTCGAGGCATCGTATAATATCAGGACAGAGCTTATTTCAGCCACAGACAGCCTTGAAGCGCTGATTATGGGAACAGACAGGAACAGGAAGCCGGCGCTTTCCACAAGAAGAATGCCGCGCGGCAGCAACGGCGCCCTCTCGAGCAGGGCAAGCAATACGAACAGCACAGCCAGCGGCAAAGGCGAAACAGGGATTGAAAGCGAGGCAAAGGCAAAGAACAGCGAGGCGAATTCAAGGCACCATGAAAGGGCGGCAAAAAGCATTGTTGCAAGCAAGGCCCCGCCTGAAAACTCGCCTAAAAAATCCGAATAATCCAAAAAATATTTTTCAAGCGGTTTAAGGAAACGGATTTTTTTGGAGAGTGCGCCGAAAAGGCGCGAAATCCTGCGCCCTATTTTTTTGTCCAATGGCAGCAGGAAAAGAAGCGATGCAAGCAGCACCACAAAAAGGCCTGAGAAAAGCGGGATTGCCAGAATTGGGTCGATTGCAGAGGAAAAGAAAACCGCGGACAGGAGCAGGAGCGAAGCGAAAGAAAGCACGCTGAACTTAAGGCCTTTCACTATCATTGAAGCCGAAAACCCTTCGGAAAACCGAACATTAAATTCCTCTTTCAGGAACGCCCCCCTTAAAACATCTGAGCCGAGCTGTATCGGCGTGAGGGCGCCGAAAACAGAGGCGAATCCTGCGCTGAAAACTTTTCCGAACGGCTTTCTGCCGCGCTTCATCACAAGCAATGACCAGCCGAGAAGCCAGGCAGCCACCGAAAGAAGGAAGCAGGCAATGCTAAGGGAAAAAAACAGGAGGTTTGATTTTGCGATAAGGCCGAAAGCTCCTGTGAAAAAGCCGAAAATCAGGACTGCAAGTGAAACCAGGGCAAGCGCGAGGATTGCGATTGAAAGGAATTTTTTGGGGTTTTCCATCATTTCACCGGTCGAAGGCGGCAGTGGCCGATAAGCCAAAAGCCTTTAGCTGGCGGTTCCTGTTTGACCGCTGTTCATCTGCCCGAGCTTGTCCTTTGTCTGCTGCAGTACTTCATTGGCATTCGGGTACAATTGCAGTGCAAGAGAACGCGACAATACCATGAGGTCTTCGGCGTTTTTTGCCCTTATTGCAGCGCTGTTTTCATCAAGCCAGACTGCAGAGCGCTGTTCGGCTGGGTTCGGCAGCCTGAAAACCACAACAAGCGCGCCATTGCGCCCGGCAAGCATTGCATCACATTCCGCTTTTTCCAGCACAACCTGCGTCTTGAAGTCGCCGAAATTGGTCTGGCATTTTTCTGTGAGGCCGTCCGCCCCCTTAAAAACAATCAATTGGACTGCATTCCTGTCGTTGCCTGCGACCACCGCATAAAACGGAATGACCGCATTGTTGAATATGTCGGCATTCCTGCCTGGCTCGTCAAGCCATAATTCCGCGGCAACAACCACTTCCGGCCTGAGGGAAAAGCCCCGTAACAGTTGCTTGGGCTCGCCGAAATTCGACAAATAGTAGGCGCTGCCAGCATCCCATTCGAATGCCGGTTTTTCCTCGGGCTGGGCACAGCCTGCAAGGAAAAGCGAAAGCAATACCGCCAGTGCAACAACCGCAAAAAAAGCGGTTTTCCCGCAATCCATTCTTTCCCTCCAATCAATACAATTTGGGCAAAAACATTTTTATTCCCAGACGCATTGGCGCCGCCAGTGGCTGCGGGAAAAAAAGAAAAAAGAAAAAAAAAGAAAAAAGAAAAGGAAAAAAAATTTTCCTTTTCTTGCTTGCTATTTACCCAAAGACTGCGTCAAGCTGGTCGATGAATTCCTTGGCTGCCGTCACTGTGTCGGTTGCCATGAATCCTGCCACAACCCAGTCGCCGTCTTCGGTTGCCTCGACAACATTGTCGCCCGCAGCCGTCAGCTTGTCCGCTAAGGTCAAACCGCCAGCGAATGTTGCATTTGCAGCGAGCGTGTTGGCAAGGTGTCCGCCGACTATTACGACGCCGAAGTTAGGCGCAGCGTCGTCTGTGTAGACAATCTGCAGACCTATGTTCTTGAGGTCCTTGACTGTTTTCACGTTCGGTGAGACTTCGACATCAGTTGCTTCGACGTTTCCGCCTGCAGCGCAGGTGCACGATTCGCAAGCTATGTTTTCAATTATATAGCTTGTGGTGTCAACCAACTGCTCGACTCCTGACTCGAGTGCCGGGTAGTCGCAGCCGTCAGCACAGAACGAGGTTCCGCCTGTGGTGGTTGTCGTGGTGCCTATACCAGTAACAACAGCCCAAAGCTTTTCCTGGTTCTGCGGCATGCTCGCTTCGAAGTAGCCAGCGGTTGTGCTGAACTTGCTTCCGAAGTCCGTGTATGCTGCTGCCGTGTAGCTGTCAGGTGAGTCCGGGTGCAATGCCCAACTCTCTGCGGTGTCGTTGTAGTTGACGTCGTTGCCATACCATGACAGGTTGGAGTTCTGATATGTCGGGAACGTGTCTTCGGCTGTGTCGATGTAGATCCTTGTGTCCCATGTCCCTGTCGTGCTGTTGTCAACCAATCCGAATGTCGCGATATAGTAGCTGTTCACAACGCCGCCGCCGAGATCAAGTTCGTTCGGCAGGTAGTAGGTTGCGTCGACTACGCCGTCTTCGCCTGTGTCCGTTCCGTACAGCTGTATGTCCTTTGAGTACTGCAGGTCGAAGTTGGTTGTCGCGTCAAGCAACAGCCAGAGGTCGCCGTAGGTTGTTTCGCTGTCCATGAAGGCGTATTTGTAGACCTTGTTGTTTGTGCTTGAGCCTGTCAACGGTATTGTTGCTCTTCCTGCGACTGTGCGCTTGTTGTTGGCGTCGTCGTAGTACCAGTACTTGCTGTTGGTTGTGTCAGCCGCGCTGTAGCCGATGTATGCGCTGTCGGCTATTGACGAGGTCAACTGTTCTGTTGCAACCTGGAAGTATCCGTCCGCCATGCAGTTGAAGTCCCAAGCTGGGCCTGCATTGTAGGTTGTGCACGTGTAGTTGACTCCGTTCATGTCGATGTTCTTTGTTTCCAGTGTTGCTATCGGTGTCCACTTGCCCTGGTCTGTTATCAGGTTTCCGTCAACTCCCATTACGGCTATTCCGTTCAGCAGGTCTGTTGTCGCGTCGATCTGGAAGTTTGCGTCAGTCTCCGCTGTCTTGTAGTAAAAGGTTTGGGTGTCAATGACGAAGGTTCCCTGCGTCGAGTTGTTGCTCAACTGGAAATAGAACGGAACCTTGTGGTCGGTGTTGTCGCTGTCCGTGTATTCCACGTACGCGCCGTTTCCGATCTTCACTGCTGTCCTGTCCTCGTCTCCTTTCCAGCCGTTGAAGATTACTTCTGCGTAGCCATAACCTGGCGTGGTTGTGGCTTCGCCTTCAAGGAATACTGCTTTGTTCGCTGCGGTCTTGCCCGCATCTGTCAAAGCCCATGTTTTCCCTGAGTACAACGGTGCCGTGTCGCTGGCGTATTTCCAGAGCTTAACGCTGTTGTAGATTGTTATGTCGGTTATGACGTTCGCGTCCGGGCTTGAGCTTGTGCCGGTCGTGAAAGACGCAATCCAGCGGTCGTTGGTTGTGTCGGTGTCTGTCGCGCTGTAAGGGTATTGTGACGAGTTCTGGATTGTTATGAGGTCAGAGCCTTTTGCTATCACAATGTTGCCCGAGCCTGTTGCAGCGTTGAAGTTGACTGCTTTCAGGTAGAGCGATGTGTCCAGTGCGTAGTCGCCCTGTGAGTCAGCAAAGCTCTGTTCGAGGTAGATGCCCTCTGTTGAGGTGGTTATGTTGTCGACCTCGTTTCCCTCTTCGTCCAACAGGGTGAATTCAGCCTCTGTTGTGCTCCAGACATTGTCGACTCTCATCGACATTGTCTTGCCTGCGAATTCGCCTGCGCCTGCAAGGCCTTCAATGGTCTCGCTGACGTTGTAGGTCTTTTCGCCGCTTGCCTTGACAAGTTTTATCTTGTCGGCAGATGCGAGTGCCCCTCCGCTCCTTGTGGTGTCAACGTCGTACAGCTTGTATTCGTTGCCGAACAGTACTGCGATAACGTTGTCTGTGTCTGCTGCCACAAAGTCGCTGTTGTCTGTTGTGTCGTTGTCAACAGGCAGCCCCTTGGAGTAGTTCACCCTGTAGTTGAAGTCGCCTACCGAGTCCATCAACAATACAAGGTCGTCGACTTTCGCGTGGGTGTAGTCCATCTTTGCGTCGGCCTGTATGCCTATGTATTCGGTTATTGTCTGGTTGTAGCTTGTTCCTTTGTAGCGCCAGCTTTTTGTGTCCTTGTACAGTGTTCCGAGCTGTGACTGGCTTATTTCGGCAAGGAATTCAGCCTGTCCTGCCGCAGAGTCAAGGTTTGTCGTGTTGTAGGTCTTGCTGGATTCGCTCGAGTAGGTCTGGGTTCCGCCGATTGTGAGGTCAACGTTCAAGCCTGTACAGGCTTTGCTTGTGCCTTCTCCTGTCGGGCCCTTTCCTTCCTGCCATCCTGCTACTTTGCAAGAAACCTCTGTGTCGTCTGTCGCTAACTGTGCCAGTTTTGCTGCAATGTTGCCTGCCCACAGGTAGTCTGATGTTGCTGCGTTCTTTCCGACGACAACGTCAAAAGGAGTTTTGTCTCCTTTTAGCACTTGGTCTTTCGTCAGTGCTGCTGCCGCCATTGGAGCCAGAGCCAAGCCGATCAAGGCTGCGCCGGCACCGATTGCCGCCAGTTTCTTGACGTCCAATCTCTTCATGTTTTGTTTCACCTCTTAGTTTAAGACTAAAAGCCAAAATTGCCTATAAACAAGTCTCAACGAATGAGACTTGTCGGCAATTAAGGCTTAACTATACATCCTTAGGGGTCCTTGTTTATATAGTCTTCGGTTTTTGAACCAAAGGAAACACCCAGGAATGCCCGAATAAGGGCATTTTTACTGTCATTGTAGAAGCTCGTTTCGTTGATTTGCGAAAGCGCTTTTTTGCGGTTTTTTCATTTCTTTTTTTGCTGAAACAGTGTTTTGTTGAATGCTTCTATCTCCTGGCGCCTCATATTCGAGTTTATGAAACTGTTGTATTTGAAGACCCACTGGCTTAAATCCATGAAACCTTCCTGCAAATCGAACGCTGTGAACTCCGCCTTTGCAGGCTTGACCACTTCGATCACGCTGGGCGCGTACATTAATATAAATCTAATAATTGAATTGAAGTCCCTTGCAGAAAAATTGACTTCCACAAACCCGCTGTAATACTCGCTTTCCTTTTGCTTTTCCGGTTTGCCGACTTCAATATTGTAAATCACGTAATTTTGGTCCTTTTTGAGCTGTTCCTGGAAGCTTTGGAGGTTTTTCTCCACGACTTTGTCGCTCAAAGCCTGGTTTTCAATGGATGCAGTGAGCCTTACCTTAAAGGAATCCTGCTCTTCTATGTCCTTCCTGCGCCTGATTTCCTCGGCTATTTCCGCCTTAAGGGCAAAAGAATCGCCTTTTTGCTCCACCAATCCGAGGGAAACAAGGCCTTTCAGCTCGCGTTCCACCGAAGGAATCGCTTCGCCTGTCATCTTTGAGGCGTCCTGGATTGTCTTCCCGCCCTTCAGGAGGGCCGAAGCAATTTTAGTCTGGAGATAACTGAATCGCGCCAAAAAAACACCTTTAAACTACTAAACTCTTGGGATAAATGTTAAAAAGGAATGCTGGCCTGAAAAAAACAACAGTTAAAAGGATTTCCAAATCCAATTAGTCAATGGCTTCGTTTTTTCAGGCTGTCCTGGCAGCGGTTGACATTCCTGGCGCAGCAGACCTGGGCAAAACAGCGGTCGGCGTTGCAGGCCAGGCCGCAGAGAACAGCGCCCAAGCAGCAGGAAGCCAGCTGGCAAGCCTTGCAGGCAATCCCGCAGTGCTGATTGCAGGAATTTCTTTTGTAATAATAACAATCCTTCTCATTTTGATGCTCAAAAAAATAATAATCAACTCAATCCTCGGGGTAATCGCCTGGATTATCCTGACCTTTGCGCTTCATATAGAAATGCCTTTCATTCCAAGCCTTGTATTGAGCATTGTTTTCGGCCTGGCAGGGATAGGCTCAATTTTGGTGCTCAAGTTCCTGGGTGTGCCATTGGCATAAAACGCGTTATTTGGCCTTTTTCCGCATTCTGCCGCCTTTTGGGCTGTTTTGCGCTATAATGCCTGTTTTGGCGCCGCAGAAAACGCATTTTCCCTTTTCATCCAAACCGGAAACAAGGATGGAGTAGCCCTGCCTTTCAATCAAGAGCTTGCCGCAGTCAGGGCAGAAAGTGTTCTGTTCATGCCCAAAATTGCCCAAATAAACGTAAGCAAGGCCTTTTTCCTTGGCAATCCTGTAAGCCAGCTCCATTGCTTTTGCCGGCGTTACAGGCAAATCCTGCATTTTATAGTGCGGAAAGAACCTGGAAAAGTGCAAAGGCATTCTTTTGTCAATCGAAGCGATAAAATCAACGATTTCCATTATCTGCGCGTCTTTATCGTTGAAGCCAGGCACGATAAGGTTGGTCACTTCGACATGCACGCCTTTCTTGTGGAACAATCGGATGGATTCTTTCACCCTTTCCATTTCCGCATTCCCGCACATTTCCCTGTAAAAAAGGCCATCGCCCTTCAAATCGATGTTTATTGCATCCAGATTCTTCGCAATTTTCCCAACGGCTTCTTTCGACATGTAGCCGTTGCTTACCCACGCATTGTAAAGGCCTTTTTTCTTCGCGATTTTCATTGTGTCAAGCGCATACTCGGCAAAAATCGTCGGCTCCACATAAGTGTAGGAGATTCCAGCCACATTTTCTTTCAGGGAGCGCTCCACAAGCTCTTCGGGCTGCGTGTCAGGCGCAACTTCAATCATTTTTTCAGTGAAATCCTGCGAAATATCGTGGTTCTGGCAGAACTTGCATGAAAAATTGCAGCCGTAAGTCGAAATGCTTGTGCAGAACGAGCCTGGCATGAAATTGTAAAAAGGCTTTTTCTCTATCGGGTCAACTGTCAATGTGAGGGCTTTGCCGTAAACAAGCGAATACAGTTTTCCGCCAATATTTTTCCTGGCCCTGCAAAAGCCGGTGCTTCCGTCCGCGATGCTGCAGCGCCTGCCGCAAAGGAAACAATTTGCAAGGTTTCCTTTCCTTGAATAGAACGATGCTTCCTTCATGGAATCCCTTTAAACCTTTCCAATAATACTAATGTTTAAAACTTAAAATAATGGTGTTTTTTTGCAAACTGACTGCGACCTGCACTTGCACGGCTATTTTTCAGGCGGCGTTAGCAAGAACATGATGATACAGACGCTTGGCTCGCAGGCAAAACTGAAAGGATTGCACCTGATGGCCACAGGAGACATCCTCAACAAGGACTGGCTTCAGCAGGCGAAAGCCTCGCTCTTTGAGGAAAACGGCTGCTTTTTGGAAAAAGAATCGCGGACAGCCTTTGTGCTGCAGACAGAAGTGAACGATTCCGACCGCGTGCACCACATCGTTTTCCTCCCTGATTTCAATGCAGTCGATAAATTGCGCGCTTCACTTGGAAAATTCGGAAAACTGGACGGCTTGGGCTACGGAAGGCCGACCCTGAAGGCGAATGCCGAGGCAATTGCGGAAAAAGTCAAGGAGGCAGGCGGCTTGATGGGGCCTGCGCACGCATTCACCCCCTACTTTTCGGTCTACTCGCATTTCAATTCAGTGGAAGAATGCTATAAATCGATGGCCGGGGAAGTTGATTTCATCGAACTCGGCCTTTCGGCAGACTCGTATTTGGCCGACCTAATGCAGGAAAACCACAAATTCCATTTTTTGTGCTGTTCGGATTCGCATTCCCCTTGGCCGCACCGCATCGGAAGGGAATTCACAAGGATTGAAATGAAAAAGCCTTACTTCGAAGGCCTCAAAAAAGCGTTCAAGGAAAAAAAGCCAGGAGTGTTCCTGCTCAACGCGGGATTGGACCCGCGCGAAGGCAAATACCATTGCACCGCGTGCACGCAATGCTTCCAGAAATATTCCATGGATGATTCTGCGAAAATGAAATGGAAATGCCCGCGGTGCGGGAGCCGCATCAAAAAAGGCGTGAGGGACAGGATTCTTGAGCTTGCGAAGTTCAAGGAAGAAATCCATCCCGAATTCAGGCCGCCTTACATGCACAGCATTCCATTGGCTGAAATAATCTGCAGTGCGATTGAAGTTGAAAACCCGCAGTCGCCGAAAGTACAGGCTTTATGGCTGAAATTCGTGCAGTCCTTCGGCTCCGAAATCAAAGTGCTTGTGGACGCCCCGGTCGTGGAGCTGGCGGAGATAGATGAAAAAATTGCCTTGAAGGTGGAGGCTTTCAGGAAAGGCTTTGTGCACTATATCGGCGGTGGCGGCGGCGATTACGGCAAGCCCATAATCTGCGATTCAATCGAAGACTTCGAGAAAAAAAGAATCGAATTGAAAGACTGCTTAGACTGCAACACTTCGTTCAAGGGGCAGAAAACGCTGGGAGAATACTAAATCCGCACCGCGCACACGCAGAAGACGCTTGGCGAATATTAAAAATCAGCGCACGTAGCTCAGCCTGTCTTCCGGATGTTCTTCTTCTTTTCTTTCTTCCAACTGCTTGTTTAAGGTGGCGAAGGCTTTTTCGATGTTTTTGGATTCCTTTTCAATGTTTTTCATGTCCACCTTAAAGCCGAACAATTTAACGACAAGCTCGAGCACTTTTTTTGCGGCGCCGTGGTCCCCGTAGACCAGCCTTGCGTTTGTTTCACCCATAATGCAGGCGCCTTCGATGCCCTGCTCTTTTGCAAGGCCAGGCAAAAGCCCTGCTGCGCCTGAAATCAGGCCGCCGTAGGAATCGACTGTGGCGCCGAGCTTTGTGAATTCTGCGACCATTTCTTTTTTTGTCACTGCAACAACGACTTTGGGCTCCTGTTCCATGCGCTTGTCGCCGATATTTATGCCTGCAAGCGAGTAAATCTTTTTAACACCCAGCGATTTCATGGTTGAAACGATTTTTTGCGCGAACTCGTAGTGGTCCTGCGATGAAGACAATCTTATGTCGAGCGACGGCTGGACCGGCCCGGCCAAAAAAAGGAAAGAGCGGCCTTTGGATTCAAACAAAAACAATTCGTCGTGGATCAAGTCCATTATGCCTTTTTCTGTGTGCACGCTCGGCGGAAAGGAATCAGAGTAAATGTCCGCGATTTTTTCAGGCTTGCACTGCTTTAACAGGTAATCGACGACGATTTTGCCGACAAGCCCTATTCCCGGAAGGCCGCTGACCAGCACCGCATCCTTCAGCTTGGGCTTTTTTATGAATTCAATCCTTGTGACCATCTTACCACTTCATTCTTCTTTTGCGAATTCGGCTTTGCCTTTCCCTTTTTCTATTTCCCCTATGATTGTGTCCTTTACCGCATTCATGTCCCTTTCTGCTGTCTTGAAATCCATTGCAGTAGAGATAAGTTCGTAATGGCCGCCGCCCTTGTAGTGCGCCTCGACTTTTGCGTCTTTAGCTTTCGGCAGGCCTTCCTTGAACGCCTTCCTGATTTTTTCAACGGCATCAGGCGCCTCGCTTTGGATTGTCATTGTGCCCCTCAAAACCTTGAAGGGAACTTTAACGTTTTTCCCGACAAGTTCGACAAGCGGCGCCACCCATTTTTCCGGAACGCCTTCGGCTTCGGCTCCGCCTTTTGCCGCGATTTTCTGGAATGCGTCGAACAATGACTCGTGCCTTTCAAGCAAAGGCTCTGCGACGGCCTTCCAGGTTTCATCAAATGTCTTTTTCTGGTTTTTTGCCAGGATCTCGACCATTTTTTTGGAGCGCTTGAACTGCTTCCATGACTCGAGCTTCTGCCTTGCAGCCTGCTGCGAAACCTTTATCAGCGAGAGGTCAATCTGGTTTTTGCCCCTGTCGACAGAAAGGACCTGTGCGACGCGAGTCTCGTTTTCTTTCACATAGTTCCTTATGTTTTTGACCCAGCGCGATGCGACCTGTGAAATGTGGATGAAGCCGGTCTTGTTGCCGTATTCTATCAATTCGACAAACGCACCGTAAGCGAGCACTTTTGAAACCCGCACGACCACAATTTCTCCTGATTCGGGCTCTTCCACCATTCAAACCAATCCTTTTGCCTCAAAAAAATCCGCATATTCCGCTTATTCGATTTTGCTTACTTCTTTGGCCTTGAATCTTGCCTTGTGGCCAGTGCTTTCAGCCAGCACATGGTTGCAGACAAGGCACTTGACCGCCATTGCGGGCACTGAAAAAACAACCTGTTCGTTGCCGCAGCCCTCGCATTTCACCTTCACAAAGCAGTTTTTAGGCCCCCTGTTAAGGTCTGTTTCCCTGATAATTGCCATGCAATGCCTCCTTTAAAACCATTAATCATTTTTGACAGCAAGCTTCCTTTCAACAAGCAATTCAGCGGTCTTGCCCGGAAGCTCGACGCACTGCCCTTTCGAAAAAGGGCCGTACTCTTTCATGTCGGCCCCTATAAAACTTGGGATGTCGGAAAGAACTTGGAGAGGGAGTTTTTTTAAATCCTTTTCCTCGGTTCGCTCCTTTCCCGCCTTTGCACCGAACAAATCGCTCGAATCCATCCTGAATTTTTCAAGCACGTCAAGCAAGCCGTTGAAAAGCCCCTTTTCCCCATGGGTCAGGCCGTCCAGTGAAAACTCGTTTGTGCGCGATGCAACCAATGCCTTGTTCAAAACCTTTTTTTCCCTTATTGCCAGGAATTCAAGCACAATCTGCTCAAGGTTCGCGAAATCCTTGGCTTTCGAGATATGCCCGCTTTTAAGGTCCTCGACATACCTCTCACGCTCTTTTTTCATGAAATCCTTGAGCGAAGGCCAGAAATCGGCTTCAAGCACGCACAACTGGCTTGAATTCTTTTCAAGCCTGAAAGCGCGCCTCACATCATCATAATCCAAGAACTCACCCTTGGGAAAAATCATTCGAGAATAGCTTTCCCTGACGCCACAAGGAATACAGCCGCATTCAATGGCAGTTCTTCCCTTGCACCGGAGAATGCCCCGAACTTTTTGCCCCCAAGAGAGAATTCTGGTGCCTTATTAATAAAAACCTTTACAGGCGAGCCTGAAAAAGCCACTGCATCCTTAAAAGGGTCGAACCGCTTGAATTCCTCCAAAGAAACAACTTTTGCAACCAAACCCGTGCCCCCATGAATCGAATCAGGCAGCCTCAGGATTTTATGGATGTCCACGGAAGTCTGCCTGTCGATGTTCAGTGCAATCGATTCCTCGCGCAATGCCTCGTCAATCAAAAGCCTCCAGAACTTCTGGCTTGTCTCAGGCTTCGACGCATCAACCGGGAAAAGGATGCCCTGTGACATTTTTTCAAGAATCACAGGCCTGTTTTTTATCAGGAAAGAAGACTGCTTTTTCGAAAGGTTGCCGTGCACTGCAAGCTTGTCCGCATTCCATTCCGTGATAAAAGAAACAAGCCGTTCCATGAACCTCTTTGCAATGCCGACGCTCCGCGAGGGCACAGGGCATTTCAGGGCCGAAGCGTCAAGCCTGCCGAAGCCGTGCGCTTCAAGGTCAACGCCGTTAAGCGTGAGGTAATCGATAAGTTCGGTCCTCGCGCTCTGCGGCAGGCCCCTCACGGCTTCGCCCCTTATGTGCACATGATATCCGGCCTTGCCTGAAAAATTAATGCTGATCCCTTCATCAAAGCCGAGCTCGCCTGAAACAACTTCAAGCAGTTTCAGTGCCTGCTTTTTTGCCTCGCCAAGGCACTCGGAGCAAAACCATTGCTCCACTTTCACGCCTGAACCGCACTTCGGGCATTCCACGACCTTGCCTTTCCCGCTGGCACCGCATTTTTCACCAGGGCACTGCCATGAATCGTGCCCTTCCTTGCACTTTGTCTGGATATCATCCGCATCGAATTCATAAACCAAATCCGAACCGATAAATCCCTTTGATTCCATCGGCCTTGCGGAAGGCCTTTCATAGTATGCGGCGGAATACGAAATGTAGGGCGGTACTTCTTTACGCAAAAAAAGGTTGAGTTCTTTTTCTCCCTTAAATTCCATGTGCCTTTTCACTATTTTTTTCCCGAAATCGCCTATCCCGAATTCCCTTTCCCCGCAGGCGGGAATCGAAAGCGAATGCTTTTCGTAATAGGAACGGAATGCCTCCCTCAAAAAAACATTTTCCTTTTCGCCCATTCAAACACCCTGCTTCGGTTTCATTTTTTCTTCCCTGAACTTGTTCCTGTAATATTGCGTGGGATGCCTGACATTGCACTGCGCAATGCACAGCGCATGCGAGCGCACCTTTTCGCAGCTTGCCGGAGAATATCCCTTGCCCTGCCTTCCGCCCCTGATGATTTTTTTGATTTGATATCTCGTGATGCCTTCGTCGAAATTCGGGGCCTTTGAAAATGCTTTCACCATTTCCTCTTCTGGCATTCCGACTGCATTCAGGAAGGTCGTGAGGTCGAACCTTGCAAGGTGTGAAAGGTTTTTTCCTGCAAGCAAATCCGAATACAGTTTTTCCATGCACGGCGGGAAAAAATCCGGCTTGACTTTTCCAATCATCTGCTTGAATTCGATGTTCTGTTTTTCCCTGAATTCCGAGCCGAGCGCGAAAGCCTCACTTTTCAGCTTTTCAGGGATACCTTCAAGCTTCACAGGAAGCGATTGCAGCACCGAACTGAAAACCTGTTCGGACAAGAGCCTTGCGAAGTGCTGGGCGTCAAGGAAAACCAGGCCTTTCTCAACGCGCTGGTTCACAAGCTTCAATGCAGGAATTCCATTGCCCGAGGAAAGGAAATCCGCAACTGTTACGGAAAACACGCCGTCTTCAGGCAATCCGAATTTAAGGTTCAGTTCCTGTGCGAGCCTTATTTTCAGGCCGTCGCCTTTTTCCTTTTCAAGCAGTGCAAACACCGCTTCGGCATTGCTTTTCGCGAAAAGCGAGAACAGTTTCTGCTGTGAAATGAATGAAAGGTAGATTTTCGCAATCGGAAAGGACAGCACTTCGGCTTCAAGCATTTCCTTGTGGCCTTCAATGTGTTCCACAAAATACAGTTTTCTGGCGGACGCGGCCCTGATGCGCGCTACAGCGCTCCTTTTCGCATCCTCGCCTGCGGCATCAAGCGATACGTTGAGTTCCTTTATTGCGCGCTTCCCAGTCTCACTGAAAGGAAATTTCTGCGCAAACTCCAGGCCAGCCAAAAGCGCCATAAAAATAGTTGAGTCGAATAGTCTTTAAAAAAGCGCGAGTGCGGGATTCCGGTGAATATTGCAAACTCCCCCTGGCTGCGGGGGCATTATCCGCCTGCCAGAAAGGATCAGTTCCTTTCCTCGATTTTGATTTCCTGGGGTTTTTTGTCTTCGGATTTTTCCTTTTTTGCCCTTTCCTTTTCTGAAAGGAAAACCCCTATTGTCGCCACGATGTTTGAAAAGCAGATTATCAGGAAAACGATTGTCGTAATCATGTTCAGGACGGAGCTGTCAAGGTTCAAGCCCATGCTTGTGGGCAAAGAAATAAGCACGGCCGCGGCAAGGCCTCTTGCCGCCATCGTCGTTATCAGTTTCTGGTCTTGGGCGAAAACAGGCTTGAATTTTTTCAGGATGACTGCCCCGATGCGCCTTGCAAGCAGGAACAAAAACATTATCGCCAGCGAAACCGCGATCATTCCCGGCGTGAAAAATTCGAACTTGAAAAGGAGCCCGAGGTAAACGAAGAAAAACGTCCTGACCAAAAACGAAACCTCAGCCTGGAAGGACTTGATCCTCCAGTCTATGGAGCGCGGGGTAAGCCTCAGCATTCTCGTAATGTCCTCGCTGTTCCCCAAAACAAGCCCGAAGGTGAGCGCCGCAATGGCGCCGTTGCCGCCGAAAAAAACAGTTATTGTGTAAAGAAGCAGCAATACGCCAAGGGTCATCAGGTACTCGTACGGCTTGTCCCTCAAAAGCGACAAAAGCCTGAGCCAGACAAGCCCGGCTATCAGCCCGAGGAAGGCGGCAATAGTGAATGCCCCGAGGAGGCTTGTTCCGACCTGGGAAACATTGAACGAGTTCAAAAGGATTATTTCTGCGGCCGCCACCGCCACAATCACGCACAATGCATCAGTAAGCGCGGATTCAAGGCTGAGAAGGGTTTTTGTTTCCTCGCCTGCCTTGGTGCTGTTCACGAGCGGGATTACAATTGCAGAGCTTGTGCCGCCGATAATCGCCCCGATCATCAGGCTTACGAGCAGGTCGAATTTTAAAAGCCCGAAATTCGAGCCAGCCCACAGGACCAGGATTACAAACGCAATGCTAAGGAAAAAAACAATTATTGTGAAGGCAAAGGATTCGCCAAAGGATTTTATCACCTTGAAAAAATTCAGGTGCAGGCCGCCCTCGAAAAGGATGATTATCAGCGCAAAGGCTGCAAAAAACGGCAGAAAGCCCTGGAACAAGGCAAGCTCGCTCTGGCCGAGCAGTTCGAACGGAAGCATTCCCGTGCCGTTAGGGCCGAGATAAGATGAAACAGGGCCCAAAATGAGCCCGACAGCCATCAGGATAAGGATGTCTGAAACCTTGGTTTTCTTGAACAAAAGCATTCCGATATAGCCGATTATTATGATTGCCGCCACAACCAAAAATGCGACTTCCACTGCGACCATGCAAAAAAGTAATGCGGTTGATATTAAAAATTCTTGCCTGCCGCCAGCAAGGTTGCCTGGAAATCCCGGCTTGCAAAGCCAGCCATAGGCAAATAAAAATACCGGGCTGCCTGCTTCAAAAACAGGTTCACAAAATCATGTGCGCCAGGTGGAATTGCAGCGTGGTGTCGCCTATGGCATAAGAAATGCGCATCGGCGCCTCGCTCTTCAATTCCAATAAAACAGCGCTTTCAGGGTCGGCTTCCTTGACAATGTTTTCCAAAAAATTCAACGAGTATTTGCTTGTAACGTCCTTTTTCGCCTTGACCTTGAACAATTCGCTGCTCTTGGCCTCTGTTTTTAGCGTTCCCTGCGAGCCCCTTGCTTCAATCAAAAATTTGCCTTTTTCAATCTTGAGCACAACGCTGCTCCCGAACAATTCTGCATCCTTGAACGCTTCCTGCAAAACCCTTGCCTTGGTTTCAATCTTGGCATCGTATTCCTGCTGCGGGATTTCGGCCTCTTCATCGCTTATGTCTATCAATGACAGCCTGAAGCTCCTTTCAAGGTCGCCCTTCAATTTCACAAGCAGGTGGTTGTCGTTCAGGTCCATTTCAATCGTGTCTTTCTGCAGCGCCCTTTTCATGACCTTATTGAATTCGTCCAAGTCCAAGCCGACAAGGTTCGGCTCGACTTTAAATTCCTCGAAAAAGGATTTCGGAGCCTCATACTGCACCAATACAATCTGCGAAGGATCGATTGCCTTCAATGAAATGCCCTTGTCGTTGAATCTGAAATTGCCTTCCGAAATGAAATTCGAAATCGCCCTGATTGCAGTCTGGAACTGCGCTACCTTTGAAAGCTTTATCAATCGCATTCCCCCAAACAAGAGTAATATACAATAAAGGGCAAGGGTTTAAATTGCTTTTGCGCAAACACACGCCCCGGCCGCTGTTGCAATGCCGTAATCCTTCGGCACAACCACTTTTTTACCGAGCACCCTGAATGCCGCAAGAAGCCGTTTTCTGAAAACATGCACTGCCAAAAGCTTTCCTGTGAGGATGATTTCCTTTTGCCCGCATTTTTCGGCAGCAAGCGAAACAAGGACCGCATTGGTTTCAGCCACCATATTGATTATTCCCAAGGCGACATCGCCCCTGCCTGCCTTCCCGCATTTCGCGAAATTTGCAGCGGTGGCATTGCCCGGCAGTTTCCCTATCCCTTTGCCGGCAATGTCCTCGACCAATAAATCCACTTTTGAAAGATTGCCTTTTTCTGCCAGCGCGTTTATTTCCTTCAGGCCTTTTGCTCCAAGCGCGCGCATCGAAAGGCCGAGCAATGTGCCGCCGCCCACGCCGGTGCCGGAGCAATGTTCGAATTTTCCGTTTCCTTTAGCATCCACAATGCAAGTGCCTGTGCCGAGCGACACGACAAGCGCCTTTTTCTTGCGGGCGCAAAAAAAGGCCGCCTGCACCTATGGCTTTGATTTCGCCGATCCTTTTCACCGGTTTTCCAAGGAGGGATTTTTTTGCACTGGCGCTTTTTCCTCCGGCAATGCAGAAGCGTTTTACTTTGGAAAGAGGCCATTTCAGTGCAAGGATTTCCTTCTCCAGGCCTGCAAGGCAAACCGCTTCGATGGATTTTTTCTTCAGCACCCTGCCTTTTTCCATCAGCACGAAATCCGTCGTGGAAGCGCCAAGGTCAATGCCCAAAAGCATAAATGAATTGGCGCGGAAAACGATTTAATCTGATTGCCTGAAATTGTTTTGGGAAAAAATGCTTTGGTTTTTCATGGCGCTGCTTTGCGCCGCGCTTTGGGCGGTATCGAATATCGGCGACAAAGTCCTTGTGACAAAATACGCCAAAAGCCCGCTGGTCGCAATGGCAATCCCGAGCCTTATCGGGTCGCTTGTGCTTGCCCCGCTTGCATTCGCTTTCGGCTTTTCAATCCCCGAGCCCGACCTGCTTGCGCTGTATTGTTTCACTGTTTTCATCTGGATGCTCGGGGTGTTATTGTATTACAGGGCAATGCAGGAAGCCGAAGCCTCAAGGGTTTCGGTGGCATACAATTCCCTGCCGATTTTCACTCTCGCGCTTGCGATAGTTTTTTTGGGTGAAACCGTTTCCTTATTGCAGTTTGCGGGAATCGTTTGCCTGATGCTCGGCGCAATCCTTGTGTCTTTCAAAAAAGCAGGGCGCATAAAAATCGGGAAATGGGCGCTGGCGGTTCCAATATCCGCAATCCTTCTTGCCGCAGACACCGTTGTTTCAAAATACGTCCTTGCAGGCAGCGACTGGTGGTCGCTTACTGTTCTCAGGTCCTTCATTTTCAGCGCTTTCCTTATTATTGCGCTCCCGTTCTATTACAAAAAAATCAAGGCAGCAATAACCGAAAAGCCGCGCGTGCTGGCCGTGGCGCTTTCAAGCGAAACCTTTTACCTCACAGGCAGGGGCGCATTCATGCTGTCCCTCTCACTTGGCACAGCATCGCTTGTCGGCGCTGTCACCGCAATCCAGCCGTTCTTTGTGCTCCTGTTTGCTGTCTTCCTCACAAAAGCCTTCCCTTCCTTCCTGAAAGAAGAAATCGACAAAAGCCATCTCGCAATCAAGCTGGCGGCTGTGGCGCTTGCAGTCGCAGGCGCAGCGATGGTTTCACTCTGATGCCTTTTTCACGGCCTTCACGATTTTTTGCACATAGTCTTTGTCGAGCGCGTGCGGCAGGATTTTTTCCTTGGAATGCTTAATGGAAGCAGCCAATGCTTTCGCCGCCGCAATTTTAGCATTTTCATTCAGCCTTTTCGCGCGCGCATCCAAAAGCCCGCGGAACAAGCCCGGAAAAACGAGAACATTATTTATCTGATTCTTATAATCCGAGCGGCCTGTGCCGACAATGAAAGCCCCTGCTTTCAACGCAAGCTCAGGCGCGATTTCAGGCACAGGGTTTGCCATCGCAAACACAATCGCTTTCTTGTTCATTCCTTTGATATCTTCCTCTTTCAGGATGTTTGGGGCGGATACGCCGATGAAAACATCCGCGCCCTGGAGCGCTTCGCTTAATGTTCCTGAAAAATCGTTTCTTGTGAGCTGCGCGATTTCTTTCATGTGCTCAGGCATTGCGCCATTGCCCCTGTGCACTGCCCCGAAGCGGTCGAACACAACCATTTCTTTCGGGGCGAATTCAGGCGAAGAATAAAGCAATTTTGTTATGGCAGTGCCTGCGGCACCGCAGCCTGAAAGCACTATCTTCGCATCCGAAAACTTTTTTCCCGCGAGCTTGAAGGCGTTTATCATGCCCGCAAGCACCACAACTGCGGTCGCGTGCTGGTCGTCGTGCACGACAGGAATGCCCAAATCCTGCAGTTCTTTTTCCACAAAAAAGCAATTTGGGGCGGCAATGTCTTCGAGGTTTATTCCGCCAAACGAGGGCGCCATTGCCCTTATGGCTTGCACTGTTTCCTGCGCGCTTCCGGTTTTCAAGACTATCGGAAATGCATTCACGCCTGCCAGTTCCATGAAAAGAAGCGCTTTTCCTTCCATTACCGGCATTGCAGCCTCAGGGCCGATGTTGCCAAGGCCGAGGACAGCGGAACCATCCGAGATTACTGCAATAGTATTTGATTTTCCAGTCAATTGGAAGGATTTTGCCTTATCGCTGGCAATTTCCATGCACGGAGCCGCCACTCCCGGAGTGTACAAAAGCGAAATGCTTTTTTTTGTCAGCGCCGCGCCTTTTTTTGCCCGCACTTCGATTTTTCCCTTCAGGCGGGAATGCAGTGCAAGCGCTTCCTCTTTCTGGCCCACAAATTCACCTTCCAAAATTCACCTTGTGGATTTCAAAAACGCAATGAATTTTTTGTCCTGCGAGATTTTCTTTTTCAGTTTAAGGTCCACTTTGGCCGGCTTTGCCATTGCTGAAACCGAAAGCATGCGCCCCAAATCTTTTTTCGAAACAAAACCTTTTTCAAGAATAATCCGTTCAACCGAAACGTTTTTTCTCAGGGCTTCCTTGATAAGTTCCGCCACAACCGCATAACCCAAATGCGGATTGAGCGCGGTCGCATAGGAATGTGAGGAAAAAAGCAATTCGTTGCAGCGCTTCTTGTCGGCCTTTATGCCGTTGATGCATTTCGAGCTGAACATTTTTAGCGTGTTGGAAAGAATGCCTGTCGCCTGCTCGAGCGATAAAAGAATCACTGGAGTGTAAACGTTTATTTCAAGATGCCCTTCTTTTGCGGCCCCAGCCACCGCGGCATCAAGGCCTTCAATATAAAAGCAGGACATTTTTACGGCTTCCGGAATCGAGGGGTTCACTTTCCCTGGCATGATTGAACTGCCAGGCTCTACCTCCGGCAGAATTATTTCAGCAATTCCTGCCTTCGGGCCAGAGGAAAGGAACATCAAATCATTGCAAATTTTATGCGATGAAATCGCAAGGCAGCGCAGGGCATTAGAGTAATCCACGAAAGCGTTCATTGAATGCATCAATTCAAAATTGGCCTTCGGGGCGCTGAACTTGAAGCCGGATTCTTTGGAGAGTGCTGCGATGACAACTTTCCTGTAATTCGGGTGCGTGGTGATGCCTGTCCCCACTGCTGTTCCGCCAAGCGGAATTTCCTTTAAGCCTTCAAGTGCACAGTCAATCCTTTCAATCGCAGAACCCATAAGCGCTTCATAAGAGTCAAATTCCTGCCCAAGTGTTAGTGGGACCGCGTCCATGTAATGGGTGCGCCCGCATTTCAGGATGCCTTTGAACTGGGCTGCTTTTTTGTGGAAGGCGATTTTGGTCCTTTCCAGTTCTTCAAGAAGTTCTTTGGATTCGATGAGCAGGGTTAACCTTACAGCCGTCGGCATCACATCATTTGAACTCTGGGACATGTTCACATCATTATTTGGGTTCACTAAGTATGCGCCCTTCTTGCCGCCCAAGAGTTCGGTTGCGCGGTTCGCGATGATTTCGTTCGCGTTCATGTTGTAGGGTGTTCCGGCGCCTGCTTGGAAATAATCAAGGGCAAAGCAAGAGGAGAATTTCCCTGCGCCGAATTCTTTTGCCGCGCGGATTATCGCATTGCCTTTCTTTTGGTCAAGAAGGCCGAGCTTCATGTTTGCGCGCGCAGAAGCGATTTTTATCTGCGAGAGCGCTTTCACCAGCGCCGGAAAAGGCTTTGAGCCTGAAATCTGGAAATTTTCCAAAGCCCTGGAAGTGAACGCGCCGTAATAAGCATCCGAAGGGACTTTCCTTTTGCCAAGAGCATCCTTTTCAGTGCGGTATTGCATGAAAGAGAATTGAAAGGGAGTTTTTTTAAAAGAAACTAGGCGCTTTATTCGCTTTCAATCCTTTTTTTCGATTAGGCAGCCTATCCTTTTGTTCCACTTTGTGATTGGCGTCATTTCCATTAGTGCAAGAAGCTCTTCCCTTGGCATCAGTGGGAGTGCCTTCTTTGTAATCATGAAAATAAGGCGGTCCATTTCTGCAATCTCAGCCTGCGAAAGACAATTTTTGATATCAGGCGCCCTTGTCCTGACAAAAGCCCTTAGGAAGGCATTCAGTCCAATCAAATCTCCTTGGGCCACATGCGCAGTAATTTCAGTTTTTAAATCCCCGAAAAGGTCTTCCCTGATTTCTTTCTTGCTTTGGGGCCTAACCGACCGCGAAGTGTAGGCACCTACCGCGACCAGCCGCATGTGCCTTTTTTCGTGGGCTGAAAATACGCCTCCGCCTTGGGAATGCGTCATCCATGCGACCGGTATTGTGTGCATTTCCCCGTTCCGCAAAGGCCAGCTGAGATAAGTGGTCTGGGCGTTTGGGTCTGGAACTGGGGCCATTCCGTGCTCAAATATCGCTTTGGCAATTTGTGAAAACGTTGCACTATCCATTTTTAGCACAAGGCCGAACGGGTTAGTTTCAAGCACAGCCTTGGGGCGCCCCGGCACATTGGGTTCGAACGGGATTCCAAACTGCTGGCAATAGCTGCCTATTAGTTCATCGGCAGAAATTTCTTTGGCTATGGACCTGACAATTTTTTGGTGCAATTTAAGCCGCCTCAATGACTCAAGCAAAAAGCGCTTTTGGTTCCTGGTAAGATTTTCCATTTGGGCGGTTTCTGCAAAAATTTTCTGGATTGGCGTGTCTGGATTCGACTCAAAAAGTTGGATTGCCTTAGAATATATTTTGGCGCCGCCGGCAAGCCTTGCATAAAGGTCCGCTCTGGCTCTTTCCCTTGATGGCCTTACAAGATAAACCGGCTTCAGGTTAGTTGGCGGTTTTTGGCGACCCCTGAGCATAAAATAAGCTTGTTTAAAACGGTTTTAAATCAATTCGGTTAAGCCCCAAGTCGATGCCGAGAATATTCACTCGCTTTCAATCCTCGGCGCCAAAAAGTAGGCTATGCTGGCCTGCCCGATTTTATAGGATATGAAAAGCGGAGCATCGCTTTTCAGCTTCAGTTCTATTTCGTCATCGCCGCTTGGGGTTTTCAGCATATCTTTGAGATAATCCAGCGGGAACATGCTTTTGCAGTCCTTTTTTGCGACGAAAGATTTCATTTCCTTTTCCTTTTTGCTGGTTTCGTTTTTCAGTGTGCCTTTGCTGCTGTTGGCGTTAACGAAAAAGGTTTCCTTTTCAACCCCGAGCAAAACATGCGTTGAAATCAGTTCCGCATCCTTCAATGCGTCCTGCACTATGCCTGCCTTCATTTTCAGTTCAACATCGAATTCTATTTTCGGGTTAGGCACTGGATTCTTTGAAACATCAATTAATGGAACAGAAAAGTGCCTTGTTGAGGCGCCCTTGAATGTGACGTTAAGGTTGGTTTTTTGGGGGGCGAGCTCGATTGTCAGCTCATCTGTCGGCTTTGCTCGGCCCATGACCTGATTCAGATAATCCAAGTCAAGGCCTATGCGCTGGGCCTGCTCGAACTGGAATTCCTTGAAGGCTGTTTTTTTCATTTCGAAATCGACCATTGAAATCTGGCTCGGGTCTGTCGCCTTCAATGCAATGCCGTTTTCTCCGATATCGAATTCGGCCTCGTGAATGAGCACTGCAATTGCCTCGCAGCTTTTCTTGAAATCGCCTGCTTTCTCCAAAACCAGTTTCATTTATCCCCACCAAAGTGCTTTTTTTCAAGTTCCCTGACTTTCTTGTACAGATTTGCATCAAAACCTTTTAATTCCTGTACTATCTCGGCTTCAATCGAAAGCTTCGGCTTTTTCGAAGGCGCCCCGATAACCCTTACAACCATCCCTTCTTTCAGGCCGGGAAGCATGTCGCCTTCTGGGAACACAACCAGGCATTCTTCTGTTCCGTCCGAGAGAACGCCCTGCATGTCTTTTTTGTCCACAGATTTGAGGGTGCCGATCACAGCGACTTTTTTTTCCTTGCCTGTGATTTCTTTCAGCGAGCATTCCTTTGCGGATTCAATTTTGAATGGGGCCCTGTCTCCGCGCGAGGGCCATTTCTCGAACTCCTTGTTATAGGAATCCCCTGGCTCTTCCTCTGATTCTTCGTCCATGCAAAAAAATAGGCTGGCAACGGTTTAAAAGCGGTTGCCTGTCAGGAAAGTTTTTTGGCTATAAATAGGCAAAGGCGCGCTTAAGGGAACTGGCATTTTGCCTTTGTAACCGGGCTTGACAGGAAGCACGGCAAATCGTCCAGGAGGATGAGTTTCACGTAGCCGATCCATGGAATCATGAAAACTGTTTTGCCCTGGAGCTTGTTGAAGGGAACTGCGCCATAGGAAAGCGCTGTGTCCTGGTCGATGAAGGAGTTGAGCACGGAATCGCCTTTTGTGAGCACGAAAAAGCCGTCCTTTGCGCGGATTTTTGCGATGGCCCTGTGAATGATTGGAATGCCCTGTGTTTCCGAGAAGTAAACCACTACATCGCCTTTTTTTGTGATGTCAATTTCCTTGCCGAGTTTCGGGAAAACTATTTTTTCTGCCAAAACGTCTTTCGCAGAAACCTGCAGCGCGCCTGACTGGATTTTCTTTATGACTGACCTACAGGGCTCAAGGCCTTCAACGCCTTTTACCGAACACTCGGAGTAAGAGTATTCGGAAATGTCCAAACCATCGATTTCTGTGCCCGGCATTTCAACGAGAGGTGCATTCAATTCCTCAAGGCTCCAGCCCGAAAGCGCCATCACGTCGCCGCGGTAAAAGGAAGGCTCCATGGAACCGCTGACGACAATCACCATGGGCGAAGGGCTGTGGAACAATAAGCCCAAGGCATTGTATAAAAGCAGGGCCGAAAGGAATGCTGTGGCAAGGTACACTGCCCAGCTTATGGCGGAGTTTTCCTTTTTGCCTATTTTTTCCAGGAACATGTCGGCGTAAGTGAAGGGGTCAAGCCAGCGCAGGAAAGCGAATTTTTCCTTGACGTTGAAAATCGGCTCCCATTTTTCCGCTTTCTCCCTTTCCCTTGCTTCCCTTTCCAATCTCAATCTTTTCTTTTCCTTCATTTTCCCACTTTCTTTTCCGCCTTAAGGCGAAGTGCTTCTCCCCAATGTCACAGCGCTTGCGACAAGGTGCGCGATGCGCACAGGCTCAGGGAAATTCGAATGGATTGTGAATTTCCTTATCGCTTCGCGCGCGCCTTCCTCCGGAATGCCATGGCACTGGAAGAAAATTTTTTCCGCGCGGAAAATCCTGCCTGCCTTTTCCAGCAAGGAGATTCTTTTTTTGGAATCCCTGAATTTTCCGAGCGCTTTCCTTATGCCTTCGATATCCGGCTGCTTCCTGAAAACAATTATTACCGGCAATCCTGTTTTTTTGCTTATGGTTTGGGCATCCGCCATGTTGAAGCCTGCAAAATTGATTCCTTCGAGGAAAATACAGCGCGCCTGTTCCAAAAAGCAGGAATTTGAGAGCGTTTTAATTATTGTTTTTGTGGAATCGGTTCCATCAACAGTGACATCCGCAGAGAGAATTCCTTCAAGCCGGTTGTCTGCGCGGAGCAGCACAAAGACCAGTTTTGTTTTGCCTTTTTTTTTGGGCGTGAAATGGCCGTCGTCTATGCCTATCGCACGGATGAGTTCTTTGGAGCGCGGCTTAAGGCTTGGCTGCAAGGGCCTCGCCTCACTTCCCGATGGATTTGAGGCATTTTGTGAATTCGGTTGCTTCTTCGGCGATTTTCTTGTTCGCTTCAAGGAGCGCTTTTTTCGGGCTTTTGCCCTTTGTTTTCAATATGAACAAGGAATCCTTGTCGTGCGGGTGGTTTAACTTGTAAGAGGCAAATTCCACATCCGAATCCTTAAGCAAATAGTATTTCAGGAGCAATGGAAAAGTGTGCCTTTCCCCTTTCAGCCTGAATTCAAGCATTTCCTTTTCGTTTTGGAGTATTTCCATTTCCATTTTTTCACCCTTATTTCAGTATATATCCGCTGCCTGTTTTCCTTTTTTCAAGGCTGCCGCAGTTCGTGCACATGAGCTTTTCCTGCACCATATGCAGCGGTTTCCTGCATTTTGTGCAGTATGCCCTTATGACCCCGAGGCCTGGCTTGTTTGTGCGCAAATTCACCCCGTAGGGCTTTATGGCCTCGACTTCGGCAACGATTATGTCGCCGACCCTGAAGGCGTCCCTTATGTCCCTCACATAGCCCTGTGCAATCATTGAAACCATGATGGTCGCATGGCTTCTTGTGAGAACGCGCTTTTCGTTGCCCATATATGCTTCCCTCATGCTGATAAGCACGTAGTTTTTCCTTACCGCGGACACGACGCCGTAAACCTTTGTGCCGGGAGTGAAAATCTTGAGGGGTTTTGCCTTTTTCACCTTTACTTCATAATTGCCAGAATCGAATTCCGCTTCGCCGATGGAATCCGAGAAAACAGCGCCGTCATCCTGGAAGGTATTCTCCCTGCCTTCGAATTCTTCGGCTGTGCTGAGTTCTTCCCCCGGTAAAACAATTTTCCTGCCCAAATCAATCCCCACAAAAAAAGCAGTATGTTGGATTTTTATATTGATTATTGATTAAAAAGATATTTAAAGCATTGCAAGGTGTTCCGCATGGTTTTGGAGTCGCTGCTGGAAGAGGAATCGTTGTTGAAGTTCCCTCTTTATGCCCTCTTTCTCGGCTTTGTTTTCAGCAGCGTTTCGATGTGGATTGCCTTCATGTCCTTTCCCGGCTCGGCAAGCATCCTTTCGATCGCTTTCATAACCATGACCATAATACCGCTCGTGCACCGCGTTTTCCTTGTGGAAGAGGAGGCTTCAGCGAAAGTGTGCGCCCACCACAGGAATTTTGTCGAAAGGAATTTCGACCTGATAAAGATTTACGCCTGGTTTGCGGTGGGAGTGATAGCCAGCTATGCGATCTGGTACATGCTTTTCCCGTCCGAGCCTTCAAGCATCTGCCTTGACAAGGGGCAATGCATATCCATTCCGACCAGGAACGTGGTCTTCAAGGAACAGGGGACAGCGCTCGGGCGCATTGCAATGATTGCCCCGGGGGGCGGCGCCACAAGCGTGGCCAGGGCAGCCCAGCAGATCGGAGGCGCCTGTGGAAATGATTTCTGGTGCTGGTTCAACCTGATTTATTCAAACAATGCTTCCCTGCTGGTGCTCGCGGTATTCTTGTCCGTGCTGTTCGGGGCAGGCGCGCTTTTCCTGATAATATGGAATGCCTCCATTGTCGGCGTGCTCATAGGCCAAAACGCGGTCGCGGCAAACCACTTGATGTTTTTCAGCCTTTTGCCGCACGGCATTCCAGAATTCGCAGGATACTTCCTCGGCGCAATCTCAGGCGGCCTTATTTCGGTGGCATTGGTGAAAAAAAAATATTACCCGCATGAATTCCAGATGATTGCAAGGGATTCTTTCCTCCTGCTGGTGATAGCGCTTTTCTCGCTCCTGGTCGGCGCGGCAATCGAGGCCTTTGCGCTTATAGGGGAGGAAATGTTTGCAATGGCGCTTTCCGTGGGATATATCCTGTTCATTGCAATACTGGTCGCAAGACAGATGTAAAAAAATCATTATTGAAAAAAAGGAAAAGGATTATTTGGAGCGCTTTTTTCCGCTTGCCCTTTTTTCCGCAGGCTTGCCTTCAGCCGGCTTTTCCCACCTGCTTTTGTCGGCGGCCTTTTCCAGTGCGCCTGCAATGCGCGCCCCGCCTTTCTGGTCGAGCTTTCCGCCGAGGGACTGCGCCAGGTTCGAGAACTGCACAGGGAAGAAAACCTTTGTGCTCCTGCCCTTTGCCATTTCCTCAAGCGCCTTGATATAGTAATAATTGAGGGCTTTATCGGAAAGGCCTTCCGCCGCCTCTTTCACAGCATCGATTTCCGCCTTCTGCGCCTCGGCTTTCTCCATCCTTGCAAGCTTTTCCTGCACGGCGGCCTTCTGCGCGTGCATTGCGGTCAGCACGGTCGGCGGGATGTCGATGTCCTTTATCTGCACTGCAATCGCTTCAACGCCCCAATCGATTGCAATTTCCGAAAGCGATGCGTGGACCTGCTTGTTTATGTCCTCGATCCTTGAAATGACCTCGTTCAAAGGCATTCCGCCGATAATGTCACGGATTGTGGAAATCACGAAAAGCTTTGCCGCATTCTGGTAGTCTTCAACTTCAAGAACAGAGTTTATCACTGACTGGTTGTCCTTCTTTACCTTGAGGTAAATGACCGAATCGACCTTTATTTCGATCGAATCCTTTGTGACCGCATCCTGCTCCTGGACATCAAGGGTTTTGACCCTAAGGTCCACAAGCACATAAGTGTCGATGAACGGCAGGAGCATTACCCAGCCGGGACCGGCAACGTTCTTGAATTTAGAAAACCTGAAAATCAAAGCGCGCTCATAGCCCTTGATTTTCAGCATCCTGGCCTTCCAGGCAAATGAAACAAATACAACCAGGAGCAGGAGCCAGATAATGTTCCCGACAAAAAACGCAGAAACAGCATCAAGATATGCCACGGCGAGCAAAATCGTTGTTGCCAAGGCTAGGAAAATCACGAGGAACACGATGCTTTTCATTGAAACCGCCGCCATATGAATCCCCAAAAAATTAAAACAGGATGGTTATATATATTATCCTATATGCAACCCAGTATTTAAATAATTAACTGGCGGGAATTAATAAGTTAAATTATCCAAAAATGGTGTTTTTTTGGCTGCTGCAAAAAAGGAATGCGTTCTCATCCTCTGCGTTGACCGGGACAACGACCTCGGCAAAAAGACAGGCATCACAGGCCCGGTCATCGGAAGGGAAGAAAACCTGAAAGCAGCCACAAAGCTTATCCTTGCTGACCCCGAAGAAGCCGATGCCAACAGCATTTTTGCGGCAATAAAGAAATTCGACGATTTGCGGAAAGAATTCCAGAATCTCGAGGTTGCGACAATTACCGGCTACGACAAGGGCGGTTTCCGCTCGGACAAGGAACTGAACGAACAGCTCGATTTTTTGGAGGCAAAGGTAAAGCCCGAGGCATTCATCCTTGTCACGGACGGCGGCGAGGACGACCAGGTCCTGCCCCTATTGCAGTCAAGGAAAAAAATTCTTTCCAAAGAAATGGTCATAGTGAAGCAGGCCCAGCAGGTCGAATCCGTTTATTACACGATAAAAGAGGCCTTGAAAGACCCTTACCTTGCAAGGATTTTTTTCGGCATTCCCGGAATGATTCTCCTGCTTTACGCGCTCACCCTTTACCTAAACGTCGAAGACTTTTTCCTGCAGGGCGTCGCATTCATCGTGGGCTTTTATTTCCTGATCAAAGGGTTCGGCATCGAGGCATTATTGCACGAATTGTACAGGGGCGCAATGCCGTCGATTTCATTGCAGAGGATGAGCTTCATACCTTACGTTGCCGGCGTCTTTGTCTTCATCTTTGCGGCAATAACGCTTATCTCCAGCCTGCCGGCAGGCATCGCCCCTGTCGAAACATACCTGGGCGCGGTGCAGGGCATTTACTTTTTCCTCACGCTTTCCGCAATCTGCATGGTGATAGGAAAAATAGCGGACGCAATGCACTTCAGGCTTGCGGTGAAACTGAGGAAGTATTTCATTTACGCGATATCGATTGTCATCCTCTGGTTCCTGCTGGATGCCGGCACCCTCGTGCTGCTCGGAAAGGCGACAGTGGACTTTTTCTGGCTTGCAATAGCCGTATCGCTCGCAGTAATCTTTGTCTCGATCAAAGGCCTTGAAGTCTTCGATTTCAGGACAAAGGTCTCGGAGCTGTTGGTGGGCCTGCCTGTTTACACGAAAAACGGCCTGTGGCTCGGCACAGTGAGGAAAATAGACAAGCGCGCGAACACAATTTCCTATCTCACGGGAGAAAAAGAAAGCGATTCCCAGACCGCAAAAAAAGGCGGCTTCCTGCTCAGGCACGGAAGGGTACTGCTGACAGGGTAAACAAACAAAAAACTAATTATTTCCCGACAGCTTTTCCGCCGATCAGGCCGAGCCTTCCCGAAAAGGAGAGCGAGAGGATTTTTTTGAGCGAGCGGAGCATTTTGTTCTTGCCTTTGCCGCGCTCGAAGGCATTTTCCAAAACCTGTTCGAGCGAAGAAACAGGAATGACCTTTATTTTTTTCAGTTCGTTCTGGTTAATCACGATGTCCTGCAGGTTCGCCCTAGGAATAATCACTTCGGTAAAGCCAGCCTTCATTGCAGCCTCGATTTTGGCTGTGATGCCGCCCACCGGAAGCACTTCCCCGCGCACAGACAATGAGCCTGTCATTGCAAGGCTCTGCTTTACTGGAATTTTTTCCAGTGCGGAAATGACCGCGGTCGCAACGCTCACTGAAGCCGAATCGCCTTCAACGCCCTCATATGTTTGCAGGAATTGTATGTGCAAATCGTGCCTGCTGATATCCTTGCCGCTGATTTTTTTCACCAAAGCCGAAACATTCTGCACTGCCTCGCGCGCGATCTCACCCAATTTTCCAGTAGCGATAATTTTGCCTTCGGCCTTTGAAGCGGCAGGCGCGATCTCTGCTTCGATCGGCAGAATCATTCCCGCTGAGCCGTCGCCGCTCACAGCAAGACCGTTCACCCTGCCAATCGCAGTGCCTTTCGAAATATATACCTCGTAATCTTTCCTGTGCTCTATTATTTTTTCCATTATCTGCTGTTCCAAGGTCAAAGCGGACATTTTTGCCTCTATCACGTCCTGCCTTGAAACAAGCACCGCGCCTTTCTTTTTGGAAATGTCCCCGGCTGCCCTCACCAAACCGCCCAAATCCCTCAATTTGAGGGTTAAGCGGTGCTTTCTCTGCGCCCTTTTTCTCGCCTCGAGGATTATTTCTTCGACCGCATCCATTGCAAAGTGCGGGATTTTGCCGTCCTTCCTGACTTCCTGCGCGACAAACTGCACAAGTTTCGTGCGGTTCGCCTCGTTGTCATCCGTGTCCAAATTCATGTAAATTTCATAACCGTAACCCCTTATTCTCGAGCGCAGTGCCGGATGCACCCTTGCAAGGTCCTCGTAATTGCCTGCAGCCACCAAAACAAAATCACAAGGCACAGGCTCTGTGCGAACCATCGAACCGGAAGAGAGCTCGCTCTGGCCTGTGATCGAATATTTTTTTTCCTGCATTGCCGTGAGCAGTTCCTGCTGTGATTTCGGCGACAGCGAGGAAATCTCATCCAAAAATAAAACGCCGTTGTTTGTGCGGTGAATCATTCCGGGCTCGACCCTGAGGTGCGCAGGCGTTCCCAAGCCGCCGCTCTGGAGCGGGTCGTGCTTTACGTCGCCGAGCAATGCGCCGGCTTTGGCGCCGGTGGCTTCAATGAACGGCGCCATTTTTTTGCCTGCATTGTCTATCAAAAGCTTCGGAGTTGAAATCGATTCCCTGCTCCTCATCTGCGTCGCAAGCGCCGCTGAAATCAAAATGAATCCGCCCAATATGAGGCTGGCTGCAAAAATGACAGCTGCAGCGACAGGGTCAGGGCTTATCCAGCCCATCTGCCATAAAACAAAAGTGATCAGAAAAAAACCCAGGGGCAGTATGAAGCCCATCATCCTTGAATTGCCTTCTTCTTTCATTGACTCGATTGCCGCATCGTTCACTACTTTTTTGCCCTCGCTTGCCTTGACAACCCTGACTTTGGGGTTGTTCGGGTCTGCGGTATTGGGATAAACCAGAATGTCCTGCAGTTCCTGGATCGGCATTATTTCAGCCATTGCCTGGGCAAGCATCGACTTGCCTATGCCCGGCAATCCGACCAAAAGGACATTTCTCTTTTGGATTGCGGCTTTCCTTATCAGTTCCACGCTTTTGTCTTGGCCTATGACCTGGTCTATTGTTTTTTCAGGCACTGGAACGTCCGCAGTGGACTTGAAACCTTTCACCACAGAAACAGGCATATAACTAGAAAAGCCAGCGAACGGATTTAAAGGTTTTGCTTTGGGTTCGGCTTCTTCAGTCAAGAGTATTTTTTGTAATGTACACAGAGCCGTCAGAAAGCGAAACGAAAGCTTTGCCCCTGAGGATTCTGTCCATCTCGGAAATGCGCAGCGGCCCTGAACCGGCCCCGGTAAAAACAATTTTTCCGCCTTCGGAAAGTTTTGAAAGCAATTGTTCAATGTGCGGAGGGCAGATATCCAAAGTTGCAAAGAGGTATTCAAGGCCAATATAGGAATAAATCAGGTCGACAGAGCCGTCCTTCAAATACCTAAGCAAATCCTCTTTAGTGGAATGGATGAATTTGACTCCGTCAATATCCCGCCATTCAGGGTACGAATCCTTGGAATAACCGTAAACTCTTGCTTTATCGCCGTATTCTTTTGCCAGTTCGCCTGCTGCCCTTCCTTTCCCGCAGCCCCAGTCAACCACTATTGCAGGCCGGCCTGTCTCCCGGACGCGCTCGTCGATAAAAGTCCCGCGTTCCCCCAACGGACAAAAAACAAGCGGAAATTGTTGTTTTATCTTTTTGAAAGGGGTATCTTTTATCGGCCACTTTTTCCTTTTCCTGTAAACTCTCTTGCCGCCCGCCCTGACAACTTCCTTTCGGAGCAATTTTGCCTTTGCCGCGCTAATCCTTCCCTTCCTGAAAACAGGCATAATGAAATTATTGCTTGAATGGAATTAAAGGTTTTGCTTTTTGGTTCGGTTAAAGGGCTGCGGCCGGCTAATGCTGCATTGTGATAGCCTTTGCGGTTTGAATCCGGCGCTCAAGCGAACTGCTTTTCGTATTTTTTGTAAAGGAAAGCCGCCGCCAGAAGAACAATTCCCAAAACAAAGAAGGAAATTATGCGGTAAAGCAGTTCAAGTTGGCCCAAGTCAACCAAAACCACTTTCATGATTGCAAGGGCGAAAAAACCGAGCCCGGTAATCCTGCTTTCCTTCAGCTTTGCCCTGAACCCATACAAAACGTACGCTATTGCGAGCGCCACCCATACAACGGAAATCAATGTCGACCTAAGGGTTGGCTCGAGCGCGGAAGCATTTATTTCCAGCGAGATGAACTCAAGAATCAAAAGACTGGCCCCTGCAAAGTAGGCCGGGGCAACCAGGTCCTTTGCGCGGTCATTAAGCTTTTCGGCCAGCTTTTTGGATTCAAGCCACAGCAGGTAGAAAACCGGGGCAGAAACAACAAACAGGAACACCCTGCTGTACGCCCACAGGTCGCCGAAAGAAAAGTTTTTAAGCCAGAACAATGTTGCGAAAACAAACACAAAAGCCACAACCGAAACAAACCTGGCTGGAACCAGCAACGTGTGTTCCTCCTTCGATGCAAACACCACAAGGAAGAGGGAGAAAGCGATGGGCATCATTAGAATCGGGATAACATTAAATATTGTCAGGAAACCTGCGGCCACAAAGGGCACAAAGTAGTGCCAGTCTGATTTTTGGATTGAAAGGCTTTTTCTCGCAAAGGCTGCGAGCAGCAAGGTAATCAACAAGAAGGCAATCCTGAAAAACAAGTGCGATTCCGGGAAGTGGACTGTGAAAATGTCAGATATCGCCCAATAAAACCAGATAGAGGCAAACAAGTGAAGCGTGGCACCGGCTAAAAAGTTCTTTTTCTCGGATGCAAACAATATTGCCCCGATTGAAAACAGCGCATAGAAACTCATCATGAAGAAAACAACAGTCCAGGCCAGGGCGGCATTATACCCGAAGTTTTTCAAAACCCACACGGCGTAAAGAAAAAAAGTCGCCGCAATGCCTTCAAAGTAAACCACCGGCCAGCGCTTTCTGGTGAACAGCGCGATTATTGCCGCGAGCAGTATCAGGGCATAAATAAGCATGAAAAAATCAAGCTTTTGGGTTATCAGCGGAAGCATGAATCCGAGGAAAAACGATTCACACGCAATCGTGAGCGAATTCTTCTTGTACGCAAGGAATGCCGCCGCGAACACCACTAATGTTATGAGCGCGGTTGCAACCTCGAAAGGGAAAAGCGAATAAAACTGGTGCCCTGCAAAAAGCGAATAAAATATTACCGGGAAGCCGCCGGCAAAAAAGACCTTTGAATGGAACAACATGCCGCGCTTTTCGATGAAATAGCCGGCTGCAAGAATCAATAGGCCGATTGCGACTCCAAGCAGCACCTGGGCAAGCGGAGAAATCCAGTGATTTTGTATTGCGTAGAGCACAAGAAAGCCGGCGGAAACAGCGACCGCCGCAATCCCGATCCACGCAAACCACTTGAAACCGATTTCGCTTTCGCTGATCTGCGACTTTTGTGCCACCGCGATTTTTGGCCCCTCAACAACCGGCTTTGGCTTAGGGATTGCCTCTGTTTTTTGCGCCAAAACAGGCGCGAGTTCCAAAACAGGCACGCCGGTTTGCTTGGAGCCGGTGCGCTCCAAGGCATTAAGCCGCTGGTCAACGGACTTGATTGACTTGTCAATCGATTCAAGTTTCCTAAGAATCAAATCCATATTGTCCGGTTTATTTGCAGGCACGAAAAATAAAGATGCTTCCATATATTTAATACTATCTGCAAAAAGAATCCGGCGGAATTGCACACACTCTGGGCATTTAACCATTCTGGCAAGACACCCAAACGATTGCATTCGAGCAATGCCCAAACCGTGCGAGTTGCCTCTGCCTTTATTAAGATTTTGCCCTTAATTTAATTCAATGGAATTGACTCTTTCTTTTTTGGGCACAGGCTGCTCCGCTCCGACGAAAAGCCGCGCCCTGACAGGCATCGTCCTTTCTTTCTTGGGAAAAAACTACCTGTTCGACTGCCCTGAAGGCGCGCAGAAAAGGGCTTTGAAGGCAGGCGTTTCGCTCATGAAAATCGACGCGATATTCTTTTCACACTTCCACGCAGACCACTTCCTCGGACTGCCGGGAATGCTGGCGACAATGAACATGTTCGAAAGGGACACAGACCTAAAAATCTTCGGCCCGCGCGGGGTGAAAGAAATGGTCGCAAAAGCGCTCGACATCGCTTTCGTGAACCCCTGCTATAAAATCGAGTGCATTGAACTCAGGAAGGGAACTGTGCTGGAGGAAAAGGATTTTTCCATCGAAACATTCCCATTACAGCACGGCACGCCATGCTTTGGCTTTGTGTTCACCGAGAAGGACAAATTGGGGGAATTCGACAGGAAGAAAGCAATCGATTTGGGCATTCCGATTGGGCCGTTGTTTGCAAAACTGCAGGAAGGCGGGGCAGTGAAATTGAAAGGCAAAACAATAAAGCCAGAACAGGTGCTGGATTTGCAGAAAGGAAGAAAGGGAAGAAAGGTCGCGATTGTATTGGATACATTGCCAAGCGAAAAATACCTTGCACAGATAAAGGGCGCTGATTTGCTTGTGCACGAAGCAGTGTTTTTGGACAGCGAAAAAGAGAGGGCAAAAGAAACATTCCACAGCACGGCATTGCAGGCTGCGGCGCTTGCAAAAAAGGCAGGGGTGAAAAAATTGGTTCTGACCCACTTTTCGAACAGGCGCATGGATTTGAGGGAAGTGGAAGAAGAAGCAAGGAAAGAATTCAAGGAAAGCATTGCATCGCAGGAATTAATGGAATTGGATGTGCCGAGGAACCCGTTGGGGGTGGTTAAATGAAAGGATTGGTTTTGGCCGCAGGGAAAGGGGTAAGGATGATGCCTTTGACCGAAGACAAGCCGAAGGCAATGGTGCTGTTGAACGGAAAGCCATTGCTTGAGCATGTGCTCAAGGAACTTGGAAAAGCAGGCGTTGAAGAATGCGGCATTATTATCGGGTACAAGGGCGAAAAAATACGCGCTTATTTCGGCGACTCCCACAAAGGAATGAAACTGAAATATTTTTTGCAGGAAAAACAATTGGGAACAGCGCACGCGGTTGCGACAGCCGAAGAATGGCTGGATGAAGATTTCATTTTATTGAGCGCGGATGTCCTTGTGGAAAGGCCATTGCTTGAAGAATTGTCAGGAAAAAAAAGCTTTGCGGCAGTTCTCACTTTAAGGCACGATGATTTTCCCGAAAGGTACGGAGTGGTTGAAGTCGAGAAAGATGCCGTGAAGAAAATTATCGAGAAGCCTAACTGCGCTCCCGAAAGCGCTTTAGTGAATGCTGGCATTTACCGTTTTTCGCCGAAGATTTTCGAGGCAATCAGGAACACAAAGAAAAGCCAGAGGACCGAATTCGAATTGACAGACTCAATCAGGATTTTAATGGAAAGCGGGGAAAAGGTAGGCTTTGTCGAACTGGACGGGCCGTGCCTTGACATCGGAAGCATCGAGGATTTGGAGAGAGCTGAGAAAGCGAAGCGGTGAAACGAGCAGGCAACCGAAGGCTGTGGGCTGGAACCCTGAAAGACATCGAATGAACCAAAGAAAGGCTGCTTTGGAAAAACATTAAACTTGTTATAGTGCAAATTATCCTTATGGAGCCGGCAAAAAAGCTTGAACGGTTCGATGTATTGGTTCACCCTTTTTATGATGCCAGACGCCAGGAAAAGGCCGAGGGTGACGTAAAGTACATGGCCGGCGCGTGGGGAAAAAGGGTTAAAGAAATCAGCGAAGACCCGGGAAGGATTCTCATAGTCTATGACACTTTTGCGATCCTGTCTCCCTCAAGATTTTCTCCCCGCATGAAATATCACATCCAAAGGTTCAACTCCTACCTTGAAAGGATTTTGGGCGACCGCGTAATTTTCTGCGATAAAACTACCGACACAGTGGAGCTCTCAGAAAAACTCGAAAAGAGGGGCCTGAGCCTGGACGACCTGAAAAAGGCAGAAGGAAGGATATTCGGCGAAGCTCCCACAATCTGTGTGACTATTGCCAGGAGAACTCTGCAAGAAGCACTCGGCAAAGACCTGGTCTTTGAGCCAAGGCTTTCGGTTGAAGGAGTCAGCGACCGGGGAGAAATAGGGTTCGGCAGCTACAATATCTTCCGAAAGGAAAACAAGTGGTATGGCAGTTTCAGGCATCAAAGGAGGGCAACCGCAAGGAAAGAGAAAAGGCTTTCTGGAGCAGGAAAGCAGAGCAAGCCCCCTAGAACAAGCGCGCGGCAACAGGACAGACCTTTGAGGAGAACCCCCGAGAGCCTGAAAAAAATTCTGACGCACCGGAAAAATCAGAATTTCATTTTTTCCTTCGGTTTAAGAAATCAGGCCCCCCTGAAACCAATTTTCAGCGTTTTTCCGGGCTTCGTTTTGGCGCCAATCAGATTTTCAGCGTTCTGCCGGGCTTGAGCACTACGGCTTCGGTGTTCAGGATGCTTTTTTCGATTTTTTCCTTGAATTCACCAGGGCGGCATTTGATTACATCAAAAGTGTTGTAATGCATCGGAATCGCGTATTTTGGCTCCATTGTTTTGACTGCGCGCACGGCATCCACCAAATCCATAGTGATTACGCCGCCGATTGGAACGCAGAGCACGTCGGCCTTTAATTTTGCGAATATTCCCGTGAGGTCTGTGTCGCCTGTGTGCACAAGGGAATCGCCGTTGCTTTCAAGCCTGAAGCCCATCGGGTAAAAGGAATTCGGGTGGTGCGCAGGCAAAGGCTCGATTTCCACGCCCCCGAAATTTATCTTTTTTTTCAGGTCGATGGATTTTTTCTGCCGGTGGTTTATGTTAAGGTCGGCAAGCAGGTCGTCATGCGCTATGACAGCGCAGCCGCTTTTGCCTGCAATCTCTTCAATGGCCTTTTTATCAAAGTGGTCGAAGTGCTCGTGCGACACAAGGATTGCATCCGCATTCATAAGCTGTTTTGCCTTCAACGGGCACGCCATGACCTTTTTCATTCCGCCTTCAGGCGCCTTCGAATCCAAGTACGGGTCTATCAGAAGCACTTTGCCACCCATCTTGACCCTGAAGAAGGAATGGTAAATGTACTGCACTTCAAACATAGGCGCTCCATAAAAGAAAGGCAAAATAGACTTTAAAAACCCATTCGGAAAAATTCAATGCGAAACCGCCCAAGGCGCACAGGAAATAACAATATTAACTTTTATTATGATATTTACATTTAAAGGTGTCATTAGTGGGCGGCTGCAAAATGAAAAAAACCATTATCGCTTTTTTTCTCCTGATGCTAATCGGCCTTGCATTTGCAGAGGCAACGAATTACAAAATCACAAGCCACGAGATAAACGTGGATGTCGACAGGGACGGCTATGCAACCATCAGGGAAAGACATTACCTGGTGTTTGACGACAAGCAGAGCGCCGAAGAATTCCAGCAGTTAAAAAACAACAACCTGAAATTCGATTTGGACCAGTGGGCCAGTTTTGACCCTGCCTTCAAGATAAATTTCGGCCTGCGGACAGACCTAAAGGAACTCCTGATAGACTTTGCCGACGAACCGAGCGGGGAACTATTGTACTATGCGGAATTCAAGTATTCCTTTAATGTGCCGGCATTCAACAAGAAATCCGGCGAGGAAGCCGGAAGAAAGATGCGGTTCGAAATAAACAGGACATTCATCAGGCCGCTAACGCACGGCACCGATTTTGTGATTCCCGAATGGACGACCCTTAGATTTGTGTTGCCGCCGCAGAGCGAACCCGAGAGCCCGCTCGCTACAAGCCCCTTGAACCCCAAAGTGAACATCGGGTACGACTCCCAGGCCAAAAGGAAAATAGTCGAGGTGCGGGGCTATTTCGCCTCAAACGATTTCGCTTTCGGCTTTTCATACTATGAGGCGATTGCGCCCAGCTTCAGCATCGCAATGCTTGTAAAGGATTTTGCGGAAAAAACCCAAAGGGAAACGCAGATAACTCTCGGCTTCGCGCTGGTGCTCATCGGCCTAGCATTATTTGCGCTGAGGAAAAAAATCGAGGCGCGCGTTTCCGGCTTCATAATAAAAAACTCGAATATCGCGCAGGGCGAAACCGAAGAGCACAAATAAGGCTCAATTCCCTATTTTTTTCTTTTTGATTCCGCCCTTCAAAGGAACCCCGCA
>JAZDDY010000022.1:0-5932 GCA_043809265.1 Candidatus Iainarchaeum sp.
CGCGTGTATTTTTTGGAGCCTGCCCTTTCGAGCATGTTTTTCGTGTTCTCCGTGATTTTTTCCTCGACCATTTTGAACATGTCTTTTTCGCTGCCGCCGATGTATTCCACATAGCTTGAAATCACGCCTCCGGCGTTGGCCACAAAGTCCGGCACAATCAGTATGCCTTTGTCGGCAAGGGTTTCCTCGATTTCCTGCGTCATTGGAATGTTCGAGCCCTCGACAATCAGTTTTGCCTTTACTTTTTCGACTTCGTGCTGTTTGATGAGGTCAGGCACCGCGGCAGTGACGAGGATGTCAACGTCCAGGCCTATGATGTTGTGCCTGTCCAGCTTTTCGCACTTGCCCTTGTAGCCTGTCACAGAGCCTGTTTCCTTTATTGCCGCCATTAGGCCTTCATATTCGAGGCCTTCCTTGCACACCACCATGCCTTTGATGTCAGAGATTCCGACCAATTTTGCTCCTGCCTCGGACAGGAATTTTCCTGCAAAGCTGCCCACATTGCCGAAGCCTTCAATTGCGACTGTTGCACCTTTGAGGTTCAGGCCCATGTGCTTTGCAGCAACCTTGGTTGAATGGAAAACGCCGAAGCCTGTCGAACCCAATTCGTGCGGCAGTCCGCCCATGTCAGAGGGTTTTCCTGTGCAGGCTTTTTTTGTGCCCACGGTTTCTGAAAAAATGCGCATTTCTTCCTCGCCGACGTTCATGTCCGGCGCTGAAACGTATTCACCTGGGACAACACATTTGAGGCCTTCTGCGAAAGCCTTTATGAGCTCTGCTTTCCTTTCCTTTGTTGGGAAATCCGAATCAGAGATAATGCCGGATTTTGCGCCTCCGAACGGAAGCCCTGCGAGCGCGCACTTCCAGGTCATCGCCCTTGCAAGCTTTGAAACTTCATCCACTGAAACAGTCGCCGTGAGCCTGCAACCGCCTTTTCCGGGGCCGAGCGCGGTGTTGTCTATTACCACAAAACCCCTTAAGCCGACCTTTGGATTGTAAACCTGAATGATTTTTTGAGGGCCGTAGCCGTCGAATTCAACCATGTTATCACCCTTAAAATTTGAAGAACTAATTGAACAGCAAATGCTTTTAATTATTTTTGGTCGGGCCTTTTTTCCCTGATTTCTATTATTTTGAGGCTGTATTCCTTGCTTTTCCGCAGGGTTTCGACAAGCTGCCTGAAGAATTCGTTTTCCTGCTTCAAAAGCGCTATTGCCTCGATGCCTTTCAGCCTTGCGACATGGTCTATGTTTTTCGCGGTGTCGCCCCACTGCACGACTGTCTCGCATTTTTTCTTTTTTTTCCCCACAAACGCCTGTATTTCCACCATGAGGTTTTCCCCGAGCCCGACTTCGGCCATTGTAAAGCCGGAGGTGGCTCTTGCAATCGTGTCCACAGGCAGGAGAAGGACTATTTCTTTTGCTTTTTCGGTCGCCTGTTCAAGGAATTCCTCGCTGTTTTCTTTTTTTGAAAGAAGCGGGATTAGGACCTTCATTCGCACACCTAGGAGACAAACTCGAACAATTCCTTCCTTCGCTCGGTTATTTCGCCTTCCTCTTTCAGGAATTCACATATCACTATGACAAGCTGCTTGTTGAGCTTGAGGTCAACGGAAATTTCCTCGGCTGTCGCCCTGGATTTTTTTCTCATCAGGCCGAGCACCGCCGGCGCAAGCCTTTCGTACATTGCAGCCTTTATGACGAAATATTCGCCGCCGAAGGATTTTATGCCGAACAATTCCCTGCGCCTTATCTCGTCGCTCCTCTCGTTGCACAATTGCTTTGCCTCGGCTTCTGTCGCAAGCACAGTGAAACTGTCCCTTTCAAGCGTGTAGGCGGGCTTTGCTTCCTGTGGCGCCTGGGGCGCGCGCTGCGGCTGCGGCGTTCCTTTTAAGGAAGGCAAAAACATCGGGCTTATCGGCACCTTTTCTGTGTCTTCTTCGCTTTCGGCCTGCAGGTCGGCTGGCTGCTGTTTCACAGGGCTCCTTGCAGGCTCCTTCCATTCGGCGGCAGGCTTCTGCTGGACCGCCGGCTTTTCCTGGGCAACAGGCCTTTCAGGCAAAACCGGCTTTGCAGGCGCGGTGGTTCCGACGGCTGTTTTCACCCTTTCAGGCTCGAAAGGCTCAGGCCTTGCCTGCTCCACTTCCTCTTTGGTTTTGTAAACTGCTTTCCTGTACTGGTCGCTCAGCCTGAAAGGAATCACTCTTCCTTCCTTTATGAGCTCTGCAAGCCTTGCCCTTTCATCCGATGATAAAAATTCCTCGAATTTTCCTTCGACGCGGTCGGCTAGCTTTTTTTCGGCTAAAAGCGAAAAAACCACCTTGTCAAGCTCGGCAGCGCTTTTTTTGGCGGTGATTTCAGCAAGGACAAAAAGGTCGTCCCTTGCCTTTGAAATCTCGTATTTTTTGCCCTTTGAGAGCCCAAGCGCTTCAGCCTGCTCGTCCGGAACAACAAAAGAGCCCGCACCCTTCTTTTCAACCAAAACCATAAGAAAAACCGATATATAGAAAGGGAAAAGGATTAATATTGTTTTGGGAAAAAGAAGCCGAAGCAGTTTTTCTTTCTTTTGCCCAACCCAGGCTTTTCTTTTCGTTCTTCTGACTTTCTTTTTTGGCAACCTGCCCTGTTTAGTTTCAAACTTAGTTTTCTTTTGGGCAACGTAGCCTTTTCTTTTTCTAAAAGAAAAGGGCCGAAGTGGACCCAGCGGGAGTCGAACCCGCGGCCTCAGCCTTGCGGAGGCTGCGTCATACCACTAGACCATGGGCCCAGGATTATCTGCATAATAAGAGTCTTTGGAAAGGTTTAATTGCCTTTTCCAAGGGTCATTGCCCGAACATTTTTTTGAGCTGTGAGCCTGCGGCCATTGCCTGGACGTAGTTTTCCTGTTCGACTGCCGCCTTGAACTCATCCAATTTCAGCACAGCGTCAGGCATTCCGGCCGAAGAGCAAATTTCCTTAAGCTGGCCGATTTTGGCGAGCGCTGCCTGCTTGTCGCCTGTTCCCGCGGCTTTTTCTATTTCATTCATTAGGCCGAGCATTTCCTGTGTCGGCGTGTATTGTGCGGGCTGCCCTGTGCCGCTGTCTGCATCCCCGATTATCGGGCTGAGGTCGCCGCTTATCACAGTATTGACCATATTTTCGCATGAAATGTTTTTCGGGTTTATGGAGTTGATGAAGTTCATTATCGTGAAGCCGAGCATTATGATAACCACAATGAGGATTATTATCAGCAGATCGCGTATTATTGAGAAAATATCAGTTATTTTTTCAAGCCGTTCCATTTTTTTCACCTCTTTTTTGCCTGTTTTTTCTGTTTTGCCTTGTAGCGCCTTATGCATTGCTCGATGCATTTGATTGCTTTTGCCCTGCCCCCGAAACCCAAAACTTTCACCCATTTTTTGGGCTCGAGTTCCTTGTATGTGCCGAAAAAGTGCGCTATCCTTTTGAGGACAGGGTCGTCCAAATCCTTCAAGTCCTTTATTTTGCTGAAGGTCGGGTCGATTCTTTCCAGTGGCACTGCGATAATTTTGTCATCAACCCCGTTTTCGTCCTGCGTCCGCAGGATGCCGACAGGCCTGACCTCGACAATGCAGCCGGGCACAACAGGCTCGTCGCTTATGACCAAGAGGTCAAGCGGGTCGTTGTCGTTTTCAAGCGTTTCAGGGATAAAGCCGTAATTGTAAGGGTATCTTGCGGAAGTGAACAGGAACCTGTTCACCTTAATCATGCCTGTTTTCTTGTGCACCTCGTATTTGACGCCGCTGTGCTTCGGTATCTCTATCACCGCATTAACCTGCTGCGGCGCCTTGTTCCCTATAGTCAGTTCACCCATAAAACCACATTTGCCTGCATTTCCAAGAACAATTATACGAATTATAGGCTTAATATTGTATCTTTTGGGCTTGCCGTTCCATGAAAACAATTTTATATAGTGGGAGCCTAAATAATAATGATTTTCAGTTTTTATGGTGTTTTTGGTGACAGGAAAGGCAGTGGAAAAAAAGGCCGAGGGCGAGCTGGACGACGAGTTCGACGAGGTGTTCGGCCTCGAAGACGACAAGAAAAAGGCGCGCGAGCGCATAAAAAAGCTTGTCGAAGAAGAAAAAGGGAAAGCCTTGAAAAAAGAGCCATTGCCTGAACCCGGCGAGGCGGCCGAAATCGTGGAAAAGCCGAAGCCATTGAAAAAGCCGAAGGCTGCGAAAAAGGAAGAGCCTGAAGAATTTGCCGAGGCAGAGCCAGGCCCTGAACCGTTTATTGAACCGGAAGAAGAACCGATTGAGGAAAAGCCGAAGCCTGCGAAAAAGGCAGTGGAAAAAATTTCGCCTGAAAAAAAGGAAGAAAGGAAAATCGCATTGAAAAAAGCAAAGAAGAGAAAGGCCGAAGAGGACGACCTTTCGGACGGCGGCTCTCAGGATTATTTCGAGGAAACTTCAGGCGGCCAAGGCAAAGGCCCTGTGGCCGAAGTGGTCGAGCCTGGGCCTGACGTTATTTATCCTCCGCTTGCGTTCCTTGGCGACGGCAAAAATGCTGTCCTGATAGGCAGGAAAAAATCGGTTTTCGAGAAATACGGGCTTGAGGGCGCGCTTTATGTCGGCAAGGTAGCCGAACAGGAATTTTTTGGCAAGGAGGTTTACCTTGACAGCCTGAACCCCCATGTCGTGTTTGTCTGCGGCGCAAGAGGCTCGGGAAAAAGCTATGCTTTGGGCATAATGGCCGAAGAGCTGGCTTTGAAAAACAAGAATGTCGGCACCATTGTCATCGACCCGGTCGGCGTGTTTTGGAGCATGAGGTTCCCGAACCGCGAGGACAAGGAGCTTGATTCGCTCAAGGAATGGGGCATGAAGCCGAGGGGCCTTGAAAACCTCATGGTTTTCATTCCGAAAGGCATGGAGAAAGAGACCCCAAGGGAAACATATGATGCCACGTTTTCGATTAGGCCTTCGCTTCTCACTGCGACGGACTGGTGCCTTACCTTCAACCTTGACAAGTTTTCCCCAACAGGCCTTTTGCTTGAACAGGCAATCGAAAAATTGAAGAACGGCTATCTGACTGTCGACAAGGAAAAAATAAAGGCAAAAGGCAAGGATTACAACCTTGAAGACATTGTTTTCTGCCTTGAAAAGGACTTTGATTTGAATTCAGGGGACACAGGCTACAAGAAGGATTCGATAAGGGCGCTTGTTTCAAGGTTTGCGGGCGCGAGGGCTTGGGGCATATTCGATTCAACAGGAACCCCGCTGACGGAATTGAGCCGCGAAAACCAGATGACTGTAATCGACACTTCCTTCCTTGACGACAATGTCACGGCGCTGGTGATAGGCATTCTTGCAAGGAGGATTCTTGCAGCGAGAAAGGTTTCTACAAGAAAGGAAGCCGCCAAGAGGATGGAAGTGGAAAAGGAAAGCAAATTGCTGGAGTTCGAAATTCCGCCGACCTGGCTGTTTATCGATGAAGCGCACTTATTGATTCCGAGCGGGAACACCAAAACCCCGGCAACCGAAGGGCTATTGGAATATGTGAAGCAGGGCAGGAGGCCTGGGTGCTCGCTTGTGTTCGCGACACAGCAGCCTTCGGCAATCGATTCGCGCGTCCTAAGCCAGTTGGACGTGATAATGACGCACAAACTGGTTTTCAACGACGACGTTAAGGCGGTTTATAAGAGGACGCCGGCAATCATCCCCCACAGGTACAAGGCCGGCTCTTTCATAAAAACCCTGCCTGTCGGCACTGCAATGGCAGGCGACAGGCGCGAGGAACCAAGCCGCGCGTTTTTGCTTAAATTCAGGCCGAGGATGAGCCAGCACGAGGGAAGGGAGGCAGAGGCAACTGACAGGGATGTGACGCTGAAGCCAGGGCAGATTGAAAAATTCGCGTCAGAGGCGATTTTGAGGCAACTTGAAAGCGATGGCGTGATTGAAATAAGGGAGATTGAT
>JAZDDY010000023.1:0-4394 GCA_043809265.1 Candidatus Iainarchaeum sp.
CTCTGAAAAGCAGGGAAAAATGGAAAAAATCCTTGAAAGTGAATTCTATATTGAAATTTGAGGCCTTGCCAATCCCTTGCTTCCGCTCTTGCTTTTGGATTTTTCCAGAATCAGCTTTTTTCAGCCTGAGAATTTGAGCAGGATTATCCAGATTATTGCGATTGCGATTGCCGCCGCCATTACGAACTGGGGCGAGATTTTCGGCGCATGGCTTTCCGCGTCGAAGAAGCGCATTAATCCTATCGTGCTGCTTGGGCTGCTTGTAGCGCGCCCTTTCCTTAATTTCACCATAACAAAACCTTTTAATAGTCCGATTACTATAAACTATTTATACCTAAATATTAAAATGCTTGTGTTTGCCATGGCCGGAAGCTTTTCCCTTGACGCAAAGTTTCTTTCCAGGATTTTGATCCTGCTGTTCCTTATCTTCATCCTGCTGTTCGTGCTCACGCTCGCCAACAGGGTGAAATGCAAAAGCATTCCGGGATGGTGCACGGTGTATTATGCTGTGAGGGGAAAGCCGGAAGTGCTTATAGTTTACGGCGAAGAAGGTTTGGGCGATCCTGACCTCCTTGCCGACACGCTCAGGAACCCTAACCTTGCCGGCGTCCCTTCGACTCTTTTAAGGCTCGATTCAGTGAATCCCGGCAACCTCAAAAAATACCAGCTTGTCATTGTGACAAAAGCCAGGAAAATGAACGCAGCAAAAATCCAGATGTTCCTTGACTATGCCGCCACAGGCGGCAACCTTGTCTGGACCGGGGACGCAGGCGCAGAGCCTGAAAAGGACGACGACCTTTTAAGGGAAAACGAGTATTCAGAGGACTCGAATTCCAATGCCACAATCAATCCCTGGGCGAGAAAGCACGAAGGCAACCTTGTAATGCTCAACAAGGCGATTTCAGTTAATTATATCACAAACTATTGCAGCATAAAGCGCTGCAGCGTGGACGACCCCTACTATGCCGGCCTTTTGAGCCCTGTCGAAAGGGACAATCCGTTGGTTTACGGTTTCGGCCCGCTGCAATTGCAGGTCACAGAGGGAGCAGACTTCGCGATTGTAGAGCCTTTATCCGAAGGGACAAGCACGACAGTGATGTCGATTGATTTCGGCTCAAACCTCATTTCCGAAAACGAGAATTACGGCAACCATCTCCCTATGATTATTTCGAACGCAGACGCCAGCATTTTAGGCCAAAAAATAGGGGAAAACATTTTCTATTACGCGATGCCGCCCGAATATTATGTGAACCCGAAAGTGCCTGAAGAAAAGCACTACGGCCTGGTCATAAAAAACATGTATTATGGGATACTGTACGGTTAAATGTCCTGAAAACCGCGGGAAAAGGTTTATAAATACTAAAAACATTATATTGCTTGGAATTAGCAAAACAATATTAATAAAAAGGAAAAGCCACACAAAATATGTTTAATTAACACATTAATTGAAAAAGGTTAAAGGAGTGAGATGGGATGTACGAGGATGAAGCACCTGAACCTGCGCCGGCTTACCCAGCATACGGGGGCGGCATCAAATCTAGGCTTAGTTATCATTTTGAAGGCCTTATTCCCTTGATTCTTATATTGATTATTGCGGCCGTGGCCGGAGGCTGGCTCGGCTTCTGGGAAATCCCGTACGTTTCACCGCAGAAGCCTTTAAACATGCTTATTGTAGGAAACCCGAGCGCTGACACGCTCGCGGCACTGGACAAAAGCCAGGATTTGGTCAAATACGTCATCAGGGACGAGGAATCACTGCGCACAAACTCAAAGGAAAAACTCGCCCAATACGATGTAATCTGGCTTGACCAGTCAAACCAGCAGAGCAAGGAGATTCCAAGCACTGTCGGGGAAGCACTCTCAAGCTATGTGACAAAAGGCGGAAAGCTCATTGTTATCAAGAACTCAGGCATCCTCAATCCTGATGCCCCTGAAATAGTCGGCTGGATGGCAAATTTCGGCTCGGAAATAGTGCCGGTAGACTGCGTTTTCACAAGGGACAACTACCCAAGCTGCACTTCGCCGCTGAACGTTACAGCCGAACTGGAGAGGGCTGACTACGACCACAAGATAATGCTGGGCATTGAAAAGGTGCCTGCAACACAGGACGAACCATACCTCTACCTTGAAGTTTTCCCGGTATCGGCAATGGGCAAGGAAATCGCATCGATAAAAGACGTGCAGTCCACAAGATACTATGCTGGAATAGTGGAAAAGCCATTGCTCCTGGGAAAAAGCCTGTACTTCAACTACGACCCAGGCCTCACTCCCGGCATACTCAGGAACACACTGAAATACCTGCGCTGAATACTTCGGCGCCGGAACAGTCTCGTGGGCAATAGTACTGAAAATACACACTCTAAACACAGCAAACTATTGGAGGTGCTGGAATGACAGAAGACAACATAGTGTTCGTGGGCAAAAAGGGGACAATGGCTTACGTGCTTGCAGTGGTCACACAAATGAACCAGGGCGCAAAAACTGTTTTCATCAAGGCAAGAGGCAAAGCCATAAGCAGGGCTGTTGACGTGGCCGAAATAGTCAGGCACAAGTTCGTCAACGAGGCAAAAATCATTTCAATAATCACTTCGACAGAAGAAATCAGCGCAGAAGACGGCAAGCCGCTCAAGGTTTCCGCAATCGAAATCAAAATCGAAAAATAAAAGGCCGCAAAGGCCTTTTTCTTTTTTTATTTAAGCTTTCCAAGAATGCGCTTGGCGAGCCTTAACTCGATCAGGTATTCTAAATGTGGGACTGTGGCTATGCCTGAGCGCCCGGTGGCAATTTCCTCAAGCCATTTGACTCTTGCTTGCACATATCCTTTTAATGTTTTTTCCTCGGTCTCTCCGCGCCCAACCCAAAAATTGCCCGCGCTTACTTTATTGGAATAAAGATCACTCACTCTTACCTCCAAATCCATTGTGTCAATCCTTTGCATGTATTCGTCAGCTATCGCGTTTCTTTTCGCGGTCGCCTCCCCTGGTCGAGTGTAATCTATCTTCTGTGAGCGGTTAAATAACTCGGTATGAATGCTTGCAAAAGTCTTTGAGGTTGGCACGCTTATATTCCCGAGTTTTAACGTGTTCCTTGGGCCCTTTCTTTTAGCGCCTTTAAGGTTGCTTCGTGATCTTGCCTGTGCCAGCTTGTCATTCCAGCCTCTGCTTCTCCCGGCCCTGGTCATTTTCTTCCTTTTGGCTTTCGGTTTTTTTACAGGGCTTCTTTTTTCCCCGGTTTTGGATTTTTCCTTGAATGGAAGTCTCATGATAATCCTTGGCACTCAACCACCTCAAAAGACAAGATATATTACTTCTGTATAAGTGATATTTAATCTTTTACTGCAACTTAATTTCAAGCAAATGATTAATTAAGGGCTTCAGTGCATATTGTACTTCATGCCAACTAAAAGGGTTTCGAGCCCGGTGCGCAAACTTGAGCCGATTGCCAGGCATTCCGGCAGGCTTGTCAGGGAAATTCAGGAGGCCGGAAGGAGAGGAATCCATGGTGAGGGCAAAGGATTGTTGGTTGCTGTGGGCAAAGGCCCTCTTCCGAGAAGTTTTCCCTCTGAAATGACTGAAGGCGCAAAGTATGGGCGCAATGCCTTCGGCTCTGAAAGCCATTCTCCGGAAATGCTGAAAAAAGTTGAGGAAATTTTGAAGTCCAAAGGGCCTAAGGCTTGGTACGGCATAAGAGGTATAATGCATGCGGGGCGGCTTACTGAAAAAGGCAGGACGCAGCCCGAGCGGAGGTTTGGTTTGGATGTTTTGAGGTTTGTAGATGGTTCATTGTTGGACAAGAAAAATAATGCCCGTTATGTTATTATAGGCGAAACATACTCCACAAGCAATTGGTGGACCCTTTCCCCTTACTTGCACCGCGAATTCCTTAGGCGCGGGCTTTCATCAAAGAAATCTATGGGCCTATTGGTTGATTGGGCTGAATCCGCTGAAGGCGTGATATTGATTTAAGGCTGCCTGGCATTTCAGAAGAATTGGATTATACGTTGAACGCTTTGGAACACCCGGAAACCCCGAAAAACGAAAGGATAATGCACCAGACTGCAGAAAAATTCGCTCGCATGTTTGCAGACCGCTTCATCAAAGCCTATGCGCCAAACCTCAGGCGCAGAAATGTTTAATCTTTACTCCATTTTGCACACTTTCTTGGACAAGCTCTTTTGCCGGCAAAAGGTTTAAATATTCCAAGCGCGTATTATTTAGCCTTATTTTTTGAGAAAGAAGGCGTTCGTAAAACGAAATCTGATTTTACGGGCTGTTCGCAGTCCGAAACCGAAAGGTATTTAAATATCATGATAGTATCATGATACTATATGACGAGTCATGATTCGATTAAGGGCGAAGAGCAAAGCTTCACTGAAATAATGAAGCGCTTGAGCC
>JAZDDY010000024.1:0-4058 GCA_043809265.1 Candidatus Iainarchaeum sp.
CCGTTCATTTCGATATAATCCAAATCTTCCTTGAAGCCGTAGCCTTTTTCGAGGGCAAATGCCGCGCCCTTTACAAGCACTTCATCGATTTCGCTTTCGTTCAGTTTCAATTGCCCGGTAACCCCGAGCCCTGCAGGCACATGCCTGAACAGCTCTTCCGCCAGTTCCTTTTTTTTCCTTTCGACATCGCTTTTTTTCAGCTGAGTCGCAAGCGTTCTCACGCCGCAGTTTATGTCAAACCCGATCAAGCCGAAGGAAATAACCCCTTCCTGCAAGTCCATTGCCGCAACTCCGCCTATGGGCGCCCCGTATCCTGGATGGCAGTCCGCCAATGCAAGCGCCGGCGCCTGGATGCCTGGCAGCGAGGCAATGTTTTTCAATTGCCTTAAAGTGCTCCAGTTGGTTTGCTCTTCGCGCTGCAATTCTTCAATCATGCCCTTGTCAACGTACAGCCTTGCAGGAACGCGCATTTCCCCTTCTCTCTGCATTTCCCAGACAAAGTTCCCTTTTTGCTCCAATTCCATCGTCCGCACCCTTACAAATGGGGCTTAAAAGAATTAAAAACAGTCCGCCTGCCCGGCGGCCTTATTTTTTCCTATTGACAACCAGCATGACAGCCAGCGCTATTCCCATCGCCATTATTGCAGGCATTTCCGGTGTTTGTACTTCCTGCATTTTTTCTCCCACCACGATGTTTGTTGTTTTCGGGCAGTTTGTGCATTCCGGGTCCGGCCCGCTTAGGTCGTTTTTGAGTATTGTTGCTTTGACCAGGTAGACTCCCGTGGGGAGTTTTGGGCCGCTTATTATGCTGCCTGTGCAGGTTGGCATGTTGCCTAGGCTTTTTATTGGGTTGTCTATTGTGTTTCCGTTTGCGTCTTTTGTGATGAGGTTTCCTTTGTTGTCGAAGAATTCTATTTTGAGTGGGAAGTCTGTTTTTGTGCAGCTGACTGTTATGTCTGCCTCCGTTTCCGGCGTTAGCGGCGCCCTTACCTTGAATCCGGTTATTGCCGGTATCTGCCTTGCGCTGACTGTTTTTTCTTTCCAGCCTGTCGCCCCGAATGTGTCTGTTGCAGTGAGCCTTACAGTGTATTCCTCTTCGCTGTCATAAAGGTGTGTTGGGTCTGTATCTAGGCTCGTGTTTTGCGTCCCTGAGCCAGGGTCGCCGAAATTCCAGGAATATCCGAGCACATGCTGGTCTGTTGTCCTGTTCACGAATTTTACAGATAATGGCACCTGGCCATTCGGCGGCGTCGGAATCATGTCGAAATCGACTTGCGGCTCGTCGTTCATGACCACTCTCACCCAAGCATCATCATAAATGCCGGGGTCGTTCTTCAGTGAAACTCTATACTGGAAGTACTCTTCTGTGTTGGGCCAGATTTCAGGCGCCACACCGTTTATCGTGTAAACGCCTGGTTCCCCGTTTCTCGGCAGAGGAGGCAATTCCACATTGCCGGTTATCCCATCCCAGTTTGGCCCCAGTTCCCTTGAGAACATAAGGGTGTCCTGGCTGACCAGCACGCCAAGGATTGCGCGCAAGGCGCTTGTTATCCCGCTTGAATTATTGTAAGAATAAACCTGCCCGCCTGTCTTGTTCGCGACGTATTGCGCCTGTCCCATGGCTTCACTTGACCCGGCTCCAGTGCCGATAATTCCAAATATCGGAATACCTTGGTCCTTTGCGGCCTGGGCTACGGCTTGGTATGTGTTCGATTCGTCCTTTTCGTCTGTTATCAGTATAATGGATTTCCTGCGCCCTGCGCCCCATCCGGCTTCCGGCGCCCCAATGATATACCTGATAATGTCGCCCCATGGCTCAATCTGTTGGGTGACAGGGTCGTAAGCGTCGACTTTTGCAAGATTGTTTTTCACCAGAGTCATATTGCCGGTGATTGGCAGCAATCCGACATCGTTTTGCCAGTCCATTGGCTTTGGGTTTGTTGCCGGCCTTATAAAATTTGAAGAGCCGGTCGGGCTCCAGAATGTCGCATCAGGCGCCTTGCAGGTAGTACCATAACAAACATTCTGCATAGTGGATTCAACGCATTCGCACTCATATTCACGGACTGGCCTCCCTGGTGTTTCCTCGCAAACCCATTCGCGGTCAGTGCAGGGCTCGTCATGGCAGTCTTCGACATTTTCACAGGTTTGGTCGCATTCCCGGACATTATCATGCCAGTGGCAGCTTGGAGTGCAATGCGGGTGTGAGCCTGTGCATACCTCGCATGTTGTTTGTACTGGCTCATAGTGGCAAGTATAGGACGGTGGCCCCTCCACTGTCACCCACGCGCAGTGGCTGCGGGTGCAAACTTCTTCAGTTCCGCAGTTTTGGGTGCATCCGCCTCCTTCAAAAACGTATACTCCGAGCCTGAAGCAGCCTGGCAAACTCATTTCCTGGCATTTTTGCGCCATTTCCGCGCCCAATGCCTCAATGTTTTGTTCGACCACGTCGAGTTCTTCGTTGAAACTGTAGCTTGCATCCATGATAAGCATTACGTCAACCGGTCCGCCTGTTTCCTCGATTGCCTGGAGGTTTTTGATTTTGACTGTGAGGGTATACGGGCCTGGGCCATGCACTGTATATGCATTGGCCTGTATATCGGCATCCTCGGCTGCAGTTACCGGTTCAACCCCGTCGTCTTCGACCAGCAACTGGACTTTTTTTTCGGCGTATGCGCATGCTAAAAGCAAAATCACGGCAAAAACAAACAATGCCTTTTTCACAAAGACTGCCTCCTTTTCCTGAAATACAGCCCTGCACCGACCAAGACTGCAGCCACCAAACTTATTGCCCCGATAAGCAAATAATCCGGCCCTGGCGCTTCCTTTGGCGTCGGGGTCGGTGTGGGCTGGGGTTGCGATGGAGTAATTGAAGGCGTTGGCTTCGGTTCCGGTGTTTCAGCCTGCACTTCTATCGGGATTTCGATTTGCCTGAACTCCTTGCTGTATGGAGTGCCGACCGAAAACAGCCCTGTTTTTGGGTAATAGTCTGTGCAGTTTTTCTCGTCAAGCACTTTTGTGGTTTTTGCTTCGCCCTCGGTTATTATGGCTGAGCCGACAGGTTCAACAAAGCAAAGCGTGTAAATGCCTTGGCTTGCCTCGAATCTCAGCCTTGGGTCTATCAAATAATCGATTTTTTCCTTTGCGGTATAGATAACTTCCCCGTCCTGCTTGAAGAACTGGAAAAAGTAAGTGCCTGCCTCGTGGAGCGAAACCGAAAACTTTCCCTCCTTGTCGGTCATTAAATGCGAAATCACCTGCAGTATCACCTTGTTCGCGTCGCCTTCCACTGGCCTGCTTTCAAACCGCTGGAAGCGCATTTCGACGTTTGCATCAGCGACAGGCTTTTTGTCGAACAATGCGGCAATAGTGACTGTTTCATGCCGCTGGTATTTGAGCCCGTCAATCTTGACCTGTATCGCCCTGACTTCGCCCTGTGCCACAACCTGTAGGAACAGCAAAGAGAGCAAGGCAAGAACAATCGCTGCCTTAACTGCTTTTTTTCCTGACTGCATGCCAATATAACACGAGTTCAAATATTTAAATAATTCGGTTGCCTGAAACCAAAAGCAGATGCCCGGAGCCAAATCGCGTTTACTTTTTCCTATTGACAACCAGCACTACAATTAGTGCGATTCCTGCTGCTAGTATTGCGGGCATTTCCGGTGTTTGTACTTCCTGCATTTTTTCTCCCACCACGATGTTTGTTGTTTTCGGGCAGTTTGTGCATTCCGGGTCCGGGTTGCCGTCGGCGCCCAGCATGGTGGCTTTGATTAGGTAGATTCCTGTTGGGAGTTTTGGGCCGTTTAGTTGGCCTGTGCATGTTGGGGGTGGTGTTGTTTTTGTTATGGGTATTTCGTTTCCGCTTGTGTCTGTTGTGATTGGGTTTCCTTTGTTGTCGAAGATTTCTATTTTGAGTGGTGCCCCTGTTTTTGTGCAGTTGATTGTTATGTGTGCTTCTGTTTCCGGTGTGAGTGGGGTTCTTACTTTGAATCCTGTTATGACTGGTCTTTGTTTTACGCTGACTTGGGCTGTTGCTGTGCCTTGCGCTCCGTATT
>JAZDDY010000025.1:0-6587 GCA_043809265.1 Candidatus Iainarchaeum sp.
TCAGGACCCCTCTTTCTGCGAGAAAATCCGGGACAGCGGGCAAAAGGATTTTTGCTTTTTTGGGGTGGCCGTTTCCAAAAAAGACCAGTCAGTCTGCGAAAGAATCCAATTCCAAAAGCTTGAAGACTCTTGCTACCAGGCAGTCAGCAAGGCCATAAAAGACCTTTCAATCTGCGGCAAAATACAGGACCAAAACATCAGAGATTACTGCTATTCCGGAAGCCCAGTGCACTAAAAAAAGCGAGCGCCTGAACCAGTTCAGCGGAACCGAACTCTAAGCCTGCTTTTCAAGCGAAAAAGCGCACTTCTTATATGCGGCGTTTTGTCGATTTAAATCCAGCAGAACAGCGGACTGTTTTTGAAAAGTTTTGGGGGTTAAGGAAGGAAGGCTTTGGGTATAAACGAATAATTAAGCAGGTTAAGCAAGAGGACAACATTTGCCTGCGGTTAAGCACCCTTTCCTATTGGTCCAATAGGGACGTAGAACTACTCGGCGGACAAAACTGGTTTGAGGAAAAGCCGAGCAGGGAATTGGCTTATTTGATTGGCGTAATGTTCGGGGACGGCTCGATAACACACAATGCAAAAAAACAAGAATATGTTATTCAACTTGAATCGATTGACAGGGATTTTGCAGAAAAGTTTTCGCATTGCATTTCAATCGTTCTGAAAAAGAAAAGGGATTACGCAGTATGCGAGGACAAACGCGGCCCGATTTATGCAACCCACACAAGAAGCAAGCAGCTCTATTCTTTTTTCAAATCAATTAAAGAGGACTTTCCCAAAGCAAAACCTTTCATTGAAGAATATCCAGCGGAATTCATCCAAGGGTTGGCGGATTCGGAAGGGGGACCGGCAATATCATCGAAGAACACGCTCAGGATTAGGGTTGGAGTCGCATACAGCACCAACCTTGAACTGCTTGAGTATGTTAGAAGCCTGCTATACTCAAGGTTTTCTATTGGAGCAATAGTAAACTTGCATAAGAAAGCCGGCATTACCGATTCAGTGATAAATGGAAGACCAATAACGAGAACCAAAAACGTTTATTCCCTTACCATAAATTCTCACAAAGGTGTGGAAGACTTTTGTTTTAACATTGGATTTGGTATACCCAGAAAACAAAGCAGGCTGAAAGAGGCATTAAAAATCCTCGAGCTACTTGGCTCAGATAGTGCAGCAACGATCTGGCGCGAAAGACACCTAAAAACCAACAAAAACAGTCAAGAAAAATAGAGGGCAACTGACGAACTTAAATTCGTCAGTTGCCGATTCGCCCGAGCCGGGAATCGAACCCGAATCGCAGCCTCGACAGGGCCGCATCCTGACCGTTAGACTACTCGGGCATGCTTACTAGTAAATATTTTGCACAATGGTTTTAAAGCGTTGCTGTGCCTTCGGCGCTATAGGCAGGGCCGGGCTTATTTGCGCCCAAAAACCCATGCCGCGATGATTCCTGCCGCGCAAAATTCAAGCATTTGCCCGAATAAGGCGCTGAAAAGGAATGTTTCGCCGTAATCCATCGAGGAATAGACAAGGAAAACCGATGGCAGCGTGTAAAGCATCCACCCGGCCAAGCCGAACTTGATGCCTTTCTTGTAGAATTCAAGGTTCGGCATTGCGTTCGCGTGGAAGCTGAAAATTATGGAAAATGCAAGGCCTAAAACGAATGGCTGCAGGAAGAACAGGAGCATGACCGGGTCGCCTATTGCCCTCATGCCGGCTATGTTCATTATGTCGTATCCGGGATTGATTGCCTTGGCTATAGGGCCGACTATCCCGAATGAAATTATCGACATCGCTATGCCGATTAATACCGCTGAAATCAGTATTTTTCCAATATTCATTTTATCCCCCCTACCTGAATTTTTCAATCATTTCCCTGTAGTGTTTTTGCGTTTCAGTTATTTCTTTTTTGGATGGTTTCCTTAAATATTTGTCGTCAGCAAGCTTTTTCTTATGCTTTTTCTCCCATTCCAGTGCGGGAATGCTGTATTCCCTGTTGGTTTTGTCCCGGTAAAGGTCCGGAAGGACATTGTAGGCACAGAAAGGGATTATCCTGCCATCCGGCGTCGCATAGTGGATGCAGCACCTTTCAACCCTGTCGATGTCGTAATTGTAGGCATCCTGGAAGTGCATTAACCCTATGAAAAGGCTCTTGTAATGGAAGTCTTTTAATCCATCGTAGGAGCCTGAGGCAATCGCCCTTGCGAGTATTTTGCCGATGTCAAGGCTTGTCGGCTGCGTTTCCCTGTCAATGAATGAATCGATGTGATACAAGAGCCGGCCGCCGGCGATGAACTTGTTCAAATTGCTTATCCTGCTGTTCCTGAATTCCACCGAGAGTTTCCTCAGGTATTCGAACAGGCCGTCGACATCCACAAACCTTGTGATTGGCACGAATTTTTTGCCGTCGACAAACACATAGGTTGCAGTGCCGCATGCAAAGTGCGTTGAAAATCTGTACTGCAGCTTCCCTGAAAGCGATTCGATGAAATCGGTTATGGCTGTGATGCTTGGCACAGTGTAAAAGTCTTCCACAGCGACCTGGCCTTTTGTCTGTTCCTCGATTAGTTCCAGAGCCTTCGGTATCGTGATGCGTTGTTTTTTCCTCTCGTTTTTCGGCATCATTCCGACAAGCGAAACAGGCTGGAAATTCGCCCCCCTCACAACATCGATGTTTGCAGCCGCATACCTGATTATGTCCCCGAGTTCCCGTGAATTCTGACCGTTTATCACTGTCGGGACAAGGACAATGCCTGCAAAATTGGCTCTCCTAACGTTTTCAAGGGCTTTCGGCACCTCATAATAATTTTTCGGGTTTGTGTTCCGGGTGACGCCGTCAAAACTGAGATAAATGACATTGGCGCCGGCTTTCACAACATTCCTGACAAAGTCAGCGTCCCTTGCGAACCTTACCCCATTGGTATTGAACTGGACATGCTTAAAGCCCTCTTTTTTGCACAATTTTATTATTTCAACTATGTCCTTCCTTAACGTGGGCTCGCCGCCTGTGAGCTGGACTGCATTCGGCGGGACAGGCCTCTGCGAGCGCAAAAGCCTGAGCATTTTCCTTACCTGCTCGAATGAAGGCTCGTAAACAGGCTCTTTCCATTTCTGGAAAAAAAAACAGTACCAGCACGCGAGGTCGCAGCGGTTTGTGACCGCAATATTGGCCAGGGCAGTGTGCGACTTGTGCTTTGCGCAAAGCCCGCAGTCCGCAGGGCACAAAATGGCTTCAGGGCTTTTATCGACCTGGATTGACTCCAGGGTAATGCCTGTGTCCGCAAACATCATCGCCTTATAAAAATAATCCGCATTCTCCCAATATTTTTCCTCTATTTCGCCGTGCCTCAAGCAGCGCTTCCTCATCAGGATCTCGTTGTGCTTTTCAAGCAGGAGTGCAGGAACCTTCATTTCAGCCCATTGCCCGGCATCAACGCAGCCAGGGCAGAGGCTCATTGTGACCCTTACCGGCTTTTCGCCTGTTTTAAGCATTCTCCTGACAAAAGCCATTGCTTTCTCGCGACCCATGCCTGCATTTTTGCTTACTGTGAATGTTTCATCGCCGTATTCGCCCATACTGTCGCCGGAATAAACCTTTCTGACCGCAATATTCAGGTCGCGCATAGCAAGCCTAGCCTCGCAATAAAATAAAGCACTGGAATGGTTTAAAACGTATGGCGGGACCCGGAAAGCGGCCGAAAGCCAGGCGAATAATTTAAAACGTATGGCATCAACAATATTAGTGTTTGGTGGGATGGCCCAGTCCGGTTACGGCGGCAGCCTGCTATCTGCCCTTTCTTTTACAAAAAGAAAGGGTAAGTTGCCCAAAGAAAAGAGCTCTTTTGTTTTTGGCATGATGTGCAGCCAGCTGTTGGGGACTTTCCCCGCCCGGGTTCAAATCCCGGTCCCACCGCTTTTCCGGTTTCACTCGACTTTTTTCGGCATGAGCCTTTTGACAAACCAGTAGGCCAGGGCGGCGCTTATGACCGTTGACGCGACCAAAATCCAGGAAATCGTAATCCAGTCAAAATGCTCGCTTACAGCGGGAATGCCGAAAACTGTCGCAAGCGTGTTAGGGACAAGGACCGCTGTGCCCAAAACAGTGAGCCAGGTTATGACAAGCGAAAGCCGGTTGTTGAGTATCTGGAGCTGGTTGTTGTAAATGCTTTGCAGCACTTCCAGGCCGGATGCCAGCACTTCGCTCATGTGCTCGCTTATTGAAATGTGGTTTGTGAGCTCGCCGGACAGGACTGCAAACCCGTTAAGGAGGTTCTTGTCGTCGGTTATAAGGTCGCTGTCGCCATAACGAAGGGAATTGATGACGTCGAGTGAAGCCCAAAGCGCGCCCAAATAGGATATTAGCGCGTGCTTCATTGTATAAATCTCGTGCCCGATTGCCTTGCGCGGCGAAAGCGGGTTTATAAGCATGGCATTTATCCTGTCGCCCTCTTCCTCGATAATCCTGAGGTTTTCGAAGTTTTTCTCGTTGTTCTTGTCAAGCAGCCTGATTACGACCATTGTAAGGCGATTCTCCTGCGTCGTGTCTTTAGGGATTTTTTTGATGAATGTTTCCGCATACTTGAAGAACTGCACCCAGCGCGTTACGGTCCTGCCGTGCACCGAAAGGATAAGGTGTTTTTTTATCAGCACGAAAATCGGTGAAACCTGGACATTGAGGCCCCTGACTTTTACCGCGGGAAGCAGGAGGCCGAGCTCTGTGTCAAAATCGATGTATTCTGAGACCTTTTTTGCAAGGAGGCCCTGCACTATCTCTGTCTTAAAGCCGAAATTCTGGGCGACTTCAGGAAGCATTTTTTCAGGGCTTTCAACGCAGCAGTTAACCCAGCAAATCGAGGATTCTTCAACTATTCCGTTGAAATCCTCGTAGTCCCTGCCATCGGTTTTCGAAACCTTGCCGTCCTTTGAAACATGGATGCAGTAATTCCTTTCGGGGATTATATCCGGGCCGGCGCTTGCAAACACATTGACCAATGCTTTCTTTGTCCTAGGCACCACAAATAACGCAGGCAAAACATTAAATATTTTTCATTCTGCCTAAATATCACTGTTTTTAAGCCTTTTTTGGCAAAACTGTGTCAGAGAACATGGGTTTCTTTGACAAGTTGAAGGGAAAAAAGCAAGAAAAAGCGCACTCTTACGGGGTCTGCATTCCACTGCACGAGCAGGAGAAAAAAGAGCCTGAAGGGCTGAAGCCTGTAAAGCCTGAAATGCTTTCCACTTCCTTTGAGGTCGACGGCTATTACCAGTCAAGGAGCAACGCCATGGTGCGCGGCATTGTCAAAAAAGGCATTGTCACGGCAAAAAAAAAGGCGTTCATAGGCGGGAAGGAATTCCAGATAATGGAACTCAGGCAGGACCAGACTAAGGTCAAAGCCCTCGGCGAAGGCGAAAGCGGGTCATTATTCCTGAAAGGCAAAGGCATTCCCATACATGGCGGAATGGCAATAGAAATAAAATGAATCGGTGGTGTTATGGGCAGGAATCCGGGCGGGAAAATGCATATATCAAACAGGCGGATTGCTGTCGCAAGGGGAAAAAAGCAGAAAAGGGGAAAAATCGACGGCCGGATCCTGGAGGCAGGGGAAGATTATTTCAGATCATTGCGCGAATCAGAGGGCGCTGCACTCGGCGTTGCGTCCAGCATCTGGGACTCGATGTCGGTTCAGGAAAGAACCGCTTTCTGCATTAAAAATGCCAGGGAGATAGCGATTCGCGCGAGAAAGAAACAATGGAAAGAAGCACACCCGGGTCAGACGCGATATGGCCAGGGATCTAGCAGATATTTTTAAACTATCCGCCTTCTCAAATATTATTGGAACCATGCTTTTTCAATGCACGGATAGGGAAGCGGTCAAACCCGCGAGACTCAAGATCTCGTCGCTTAGTGCGTTCGGCGGTTCGAATCCGCCTCCGTGCACTTTTCAAGCCAAATGCTTCCCAATCTGCCTCATTTCTTCTGTGAAAACCCGCACTTCTTCTCTTGTGTTGTACAGGTAGAGCGAGGCTCTCGCGCAGCCAGGTATTTTTCTTGAATTGAACCAGGCGTGCACGCAGTGCATTCCAGAGCGCACTGCAATTTTTTTGGATTCGTCCAAGAGAATTGCGACATCATGCGAGTCAAGGCCTTTCAGGTTGAAGGAAGTGATGCCTGCCCTTTTTTTGATGCCCTTTACCCCTACCACTTCTATTCCATCTATACACTCCAAGCCTTTCTGGAGCACTGCATTCAGTTCCTTTTCGTGCTTTTCGATTTTTTCCCTGCCGATTTTTTCAATGTAATCGCATGCGGCACCGAAGCCTATTGCGCCTGCAACATCAGGCAATCCCGCCTCGAACTTGTCCGGAGCGTCAAGAAATTCGGCTTTTTCATATGTGGTGTTTTCAACTGTGCTTCCGCCTGAAATGAAGGGTCGCATTTTCCCAAGCAGTTCGCTTTTCCCGTACAAACAGCCCATGCCGCTCGGCCCGAGCATTTTGTGCGCGCTGAAAGCGAAAAAATCGCAGCCGAGTTTTTTGACGCTTACAGGCGAATGAGGCGCGCTCTGGGCGCCGTCAAGCAA
>JAZDDY010000026.1:0-4731 GCA_043809265.1 Candidatus Iainarchaeum sp.
ATGGCCGGTGGAAGGGAAAATAACAAAAAAAGACGCGTATTGGGGCTCGAAACTCGCATGCCTTGAAATGATTAAGACAGGCACAACCTGCTTTGCGGACATGTACTTCCACCCCGAAGAAACAGCAAAGGCGGCAGAGGAAACAGGCATCAGGGCTTTTTTGGGGATTGTTTTTTTGGGAAACGAAAAAATCGGTGCAGGCAAGGTAAAGAATCAAATAAAAGAATTGGGCGGCTTCGGCGGGCTTGTAAAGCCGATGCTTGCGCCGCACTCCCTTTACACTGTTTCAGAGGAAAACCTGCGCACTGTTGCCTATATTGCCGAAAATGAAAGCCTGCTTGTGCATTTCCATTTATCGGAATCGGAAAAAGAGGTAAGGGACTGCGTTAAAGAGCACGGGAAAAGGCCTGTCGAATTCCTGCAAAAAATCGGTTTTTTGAATGAAAGGGTTTTGAACGCGCACTCGGTATGGCTTGATGCGAAAGAAATCAAAATCCTGGCAAAGAGCGGTGCAAAGGCTGTGCACTGCCCTTCCTCGAACCTGAAGCTGGCCGTAGGCGGGGTCTTCCCTTACACAGAACTGAAAAATGCCGGGGTTGATATCGCCTTGGGAACCGACGGCTGCGCTTCCAACAATTCGCTTTCGATGCTTTCCGAAATGAAGTTCGCGAGCCTTTTGCAGAAGCACGACTGCGCAGACACCACGGTTATGCCTGAAAAAGAGGCTTTTTCAATCGCCACAGATGGCGGAGCGAAAGCGCTCGGCTTGAATGCGGGCGCGATAAAAGAAGGAATGCTTGCGGATTTCATTCTTGTGAACCTGAAGAATTTTTCGCTTACGCCGGGGCACAACCTTGTTTCCGACTTGGTTTACTCGGCAGGGGAATCCTGCATTGACACGGTCTTCTGCAACGGCGAAATCGTGATGCGCCATGGAAAAGTCAAAGGCGAGGAAGAAATAATTGAAAAAGCAAAGGCGCAGGCAATGGATTGGGTTTCCCGCTGATCATTCCAGCAGCTTCTTGTTCACTACCACGACGTCAGGCATTCCCCTGTACATTCCCGCGTAATCCAAACCGTAGCCTGCAACGAATTCGTTCGGGATGTTGAAGCCGACGAAGTCTATCTGGAGGCCTAGCGCTTTCGGCAGGCCCTTGTCGAGCAAAATGCAGGTCTTGAAGAATTTTTTCTTTTCGCGCAACAAGCCCTGCAGTTTGGAGAGCGTGGTGCCTGTGTCCACAACGTCTTCGATGAGCAGTATGTGGTCGCCTTCAAGCGCACCAGATTCCTTCAGGGTCACAGTACCGCTGGTTTTCGATTTGTTGTAATAGCTTGAAGCCTGGATGAAGTCGAGCTGTGTTTTCAATTCTGTTTCGTCGTCTATGAGCCTCATCAAATCAGAGGCAAAAAACATCCCGCCTTTCAATACAACAACGCAGTTTACTTCCTTTGCTTTTTCGAACGCGCCGGCGACTTCAGCTGCAAGGCGCTTGACTCTTTCCCTCAGGCAGCCCTTGGAAATCAGCACGCGTTCGATGTCTTTTTTGTACTTGTCCCTGACGCAGGGCTCTTCCCCCTCGAGCTTTATGCCTTCGGCCGGCACTGCAACGGTCCTGCTGAAATTATTCACTATTTTCAAGCCTTTTCGCCTCCGCTGATGCCTTTCCATTCCATTATCGCCTTCTCGTACCGTTCCGGGTTGTCGGCAGGGAAAAACTGCGTGGCCATTTTGCAGCCGAACAGTTTTTTCCTTTCCGCAAGAATTGGAAATACTTCTTTTTCAATACTGAATTTTTTCCCTTTTGGAATCATTTTGAAAACATCTTTTTCGAGCACGTACGCGCCTGCGCTCACAACGCCGTTCTCTTTCACTCCTTCTTTTTCCTTGAAGGAAATAACCATGTCGCCCTCGGTTTCGACCTTGCCGAATTCGGAGGCATCCTCAACTTCCACAAGCGCAAGTGTCCCGGCGGCATTATTTTTCCTGTGCACTTCAAGCATCAATGAATAATTTATATCCTTTACTTCGTCGCCGTTGCACATGAAAAAAGCCGAGTCAAAGAATTCTTCGGCCTGCTTGAGCGCGCCAGCGGTGCCAAGCGGCTCCCCCTCAAGGCTGTAATGAATTTTGAGGCCGAGCTTTTTTCCGTCACCGAAGTATTCTTTTACCTTGTCCGCCTTATAGCCCACGCCGAGCACGACTTCTTTAACGCCGTGCACTTTGAGGTTTTCAAGGTTGTATTCCAGGACAGGCCTTCCTTTCACCGGAAGAAGCGGTTTCGGTATTTCAAGAGTGAAAGGCCTTAAGCGCGAGCCAATGCCTCCGGCAAGGACAAAAGCCTTGGTGACAGCCCTCATGTTTTATTTTACCAGCAAAAGGTTTTAATTTGTGAGCACGAAGCGCAATCGCAAAGCCGGAAAGCCTGAATAAACCTTTTATTCTGCTTCAGCCCATATTATACCGGTGTGCATATGGGCGGAAAAAGAGGAATCCGGAGAAGGCCTGGCTTCACAGGGCCTGGGCGGGTTTCCAACTGGAACCAGGCAAGGGAGATCGCTGGAATCACTGGGACAAAACTGGGACACAGTTCTGACACAATAAGGCTGATGCTTTTCAAGGGTCTGCTGAGTGCAAGGGAGGCAGCGCTTGTAGAAAACGACCTTTTTGTACGGAGCGGCAAAAAGGATAGCAAAGAAACCAGGGCTGCTGCAAGGGCAAATGTTCGCCTGCACATGGACCTTGTGCGCTGGCTCAAATCAGGGGGCAGTAAAAAATACCGCAGGCACCTTGTCTCTAAAGAGAAGGCCCCTGAGCTAATGCGCGAACTCGAAGGAAAGCTTTCAAACCCAGAATTTTTCGGTTCGCTGCCGAGAATCGGGTCCGCAGAGTATGTGGCGCTTTACTGGTTCAAAGGAATCCCTGTGGCGGTGAAATTGGGCGCAAGGACAGGCGAACACGGCCTGAATCCAGGCGAAATGACAGCCGCCCTTAAAACTTACCGCGAGGAAACAAGGAAAAAGGAAATCACAACCGCCTCAGGGCAGCCGGTGCAGGAATTGTTTTCAAGATCTGTTTTGCCGCAGGTTTACGGCGTTACAAAAGGCTATCTTGTCATGGAATACATGTCAGGCATAGATGCAAGGCAGGCAGGGCGGTACCTGGAAGGCTATTTACAGTATTCTTATGAAAAAGCCTATTCCGAGGTCAAGGAGAACTGGCACGCTTTGCGGTCGGCAGGAAGAATCAACGAATCAAGGAGGCTGCAGGCCCTGCAAGCGCTTGTCCTCGGCAACACCAATCCAAAAAACCCTTCGCGGGGAAGATGGTTTTTCATGATGCCTCGCGATTTTTATTAGAATTCGCATCCCCTTTAACGCTTGTACCAATAATCAGTTTTAATTTTATAACGCATATATAGTATTGCCTTTAAGGAGTGGGAAAAAAATGGAAATTGCAGTGATAGGCACAGGCTATGTCGGCCTTGTGGCAGGCGCGTGCTTTGCGGATTTGGGGAACAAGGTCATTTGCGTCGATGTCAACAAGGAAAAAATCGAATTATTGAAAAAAGGCAAAAGCCCGATTTTTGAGCCGGGCCTTGACGAAATGCTTTCAAAAAACATAAAGGCAGGAAGGATCTCCTTCACCACAGACACGGCTGATGCCGTGAAAAAATCGCAGGTGATTTTTATTGCGGTCGGGACGCCGCAGGGCGAAAACGGGGAATCCGACCTCAAATATGTGGAGCAGGCAGCCGACACAATCGGAAAGGCATTGGACGGGGAAAAAGTCATTGTGAACAAGAGCACTATTCCGGTGGGGACAGGCAGCATGGTCGAAAATAAGGTTGCAAGGCATTACAAGGGAAAATTCCATGTTGTTTCAAATCCCGAGTTCCTGCGCGAAGGCAACGCAATAAACGATTTTTTGAAACCGGACCGGATAGTGATAGGGGCAAGGGACGAAAAGGCAAGCAAGGCAATGGAGGAATTGTACAGGCCTTTGGGTGCAAAGATTTTGTTCACTGACATCGAGAGCGCCGAACTCATAAAGTACGGCTCGAATGCAATGCTTGCGACTAAAATTTCTTTCATCAACGAGCTTGCATGGCTCTGCGACAAGGTCAACGCGAACATCGACACTGTTGCGGAAGGTATAGGCCTTGACAGCAGGATCGGGCCGGCATTCCTGAAGGCAGGCTGCGGCTGGGGCGGCTCATGCTTCCCGAAAGACGTGAAAGCGCTTATTCATACAGCGAAAAAATACGGCGTGGACTTAAAAATCCCCAGAGCGGCAGAGGAAGCGAACAAAAGGCAGAAATTGCTGCCTGTGAAAAAACTGAAGGCAGGGCTGAAAAGCCTTAAAGGGAAAAAAATCGCAATGCTCGGCCTTTCATTCAAGCCGGACACCGATGACATGAGGGAGGCACCTTCAGTGGAGATAGCGAATGCGCTGTTGAAGGAAGGCGCAAAGGTTTCAGCGTACGACCCTGTCGCAATGCATGAGGCAGGAAAAATATTGAAGGGAGTGAAATTTGCGGCTTCGCCATACGAGGCGCTTGATGGCGCGGATGCACTGGTTTTGGTCACTGAATGGAATGAATTCAGGGAAATCGATTTTGAAAGGATTAAAAGGATTATGAAAAACCCATTAATCATCGATGGAAGAAATATTTATGACAGGAAGCATTTGGAGAAAATTGGCTTTGCCTATGAAGGCATCGGAAAATAAAA
>JAZDDY010000027.1:0-13288 GCA_043809265.1 Candidatus Iainarchaeum sp.
CACATCGTGTGCTCGGGATCGGATTCAACCCAAGCTGGTCTGCAATAAGCGCGCCTATGTGTTCCTGGCCAATAAATCTGCCCGAAGCCATGCAGCCGCCGTAAATCGCCTCTATTTTTTCCCCGGCCAGTCCAGAATCCACGAGCGCCTTTATTGCTGCATCCGCAATCATCTGCCTGAATGAGCTTTCCCAGTTTTCCCCGAATTTTGTCATTCCTGCTCCGACAACAACGACTTCAACCATTTTCACACCATTTTCCTCAAAGGCTCTTGATTTTTCCCCTGTGCTTCAGGTATACCGCATAATCGACGTATTCTTTCCTTTCAATCATTTTCAATACAGGCACTTTTGCCCTGCGTGTTTCAATATTTTTTGTAACAGTCATTGCAAACGCATCAGCGCCTGCCCCCGAGCCATAGCTTACGGCCAGAATTTTATCTCCTGGCTTTGCAACATCCAGTATCGAGCACAGCCCTATCGGTGTTGCGCCGGAATAAGTGTTTCCAATGAATGGCGTGAGAAGGCCCTGTTTTATTTTTTCGAATGGAATTCCGAGGGTTTCTGCCGCCTTTATCGGGAATTTTCCGTTCGGCTGGTGGAATACAGCCCAGTCGAAGTCTTTTCCTTCCATGCCTGTTTTTTTCAGCAATAATTTTGCAGCGCTGAGCACGTGCTTGAAGTATGCCGGCTGCCCTGTAAACCTTCCTGTGTGCTCAGGGAATTCGGCCTTCGGCCTTCTCCAAAAATCAGGGGTGTCGGTTGTGAAAGAGCAGGTCTGGTCTATTTCCGCAATAACCTCTTTTTTGTCAGCGCCGATAAATATCGCCGCTGCGCCGCTGCCTGCCGTGAATTCCAGCGCGTCGTTCGGCCTGCCCTGTGCGGTGTCAGCCCCGATTGCAAGCCCGACATCAATCATATCGGAAAGAACGTGCGCCATGCAGATCTGCATTCCCGCAGTGCCGGCCTTGCAGGCAAATTCAAGGTCGACAGCAAAATATTCGTTGGTTGCGCCAAGCGCTTCCCCTACAATGGTTGAAGTGGGATTCACCGCATATGGGTGGGATTCAGAGCCAACATAAATTGCGCCCAGCCTTTTCGGGTCGATGCTGAAATCCCTGAGGCCTTTCCTTGCCGCTTCCACTGCCAAAGTGCAGGAATCCTCGTCCTGCGCCGCAACCGCTTTTTCTTTTACATTCAATCCTTCGGATACATGCGCGCCGTCTTTCCCCACACGCGCGCTATTTCCTCGACTTTTACCCTGCGCAAAGGTATTTCAACGCCGTAACCGACAATGCCTGATTTTTTTCCGCTCATTTTCCATCACTCAAAATCTTTCTCGCTTCGCCTTCGCTTATTTTTCCTGATGCTATCATTTTCGCAGCAGTTGTTTTTATTTCTTCGCCTTTCGCGCCTGCCTGCACTGCAATGTTTTCGGCGTGCAGTTTCATGTGGCCTTTTTGGATGCCTTCCGAAACAATCGCCCTCAATGCAGCAAAGTTCTGCGCGAGGCCGACTGCTGCAAAGCATTCGTTCAATTCCTTTGCGCTCTTTGCGCCCAAAATCTTCAATCCCAATCTCGCCATGGGATTTGCCCTTGTGGTTCCGCCCACAATCCCGGCCTGCACCGGCAATTCAATTTCCCCAACCAAATTCCCTTCCCTATCCTTCTTGTATTTGGTAAGGGGTTTGTATTTTCCGCTTCTTGCGGCATAAGCGTGCGCCCCTGCCTCTATTGCCCTGAAATCATTCCCGGTGGCAATCGCGATGGCTGCGATTCCGTTCATTATCCCTTTGTTGTGGGTTGCTGCCCTGAAAACGTTTTTCTCTGCAAACTTCTGCGCCTTGATTATTCCGTCCACGGTCCCTTCGCCCAAATCTTCTTTTTTCCAGGTTGCCTGCGCTTTCGCAATCCGTTTCACCGCATAATTCGAAATGATTCTCATGAACGCCTTTCCTTTTGCAATTTCCGCAAGTTCAGGCGCAAGCCTTTCACACATCGTGTTCACTGCGTTTGCGCCCATTGCATCAAGCACATTAACAGTAAGTCGTACTTCCAAAAATTCACCCTGTTTCACAGTCTCCAAATCCACGGCTCCGCCGCCGTGCTCTTTCAGCACGCTGTCCACCGCGCTTGCCTTTTCGAGCAGTTCTTTTTTCCTTTTTTTGATTTCCTGCACGGCCTTTTTGTTTTTAACTCCGGTCAGGACAATCTGCCCGATCATGTGCTGCGCCGAACTTTCGGCCTTGAAGCCGCCTGCCTTCCTTGCAAGCTTCGCGCCGTTGCTTGCAGCGGCCACAATGCTTGCCTCTTCGATTGCCATAGGCACAATAAAATCCCTGCCATTTATTTTGAAGTTCAGCGCAACCCCGAAAGGCAGTGCAAAAGCCCCGATGACGTTTTCGCTCATCCTGTTCAGGGTTTCAAAGTCCGCCTGCCCCGAGCCCTCAAGCAGCTGCCTTTCCTCGGCGTTCAAGCCGCATTCCATTGCGATTATGTCCAGGCGTTCCTGCCAGGGCTTGTCATAAAATTTTTCTATTTCCGAATTCATTCATTTCACACTCAAATTGCCACAGATATAACTCCTTCCACCCCTATCTATTTAAACGTTTCGTCTTTAAGTGAAGCGAATTACGACGATTGCCTTCAATCCTGCTGGTTTGGAGTTTTTTGCTGGACACTTTTTAATTCTTTTTTCCCTTTCTTTAGAGTGATTCAAATGCCTTATTCCAAAGAAGATTCAGAAATCCTTTTGCGGCATGTGACAAGCCTTGAGAAGGACGTTTATGCCCTGAAGAACCTGCCGCCTGAAGTGGTTTCTGTCGTGTTTGCATATGTTTCGCGCTCCCCTGCCTCTTTCCGTGACAACCTGCTCAAATTGCTGAAAGAAGGCGAGCTCCTCCCAAAAGGCTCTTTTATGGAATCAACAGATTATTTTTCCTCTGCACAGCAGAAGGCCTCGGCTTTCAATGAGAAATGGGTTGTGGGTTTCGGCCACAACAGCGTTGCCGAGCACGCGGTCTGCCCGCTTGCTTTGGAGAATGTCAGCATCCTTGCAAGCAAATCCATCGAAGATGTGCGCTTGGCGGCTTTCACAGAGAAAAGCACGCGCTACCAGTTGTTTGACCGCACCAAATATTTGAAGCCTGAAAAAATCATGAAATCCAATTTCGGTACCGAGTACGAGCGCGTGATGGATTCGCTTTTCGATTTTTATGTCGAAAGCACTCCGAAGATGATTGAGTTCATGAAAAAAAAGTACCCAAAGCCTGAAGCAATGAACGAAAAGTTCTACGAATCTCTCACGAAATCTCGCGCGTGCGATGTGCTCCGTTATGCGCTCCCTGCAAGCACGCTCACCAATATCGGCATGACAGCCAATGCGCGCGCACTCGAGCACGCGATTGTGAAAATGCTTTCGCACCCCCTGGAAGAAATGCAGGCAATCGGCGCGCAGATGAAAGAAGAATGCTCGAAAATCCTGCCCTCACTTTTGAAGGCCGCAAAGAAAAACGATTACCTTTTTGGAACCGAAGAACGGATGCTTTCCTTTTCCAAGAAATACTCTTTGAAGGCCGAGAATCGGAAAGATGTTGAGCTTGTGGTTTCTGACAAGAATGCCGAAGCAAAACTGGTTGCCTCTGTTCTCTATCGCTATTCCGGGCATTCTTTTGCGCAGTGCCTGAAGCAGGCCGAAAAAATGAGCGATGCTGAGAAGGAATCTGTCCTGGATGGTTTTATGAAGGATATCGGCAAGGAGCAGCCTTTGCGCGAATTCGAGCACCCGTATTTCACTTTCGATATTTTGGTGGATTTCGGGGCTTTCAGGGATATCCAAAGGCACAGGATGTGCACGCAGACAACGCAGCTGCTTTCCGCAGACCACGGTTATTCAGTGCCTCAAGAGATTATCGATTGCGGCCTCAAAGACGGCTTCGAAAAATGCATGCTTTCCGCAAAAAAATTGTTCGATTCCATGCGCGCTGAAATGCCTTTTGAAGCCCAGTACTGCGTTCCGCTCGCTTTCCGCAAGCGCGTTTTGTTCACCTGGAATTTGCGCGAATTATGGCATTTCATAAAATTGCGCAGCGGAAAGGCAGGCCACGAATCCTACAGAAAAATCGCAAGGCAGTGCTATGCCGAGCTTAAAGAAAAGCATCCGCTGCTGGCAAAATATTTGATTGTGGATTCTGGCTGAGCTTCCTGCCTGCAATCGCCTTTTGTTTTTTCCGGCCGAGACCTAAGTGACCCTGATTGTTTTTGTTGTTGTGGCGTGGCGCTCCCCGGGCTGTATATTGTAAAACTTCACAACCATGTTGTAGTCCCCCGCCTTTTCAAACAGGTATTCGCCTTCTGCCGGAACGCTGTGTTTTTCGCCGATGTCGAATTGTCTGCTCAGCATGTTTGCTGAAATCTTTGATGCGTCACAGGTGTACTTTACAGTGCAGGGCGCTTTGCAGGAATCCTTATCTGTGAGGATATACGCCTCTGTCTGGAGTTCCGGCAGCTCTTCTTCTTGAATCGTGAAATGCGCTTCTTTTGAGGTTTCCTGGCTGCCATTCCTGGCGGTGATTTTTACAGTGTATTCCCCGGCCTCCGGCCTATCTGGATTGTCCGCCACGTTGTTCCATACCAGAAATGCTTTTTCAGAAGTGAAGGTTTTTCCAAAATATCCTGTTGCAATCGGCTGCGACCCACCGTTGTTTTCCTCTTCCCCTGTGCCGCTGTGGAATATTTCAACTTTCATTTCATTGAAATTGTTTCCGTCAACCCAAATCCTTAGCGTTTCGTTGTGCTTTATCGAAGGCGGATCAAGGGTGGTTTTTTTTATTAGCGGGGCGCCTTCCTTCAGGCATGCCCCGTCGTCACACCCGTTCTGGCACTCGAATGTTTTTCCAAGAGCGGGTTCCGCCTGATTTCCAGTGCAATAGTATTCGAGCAGGGTGTTTTTGCTAGTATCCAGGCCAGGATTGCATTCGTCCCACGATTTTACCCCTTCTGCATTGAGTATGTATCCTTTCGTGTAATAGTTTAGGCCGCCGTCTGAATCAGTGCAGGCAGCCTCCGCCCCGGTGAGCGATAAAAGGGTTTGGCTGCACCTTTTCCCCCAATCCACGGCCCGGAAAGTTGCGGTGGAAACTATTTTCCCTGAAAGGGATTCGCAGGCCGAGCTGCCAATGTTGTGGTCGAAAGCATAGTAGGCATAGCAGTCCGGGACGCTGTAAAAATAATAGTATTCTTCCCCCCAAGCTGTTCTTGTAATGGTTTCCCTGTGCTTCCACACAAGCGCATCCATTTTTTCGCACAACTGCCAAAAGTCCGGCGGCGCGTTTCCGCCAGCTTCAAGGCTTTTTTTGTAGTTGTCGAATGCCATTGAAAGGCAGGCAGCCAACGCCTCTTCTTCAGAAACCCTGTTTTCGCATTCCTTTATTGTTTCCGAGCCGCTTTTTTCCATGTCTGCATTCTGCCCGACCAATTTTGCGAGGCTCTTTCTGCATTCCTTGTTCCAATCGTAAAGGCGCCCGCCGCCCAGGTCTATATTCTTTCCGGCAAGCAGCCCGCAGTCCAAATCGCCCCCGTTGGCCGAGTATATCTTTAGTGCATAGCAGTTCGGCACATCATAGTATTGCGTGTATACTGTCCCGCCGCCATCCTGTTTTGAAATCGTGTCCCTGTTTGCCCAGACAATTTCCATTAATTTTTCGCAGACAGGCCCAAGATATTGGCTTTCCCCGGAATCGGGTTCGCGGGCGTACAATTGGTAAATTCGCGAAAGGCAGCCTGCCTGCCCTTTCGGGTCTGAAAACTGTGCTGTGCAGTTTGCGGCCGCATTTTCGGCCGAATCCCCCAACCCTGTGCCGTTGCCGCCCCCTGTTTCCGCAATGCAAGCCCCGTTCTCGCACACAGTCTGGCACTTGTGGGCTGTGCTGGCTTCAGAATTGCCGGCGCAAAACCACTCTATCAGCAGGTCGCCGGAGCAGTAATCCGTTTGGGTGATGCCGGTGCCGGAATTGTAAGTTGCCCCCTTCAGGTCGAAATTCTTCCCGTTGTCAGAATCAACGCACTTTTCCCCTGACTGCAGTGTGCCTGAATCGAATATCGCCAGCCCTCCCTGCTCCACGGCCTGGAAAATAAACCAGAAAGCGCCAAAGGCGATTGAAAAAAGCGAAAAAGCAATCAGAATGAAAAACAATATTGCTTCTTTCTGCATTTAAAAACGCCGGCCCGGTTGTCAATAATTTTCGCTTTCAAAGAATATTAATGTATGCTTCCCGGGCTTTATGCTTGGCCATCGGCCCGGGCATTGTTAATTGAAGGCATTGTTTGTCTTTTGCATGGGCTCTTTTAAACATTTTTTTTTTTGCGCTCAAACCATTAAATATAAATATCCGAGAATGGTAATATTACTGGCTTGAATTTTTGCCTTGGGTGTGGTGTTTGTGGGAGAAATTATTTCGATTATTTCCGGCAAAGGCGGCGTCGGTAAAACAACGATCGCCCTGAATGTTGCCTCTTCCCTTACAAAAATGGGCTATGACTCCATTGTGGTGGAAGGCAATGTCACTTCACCCACCGCATCGCTTTACTTGGGCTATATGCCTGCCAACAAAACCATCAACAACGTATTGAACGGCGAATTTGCAATGGATGAAGTTATTCTGGAGCACGATTCAGGCGTGAGGCTTATCACCTGCTCGCTTGCGCTTCCTGAGCTTGCTGCCGATTACAACAAGGCATTCACAATGATAAAACACAGCCTCAAGAACAAGGCCGACATGATTTTGGTCGATGCGGGCGCAGGCCTCGGCGAAGAGGCAAGGAGTGCAATCCAGATAAGCGATTTTGTCCTAGTCGTTACCAATCCCGAAATGCCGGCGATAATCGATGCACTGCGTTCAGTGCGCCTTGCAAGGGCGATGAAAAAAAAGGTTTTGGGGGTCGTCATAAACAAGGTTAATGCCTCGCTGCCCCAGATTTCAAGGAAAGAAATCGAGGACATTGTCGAAGCGCCGGTGCTTGCCGAAATAAGGGAGGACCGCGCTGTCCATGAATCCTTTTCCTATAATTTTCCTGTGACCCACTTCAGGCCGAATTCGAGGGCAGGCAACGAGATCGCCAGCCTGGCGGCGGTCCTTGTCGGGGAAGAGCGCAATTCCGAGGAAAATTCCCTCAGGGACAAGTTCAATTTCCTCATGCACAAGCTGAAAATTCGCTCACTGCCGTAAATTCCGGCTTTTTTGGCTTGCCTGCAATAAGTGTTTTTAAACCCTTAACAGCACTTTTTTTGTACGCCTTTTAGTAATCGCCTATTCTATAGAGGGGAATTTATATGGCTTCAAGGGAAAAATATGTTTTTTTGTTTGAGGAAGGGAGGAAAGAAAACAAGGCTTTGCTCGGGGGCAAGGGAGCGAACCTTGCGGAAATGGCATTGATCGGATTGCCTATCCCTCCGGGCTTCACAATCAGCACGCGCGCCTGCAATTATTTCCTTGCGAACAAGGGCAGGCAGCCTGCGGCACTCAAAAAGGAAACCGAAAAGGCGCTTTCCTCTGTCGAGGCAAAGACAGGCAAAAAATTCGGCGATAAGGGGAATCCCCTCCTGGTTTCTGTGAGGAGCGGCGCGCCTGTTTCGATGCCTGGAATGATGGACACAATCCTGAACCTAGGCTTAAACGACCGCACGCTCGAAGGCCTCATAGTGCAGAGCGGGAACAGGCGCTTTGCCTTGGATTCCTACAGGCGCCTGATACAGATGTTCGGGAATGTCGTGAAAGGCGTTCCAGAGGAAAAATTCGCGGCAATTCTCTCCGACGCCAAGAAAAAGCGCGGCGTGAAAACAGATGTCGATTTGAACGAAGAAGACCTCGAGAAAATAATCGGAAAATTCAAGGCTGTTTACTTGGCTGGCACGAAAAGCGCTTTTCCCCAGGACCCAAAACAGCAGCTTTCGCTTGCAATCGGCGCTGTGTTCGATTCATGGAACACAAAGCGCGCCCTCACATATAGAAAAATCCACCGCATCCCTGATTCGGTCGGCACTGCAGCAAACGTGCAGGCAATGGTTTTCGGCAATATGGGCAACGATTCAGGCACAGGCGTCGGTTTTACAAGAAACCCTTCCAACGGCGAAAAAAAACTGTACGGCGAGTATTTGATTAATGCCCAGGGCGAGGACGTTGTTGCAGGAATCCGCACCCCGAAGCCTTTGGACGGAATGAAAAAGGAAATCCCGGTGATTTACAAGAAAATAGCGAAGATTGCGAAAAAGCTCGAGCTCCATTATGCCGACATGCAGGATTTCGAGTTCACCTTTGAAAAAGGCAAGTTGTGGATGCTCCAGACAAGGAACGGCAAGCGCACTGCGGAAGCCGCTGTCAGGATTGCTGTGGATATGCACAACGAGGGCATAATCTCGAAGCGCGAGGCGATAATGCGAATCGAGCCTGAGCACCTTGACATGCTCCTGCATAAGCGCATCGACCAGAAATCAAAACCAGGGGTAATTGGAAAAGGCCTTCCTGCTTCGCCCGGGGCTGCATTCGGCCAGGCTGTTTTTTCAGCTGACCGCGCCGAACTCCTTGCAAAGAGCGGCATGAAAGTATTGCTTGTAAGCCCTGAAACAACGCCTGAAGACATCCACGGCGTTGTGGCAGCAGAAGGCGTCCTGACAACGCACGGGGGAATGACCTCTCATGCCGCAGTCGTAGCGCGCGGAATGGGAAAGCCATGCGTTTCAGGCTGCGAGAAAATAAAAATCGACCTTAAGGAAAAACGCTTCACTGCCGCCGGCCACACTGTAAAGGAAGGCGACTGGGTTACAATCGACGGCCTTTCAGGAGAAGTTATGCTCGGAAAGGCAAATTTAATCGACCCGGAAATGAGCAACAGCATGCGCACGATTCTCAGGTGGGCCGACCGCATAAGGTCGCTCGGGGTGAGGGCGAATGCCGACACTCCTGAGGATGCAAAGAGGGCAAGGGATTTCGGCGCCGAAGGCATAGGGCTGTGCAGGACAGAGCACATGTTCATGCAGCAGGAAAGACTGCCGGTGGTAAGGGAAATGATAATGGCCGCGGATGGCAAAGAGCGCAGGAAGGCACTGGCCAAATTGCTCCCTATGCAGCGCTCTGATTTTTTAGGGATTTTCAAGGCAATGAACGGCCTGCCTGTGGTGATAAGGCTTTTGGATCCCCCGTTGCACGAATTCCTGCCTGACAGGCTCGAGCTCACAAAAACAATCTGCGAACTCGAAGCGGTTGGAGCGAAAGGCAAAAAACTCGATGACTTGAGGAAATTGTACAAGAAGGCAAGCGACCTGAGCGAAAAAAACCCGATGCTCGGTTTCAGGGGCTGCAGGCTCGGCATCCTCTATCCTGAAATTTATGAAATGCAGGTGCAGGCGATTTTTGAAGCCGCATTGCAGGCCGAAAAGCAGGGCTTCAAGGTTTTTCCGAACGTCATGATCCCGCTTGTAGGCCACGAGTCTGAAATAGGCCAGTTGAGCCTCCTGGTTTCAGGCATTGCAGAAAGCACAATGGAAAGGGCTCATAAGAAAATCGCTTTCAAGGTCGGCACAATGATCGAACTGCCGAGGGCCTGCCTTATCGCGGAAAAAATCGCAAAGCACGTAAGCTTTTTTTCTTTCGGCACAAACGACCTTACCCAGACAACTCTCGGCATTTCAAGGGACGATGCGGAAGTGCTTTTCCTCGAACACTATGTAGACCAGGGCGTCATCCAGGACAATCCCTTCATGGTCCTTGATTCGGAGGGTGTCGGAAAACTGATCAAGATGGCTGTGGCCGACGGCAGGAAAAACAACAAAAAATTAAGTGTCGGGATTTGCGGCGAGCACGGCGGCGACCCAAAATCAATCGCCTTCTGCCAGGGCGCAGGCATAGATTATGTGAGCTGCTCTCCGTTCAGGGTGCCAATCGCAAGGCTCGCAGCGGCGCAGGCGGCGCTTTCCGAAAAAAGCGGTTCAAGGGCAAGCCAGGCCGCTTAAGCCGTCCGGCAATCCAGGGGAAAATCCAATAAATCTTTTGCCTGGCTTTATTCTTATGCAATATGCAAAATACGCCTTCACTGGCTTCAACAGCGAAACAGTTGTGCTTATAGCTGATAATTCCGCAAAAATCCTCAAGGAATTCGAGTTCTCGCGCTTCAGGGTCGGGTGCTCTTTCCAGGATGCGTTAAGCGACGAGGCAAAAATGCTTTTGAAGAAGGAATTCCAGCCTGTGCTTGTAAGGGGATTCGAAAAGGCGCTGAATGCCAAAGCGGATTTTGATAATCCGGAGCTTGAAATAACAGTGAATTTCAACCAGGACCTTGTTTTTTTCCATTTGCTGCCTGTGTTCATAAGCGGCCGCTACAAGAAATTTTCGCGGGAAATAACCCAGACAAAGCACTTCTGCTTCAAGTGCAGGGGCAAAGGCTGCGGTTTCTGCGGAAAAACAGGCATCCTCACAAGCGAATCAGTCCAGTCGCTTATCGAAAAGCACGCTCTCCCGCTGTTCGGCGCCGCCTCAGGAAAATTCCACGGCGCTGGCCGCGAAGACAAGGATGTAAGGATGCTGGGAAACGGCAGGCAGTTTGTCCTAGAATTACTGGAACCGAAAAAAAGGTCGCTTGGCTTAAAGCAATTGAAGGACGAAGTGAACAGGGCTGAAAGCAAAAAAATAGAAATTTCAGATCTCGAATACTGCCAAAACGCCGAGGTGGCAGTGACAAAAGAAAAAAAGCACGCCAAATTGTACGAGGCAACTGTTTCCTGCGAACAGCCCATTGATTCAGGCAAAGCAAAGGCACTTCCAGGGCAGTCCTTTGAAATAATCCAAAGGACCCCGCTAAGGGTTTCAAAGCGCCGCGCCGACATGGACAGGAAAAGGAAGCTTGAAATAAAGGGAATCGAACTGCTTTCAAAAAACGAGCTTGTGGTGCAGGTTATTGCTGACTCAGGCCTTTACGTGAAAGAATTCATTTCAGGGGACGAAGGTCGCACCAATCCCAGTTTTTCCTCATTGCTTGGAAACAAGTGTTCGTGCAAAGAACTCGACGTGCTTGAAATAATGGAAAATTGAATTGCACAGATTTTGCTTTGCCTAAATTTTCCTGTCCACCATGAATTTTGCGAACGCTTCCAGTTCCTGCTTTCCTTCACTTTCAGGCAGCATTCCTTCCAGTTTCTGCCAGCTTTCCTTCACAATCTTTTTTGCCTTATCGCCGGCATATTCTATGGAGCCTGCCTTTTTGATGAGCGCAATCGCCTTCATTATTGCATTTTTGTTTTTTGTGTGCCTGTTAAGGATTTTTTCAAGCTCCATTGCTTCCTTTTTTCCAAGGCTTCCCAGCGCATGCAGCACCAGCAGCGTCCTTTTTCCTTCCGAAATATCCTCTCCGATTTCCTTGCCCCATTTTCCGCTTGCAGGTGCAATGTTTAGTATATCGTCCTGTATCTGGAATCCGACCCCGATTGCTTCCCCGAATTTTCCCAATGCCTCGACCTGCGCTTCCGAGCCTCCGCCAAGTATTCCGCCAAGTTTTGCTGAAAGCCTTGCAAGCACGCCTGTCTTGTAAGCGCACATCTGCAGGTAATCGTTTTCTTTCACGCTGCATTTTTTTCCCTTGTGCCAGTGGATGTCCATTGCCTGGCCGAAGCTCAGCCTGAGCATTTCTTCACCGTAAATTTCAAGGATTTTCAGCCTTTTGGCTTCAGGCAGGTTTCCAATATTCCTGTAAACCAGCATCAAGGGCAGGAAATAAAGCGCGTTGCCGTCGTTTATTGCAGTGTCGATGCCGAAAAGCAGGTGCAGCGCCTTTTTCCCGCGCCTCACTTCAGCCCCGTCTTCAATGTCGTCCACGATTATTGTGCCTTCGTGTATGAGCTCTGCAATCGGCGTAAATGGCAAAGCATCCTGCTCTTTTCCGCCTGCGGCCTTGCAGGCCGAAAGCATCAATGCAGGCCTCCATCTCTTGCCTCCCCTGTCCAAAAATTCCCAGGCCGGGGCGTTGAATTCTTTGGAGATTGTTTCAAGGTCATAGGAATAATCGGCCTTGCCTATCGCGCGTTCAAGCCATTCCGCGTTCGCCTTCCTTGGCAGCACCTTTTCTATTTCCCTTTCGATAAGCGGCTTTTTTTCAGCCAGCAATTTAGGTATGTCCATCGTGCCCACTGGAAAGGAATTGGCTGAAAAGGAATAAAAAGGGAAAAGGTTATGTAGACTTAACCAATGCTTTCTTACTGGATATGGTTTTATTCTTTGTTCTTTCTTTCTCCTATTGATGAATTTCCTTGAAAAACTGTTTGCATGGCTTTTCGGCGGCGGTACTTCCGCAAAAACCGCCCCCAAGGGAATCACAGAACTCAGGTTCGACGAGGTTGAATCTTTCCTTGAAAGCAGGGCGGCGCAGAAAAACAGCGTAATGGGCAAGGAGGTCCCTGCAAAGTTTGCGGAAATAAAGCACACTATCCGCGGGGCAAAGGCGCTCCTTGAAAGCCTTGAAAAAGAGGACATAAGCGATGACGGCAACAAGCGCTTCAGGAAGGCAGCAAAGACAGCAAAGGACGATTCGATAAGGAAAATGAATGCTGTCCTTGAAAGGATCCAGCCGCCTTTTACAGACGACCCTGAAAAAATCCGCAATTATTCCTATGAAAGCCTCAGGCTTTTGGACCAGAAAATAAGGTCCAGTTCGAAAAACATCGCCTACACCAGCTTTATCCTCAAGGATACAATGAGGGAAATAGGCAAAAAAATCGACGCGCTTGAAACCTCGCTTAAGTCCCTTGCCGAACTGGTCAAGGCAAACGATTTTTTGTTCATGAAAAAACACCTTGTGGCCTCTGTCGAAAGCATCAGGCAAGACAAGGCGGAGCTTGCAAAAGCGGATGAAAAAATGCTTGCGCTTGAAAAAGCCCTGGATTCCGCGGAAGCCGACCGCAAGGCTGCAAAAGCATCGCTTGAAAGGATAATGAATTCCGGCTCGGCGCAGGCATTGCTGGCGCTCGAATCAAGGAAAAAAGAAATCCTTGCGGAAAAGGCGGGATTAAGGGAAAAGTTTTTGGAATCAGTGCTCTGCCTTGAAAGGCCTTTTAAAAAACTCGCAAACCTTTCTGAAAAAGGGCTTTATTCATTGGATGCTGAAGCGGAAAACACGCTTTCCCTGTATTTCAGGGAACCGGCGCTTCTGTACAAGCGGGACACCAAAGGCGAATCCTTCAAGCGCCTTTTGAATTACCTCAAGGAAACAATCGTTTCGGAAAAAATCGATTTGGGCGAAAAAGAAAA
>JAZDDY010000028.1:0-3281 GCA_043809265.1 Candidatus Iainarchaeum sp.
CCCCAGCGTCCTGGAAATCGCGAAAAAGAACGAGTTTTCAGCAAAACTCTTCTCCAATAAAAAAATTTTTCTCAAAAATGAAGACGTTTTTTCAGGCATCCGCTCTTTTCCAGATTCATATTTTGACAGCATATTGCACGACCCGCCGCGCCTTTCCCTCGCAGGCGAGCTTTACGGCAGACCTTTCTACCAGGAACTCCTCCGCGTCCTCAAGCCAGGCTGTGTCTTGTTCCATTACACCGGCGCCCCAGGCGAAAAGAAAGGCCGCGATTTCAAGCTCAAAACAATGAAACGGCTCGAGGAAGCCGGCTTCAGGAACGCCGAAAAAATCGAAAGCGCATACGGCGTCCGCGCAGTGAAGTGACCTGTTTTATGAAAGAATCCCTTGCCGAATTAAGGGCGCTTGCTGAAAAAAAATTTTCCAAAGCCGCCGGAATGTTTTTCCCCTCGCGCTCTTCCGTGGAACAGGCGACGCCGGAAGCAATTTCCCTTTATCGCGCCCAACGCCTCAATGGTTATGTAGCAGTTGATTTGTGCTGCGGCATCGGGATGGACGCGATTGCGCTTGCAAAAAACTGCAGGAAAGTCTTCGCGGCGGAAATAGACAAAAATATTTTGGAGTGCGCGAAAAAAAACGCGAAAGCATACGGAGTTGAAAATATAGAATTCATAAACTCGAACTGCTTCGGCCTTGGCCTGAAATCGCTTAATGCAGACATCGCCTTTGCCGACCCTTCGCGGAGGACCGCGCAGGGCAAAAGGGTCAGCGCCCTCGATGAAACAGAGCCGGACGCGAAAAAGCTCGCCTTTTTCATCGAAAAAAGCGGAATCAAGAAGTCCTGCATCGAGGTTTCACGCGAGCTTTCAGTGAGGGAACTGCCCTTCGATTGCGAGCGCGAATACGTTTCCCTTGCCGGCGAATTGAACTGCGCAAGCCTTTATTTTGGCGCGCTCAAGAAATGCGAGCGCTCTGCTGTAGCGCTCCCTTCAGGGGAAAGGATTGAGTCTGGTTCTTTGGAACCAAGGCCTTTTCCTGAATTGCCTTCCCCTAAAAGATTTTTGTTCGAACTCGGTGAATGCGTTGTGAAAGCCGGACTGCAGGCCGAACTCCTGGAAAAGCTCGGCGCCGGTATTTCTGTTTTTTCCGGCAGTTTTTTCACTTCGGATTCCGTTGTGCGGAGCGCTTTCTTCAAAAATTCCTTCGGGGTGCTCAGGGAAGTGAAGGAAAAGGATTTGGTGCAAGAGCTTCGCGCCCTGGGCGCGGGAAAGGTTGTGCTCCGCGGTTCATTCGAACCGAAACTGCAGGCGCTTGCGAAAAAAGAAATAGAGTCGCAATTATCAGGGGAAAGGAAATTCCACGTGTTTAATTTGAAAAACAGGGTTTTTGTCTGCAGTTCTGTTTAAATTTGCACGAACGAGACCTTCATTTCAAGGCCGTTTGCCGCGGTTCCCTTGATGAGCGTGCCCATAATTGGTTTTTTGTCTGCTGTGCAAATGTGCATTGTGCCCCAAAGGTCTCCGCCTGAGAGCTTGAAGTCGCCGTTCGCCCTCAATATGGGTTTGTCTTTGAACTTGGACGAAGCGAAGTGCCCGCCTTCAAAATAGTTGATGTAGCCTTCCTTCATTGTGCCGCTCATGTCCTCGACCTTGATTTCCCTTAGGCCGTGCTGCTCCATTGCCTGCTGCAGGCAGTTCAAAATGTCCTCGCCGTCGTCAAGCGCAACGGTCAGGATTTTTCTCACGCCTTTCTTGTTGAAAAGAACTGCGTCAACATGGGGGCACATGGTAATGTTGTAGAATATTATGGTTTAAAAAGAAATGCATGCGCTTTTTCTGGCTTTAAATTATTTTTCCCTGCCCTATCACGCGCGGCTTTGCCTCGACATCGCATAAGGCAACGGATTCACCTTTCCTTATTGCAATCGGCTTTCCGGTTTCGATCCTGAGCGGGTTCAATGACTTCACTGTGCAGCCTGCGATTTGCATCCTGCACTGCACGTGCAACTGCATTTTTTCGGCGATTTCCTTTTTGCAGAACTTGTTTTTCTGGAATGAAACATTGAATTCTTTCTTTTCCTCAAAAGCATTATCGTCGGAAAGCACCATTCCCCTCGAGAAATCCTCGGCCTCGATTCCTTTCAGTGAAAGGCCGACCCTTTCGCCGCTGCCTGCCTCTTCAATGTCCTTGTCCTGCACTTGAATTGATTTCACAAGCACTTCAGCATTTTTCGGGAGCGCCCAGAGTTTCTGGAACTTTGAAACCTTTCCCTGAGCGACAAAGCCGAGCGCGACAACGCCCACGCCTTTCACGTTGAACATCGCGTCAAGGTCCACAATAGTGCCTCCCTCTTTTTTTATCGGTTCCATCGATGAAATCCTGTCCAGAATCGCTTCCTTTTGGATTTTTTCAAAGCCCTGCACTTTTGTGCCGGCAATGATTTTTTCGAAAAGGCCTTCGTCAAGGTTTTCCCCTTGCACAATGAAGCCCTTTTCCTTCCCAAGGCAGTCGGCGGCGACAATTATTTCGCCAAGGGCGGAATCGATTTTGTCCGCGCTGATAATCACGTAATCTGCGAGATACAGCGCCTGCAATAAGGGATTGATTTTTTCAGGGTGGCCGCGCGGGAAAATGAATGTCAGGACCTTCCCGCCGTGCACCCTGTTGTAGAATTCGAGGTCGGATTGGCCCTCGGTTTTACCCAGTTCCCTTGCAAGCTGTTCGCTGAAAACAGCGCATTTAACCGAATCCATCTGTGTGCCTTCCCTGCGTGCATGTGCCAGTGCGCTTCAAATGATTTCTTTTGGCACCACGTTCGGGTTTCCTTCTATTTCCTGCGGGAACGTGCCCTTGAATTTGATTTGCCCGCCGCTTATTTCAAGCGATTCGATGCTCAGGCCGGGGTTTTTTGCGAAGAAATCCGAAATAGCGCCGTTCACCACGCCTTCAACCAAGTCAGCCTGTTCCCCGCTTATTGCTATCTGGCTTGCCTCTATTTTGTCAATCGAAAGGCTGACGCTTTTTCCCGAGAATGACGCGATTTTTCCCTTGACATAAACCGTTGTTGTGAGCCTTGGGTCTGTGATTTTGCCTGACGCTTCCATGGAACCGTCGGCATTGAATTTGACCTGGATGTCCTTGAGCGGGCCTTTTTTGGAGTTCATTTTGTTCATTTGTGCGGTAAATTCCGCTTGGGTGAAAGTTTCATCCACTGGGACGCTGCCTTTAGAGATATAATCGCAGGTAATGCACAGGTATTCCGCATTTTTCACAGAGTGGCCGG
>JAZDDY010000029.1:0-5961 GCA_043809265.1 Candidatus Iainarchaeum sp.
CACCTTATGATTTTGGCGTTAAGGCATTTCGGGCACTTGAATTCCACGTACTCCGAAACAATCGCCTTATTGCAAGAACCGCATTTTTTCAAAAAACTCACCCCAAAACAACAAAATTAAACCTATTAAACTAATAAGCACTAATAATTCCTTAACGCAACCTTTTAAAGCCTAACAGGCAAGGCCTGCGTTGGCCCCGTAGCTTAACGGACAGAGCACCCGGCTTCGGAGAGCCTTTCTTTTCTTTAAAAGAAAAGAAAGCCTCGGGAAAGAAAAGAATCCATAAGTGGGTTAATCTACCTGAATCGAAGTTACCGGGCGATTGGGGGTTCGAGTCCCTCCGGGGCCGCTAAACCACGGAGCATTCAAAACAGCAGTTTTGATTCGCTCCGGGGCCGCTATTGGCCTTATTTTGCTTTTTTCCTTTCGGGTCTTCCGAATGTTTCAGGCATCAGTACAAGTGGCTTGCCTTTGCCATTATAGGTTATATCATGTCTCCGGCGCCTAATCCTGAGTGCGCGGCCAAGCAGGCTGTCTGACAGCCCTGAAACTGTCACTTGGTACTGTTTCATGCCCTGGTCCCCTACTGTTGCCGCCCGCCCCGTGACCTTTGTGCCAAACCCCTCTCCTTTACGGCTTAGCCTTCTTTTAAGCAGAGCAGGCCTTCTTCCGGCAGGAGTCCACGGCGCCAAATCCATTTTAGCCATCCGTTCTCCAGACAGGGTTTTCAGTACCCTTACCCCGCCCCTCAGTACCGTCTCCTCTTCTAGCTTGGTTTTCCTTACCCTGCCCGACCTTGCGATTTTAACCATAAAATCCCTCCAAGCGCGTTTGCCACTAAGAATTAGAATCCAAGTTCTTTTATTTTTTGCCGCTTACAAAAACCCTTCTTTTCCTTCAAGGAACCTTGAAAGGTTTGATTTGAAGAAAGGGTCTTTTTTTGCTGCGGCCAAAAATTCGCTTTTTTTGAGGAATTTGGCTTTTGCGAGCGCTTTAGTGAAAGGGGGTTTTTCGAGTTTTTTCCTGGTTTGCAGGAAAACCTTTGCAAGCGCAATGGCGCTGATGTATTTCCTCGGCTCTTCGACAACCCACCGGCCTTTTTCGATGCGCGGCCCGGTCAAGGGCTTTGAATGTTTTGCAATGAATGCCTTTGAATGCCTGTCGTCCCATGCCGGGGGGCCTGTGAAAATGATTGTGGGATTCAATTCAAGGGATTCAAGTTCCACAAAATAATCCATTCCTTTTCCTTCTTCGGCAAATAATTCAACGCGGCGCGGCAGGAATCCGTACAATTCGAATCCGCTGTGCAGGTGCTTTTTGAATTTCCTCATCTGGCCCCAAATCACGTCGCTCAATGCGCCTTTCGGGAAAGGCATCCTTGCCGCAAACATCTGGTCCATGCCGATGAGTTTTCCCATCCTGCTTTTTGTAATCTGTTTCGGTTTCGAGGGATAAAAGAATTTTCGGTCAGGGCATTCCAAAAAAGCGCGGCTTGCGGCCGCAAACCTTGCGAACTGCTCGATGCTCAGTGCCGCGGCCACATTCCTGTTCGTGTCCGTGGGGTCCAAAAAAACCAGCGGGGCGTCGAATTTTTTCCCTGTTTTTCCGCCGGCATTTCCTTCTATTGCCAGCGTGACGCCCGGCTTCCATTCGCTTGCCTCTTCGAGCACTTTAAGGAAAGAGCCGTATTTCACAATCAGAATTTCCGCAAGGTATCCTGAAAAGCCCTCTTTCTCTATCTTTGCGCCATAACAGTCTATCCCTTTCAGGAATGCCTTTAACAGCCTTACTTCGCCGCGCATTTCGCCGGTGAGTGTTTTGAGCAGGAAGCGGTTATGGAAGGGAGACCTGTCGACCGCGCTTTTCAGGCCGCCTGCCTTTTTCACGTCATAAGAAGGGACAATTTCCACCTCAAAACCGTTGATTATGCCGCGCGTGTAAGGATGTTCACTATATTCAAGCCAGCATTTGTGGCCTTTGAAAACCTTTTTGCCTATTGCAAGCCCCTGTTTTTCGAATTCGTTGCGCGGCATTTTTTCCGGAAACAGCACAAAAATGTCTATGTCCCTGTCATCGCGCAAATGCGTGTTCCTTGCAATCGAGCCTGCCAGGGTGACGCCGACATGCTTTCCCCTGAAGCCCCTGATTTTTGCCATTATGGTCTCGGCTGTCTTTTGTTCCTTTTCAAGCTCTTTTTCCGTGGGCGTTACCTTGGTCAGCACTTCGTTGAGTATTTTTTTGATTCAAACCACCAAAAACCTATAAAGGCAAAAACATTAATAAGTTGTTCTGGTTTATATAAATTGGCTTTTCAAAGCCTTTAGGGTGTTTCGGTTGTACAAAACCAATCTGACTGAAGTAAAGGGGAAATTGCTGGAATCCTATGGCAACATCCAGGTGTTCGACGGCTTTCCCTACAAGCTTTACGAGGTCAGCGAATCCGATTTCCCGCCGGCCCAGAAAAAGATAGCGGACCTGCTCATAAGTTCGATAAACCGCACTTATTCGCTTGACGAAATAAGGGATGCGGTGTCGATAGACAAGGCAGTGGAGTTCGTAAACCATTTCAACACGGAAATAATCCAGACAATCGAAATAAACGAGCTGATGATGAAGTTTCCGTCAACCCAGGTTTACACCGAGTTGAGGGACAAAATAGCGGAATTGTTCAAAAAATATTTGCCAAAAATAACCAAGCGGGAGGAGGTTGCCGATTATATCCTGAACAGCTCCATAGGCTACTCTAAAATTTTCCCGGTCATAATGGACGAATCGCTCGAGGAAATAATGATTAACGGCGCCAAAACGCCTGTTTTTGTTTTCCATAAGAGGCACGGAATGTGCAAGACAAACATTGTTTTCGACAACGAAAGGACGCTCTTGAAACTTACCGCAAAAATCGCGCTCACTATCGGCAAAAAATTCGACGAGGCCAATCCCCTGCTTGACGCCAGGATGCCTGACGGGAGCAGGGCAAACGCCACTTTCCCGAATATCACCCCCTTCGGCCTTACTGTCACAATCAGGAAATTCAACAAAATGCCGTTGTCCATAGTCGAGCTGATAAAAAACAATTCCCTTTCAAGCGAGGTTGCGGCATTCCTCTGGCTCACTGTCGAGGGCCTGAACATAGAGCCGATGAACATTATCATCAGCGGCGGCGCAGGGAGCGGCAAAACAACTCTCCTGAATGCGGTTGCCGCCTTTGTGCGCTATGACGACCGCGTCATTTCAATCGAGGACACGCTCGAGCTTGACCTTGGCTCAAGGGACAACTGGATCCAGATGGAATCCAAGCCTAAAATCCGCACATTCGATGAAGTGACAATGGATGATTTGCTGAAAAATTCCCTTAGGATGAGGCCTGACAGGATTATTGTGGGCGAGGTCAGGGGTGAGGAAACCCAGACAATGTTTGTGGCAATGGATACCGGCCACAGGGGCATTCTCGGAACACTGCATTCGAACACCGCAAGGGAAATGATTTTAAGGCTTGAAAGCGCGCCGATGAACGTGCCGGAACACATGCTGCCTTTGCTCAATATTGCGGTGATAATGTTCAGGATGTACGACAGGCGCTTCGGCATGATCCGCAGGATAAAAGAAATAGCGGAAATCCAACGCATGGAGAACAAGGTTTTGCTCGGCAACATCTACGAGTGGGACAAGAAAGCCGACAAGGTGAAGAAAACAGACATTCCCTCGCACACAATCGACGCGCTTGCCGAGAAAACCTCGCTGTCAAAGCAGGAACTGAAGGACGAAATGGTTGTAAGGAAAAGGATTCTCGACTGGATGATCGAGAAAAACATCTGCAAGGCGCCCGAAGTCGAGCAGATAATACAAGAATACTACCTTGACCCGAGAAGCATCCTGGAAAAAATCTCGCAGGACAAGCCGCAGGGCGGCGCTCAGGCCTGACAGAATTCGATTTTTTTCAGCACCGAATATTTCGGCCCCTTCGGCCCGAGAACCGACTGCATTACATCAAGGGATCCGGCTTCGATTGTTTCCGCAAAACCCTTCATTTCCAGGTCCACCAGCGCCTTCTCAAGGCCTACGGCGTGCATTTCCTTGTTTCTCGCAAGCGTGATATGGGGGTGGAATTTTTCTCCGCCCAGGCCGAGCGCTTCGTCTATCCCTGCGCCTAGTTCTTCCAGTTCCTTTGCGCCTTTTCCCACACCGAGCCACAAAACCCGCTTATGGAAGTGGCCTATGCCCTTAAGTTCTATTTCAAATTTCTTCGTTTGTTTTGCGAATTCCAGTTTTTCAATTGTTTCCTTGGCTGCGTTCTCCCCCAAATTGCCCAAAAATTTCATTGTGATGTGCAGGTTTTCCCGTTCCACGGCCTTAAGTCCTTTTTTGGGCAGCAGGGGCATAAGCTCACTGCAAATCCGATTCTTTGTTTTTTCAGGCAGGTTCACAGCAATAAAAACCCTCATCGGCCAATCCATTTTACATGCTCACCTTAGTTCCTTTCTAACTCTTTTTTCGAATTTTTCCACTCTTTCATAATTGAAGCCGATTTTCCTGTTCGCTTCTTCCACTATTTCCCTTATGAATTCCTCTGAGGCAAGGATTTTTTTGCCTCTTTTCACAAGCACGGAAATTTCCTCTGTGCCCATGAGTTCCACGATGAATTTTCCGGGTTTTGCGGTGATAATGCCGCCTCTTTTGATGCCGCTCTTGTCCTTGAGCGAAAGCAGTTTGACTGCGTTTTCAAGCGAATTAGTGCCTATGTGGATTATGAAGGGCTCCATTTTCAGCCATATTTCGCCCTCTGTTTCCTCTTCCAGGGCTTCAAGCACCTTTTCAGGCTCGACCTGTTCGTGCCATTTCCTGTGGAACCTGCTGTCAAGCTTGCTCCTGCTTTTAAGGCCGAGCAGTATGATGCGCCCGCTGCACCCGGAAGAAGTGAAAAAGTTTTCCGTCCCCGAAATGAAATCGCAAAGGCCCACCATTGCCTTGTCTATCCTCTTTTCGTCCTCGGCTTTTTTCAGCGTGGTCGCATGCCTTTTTTTCACCATTTCAAACCTTGCCCCTGACTTCTTTTTTTCTTCCATCATATCAGCTCCGCTTCAGGTTTTCCGCCTTTTTTGATTTCAACTATTGCCGCGCACCCTTCCTTTGCAGGGCCCGCATTAACGCACAGTGTTTTTCCAATCAATTCAATGCCTCTTGACGCATGCGCGTGCCCGCACAGGTGGAGCGCCGGCCTTTTTTCCAAAAGTATTTTTTTCACGGCAATGCTCCCGATGTGCAGTGCGCCTGAAAGGTCGAGATTCGAGTTTTTTGGCGGCAGGTGCGTGACAAGGATGCAGCCGTTTTCTGCCAGTTCAGACAGCCTGCCGGCGATTTCTTTTTCGGTGAAGAGTATTTCCCCTGCCTGGCCTGAAAGCCCGCCGCCCATTCCGGCAAAAGCCATTCCGTTGAATTCCTTTTTCCTGCAGTGGACGGATGCGTTCTTTTCCTCCATTGCGGCGAGCGCTTCCCCTGAATCCATGTTGCCGGGCACAGCGAAAATTTCCGCAAAGGAAAGCATTTCAAGGAGCGCAGAAGCCTCTTCTTTTGTGCCCTGCGTGGTAAGGTCACCTGCAATTATTACCGCGTCAATGCCGCGGGTGCCGGTTTTTTGCAGTATTCCTGCCACGGCGCTCCCCTTGCCATGGATATCGCCCAAAACAAGCATTTTCATTTTCTTAACCCGCCTTTAAGCGCTTCCTGCGAAGGTTTTTATTACTTTTTTCAGGTTAATGTAATGGGGAGCCAATTGTTTAAAAGGATTTTACTTGTAGTGCTGCTGCTTTCGCTTTTTGTTGGCGCAAGCGCAACAATAGTGGTGCTCAAGCCTGTTTACAAGGCAGTGGAGCCAGGCAGGACAGAAACATTGGGGGCAATGATGCGCGGCGAAAGGCTGCTCATAACAATCGACAGGAACGCCTCTTTCCACAGGTGGACAGG
>JAZDDY010000030.1:0-4113 GCA_043809265.1 Candidatus Iainarchaeum sp.
CCGCCACAAAACAGTTTTTAAACTCCTTAGAGCCAATTCTATTGGTTTTAGGTCATGGCGGAAAGCAAAATCATAGTTTTGGATTTCGGGGGGCAGTACGCGAACCTCATAGCGAGAAGGGTGCGCGAACTGGGCGTTTACGCTGAAATAGCGCTCCCTGACGCGCCTCTCGAAAAGCTCAAGGAAGCCAAAGGCATTATTTTGAGCGGTTCCCCTTATTCTATTGCAAGCCCTGAAACCCCGGCATTCAATCAAGGGCTGTTCGCTTCAAAACTGCCATTGCTCGGCATCTGCTATGGCATGCAATTGATTGCAAGGGAAACAGGCGGCAAGATAGGGAAATGCGACAAAAAAGAATTCGGGAAAACAGAAATGACGGTTTTGGGCGAAAGCCCGATTTTCATGGGATTGCCTGAAAAAAGCACAGTGTGGATGAGCCACCACGACCAGGTGGTCGAAGCCCCGAAAGGATTTGAAGTCATAGGCACGACAGAAATCTGCAAAATCGCAGCAATGGCAAACGAAAAGGAAAAAATTTACGGCATGCAATTCCATCCGGAAGTCGCGCACACTGAATTCGGCATGGAAATGATTGCGAATTTTGTGCTTGATGCCTGCGGCTGCAAAAAAGAATGGTCAATGGAAGGATATTTGGATAAAGCGATTGCCGACATAAAGCAAAAAGCAGGGGACAAAAAGGTTTTATTGCTGGCAAGCGGCGGCGTCGACTCGACTGTAACGCTCGCATTGCTTGCAAGGGCTTTAGAGGAAGGCAAGGTTTTCGCGCTCCATGTCGACACAGGCCTTATGAGGGAAGGCGAATCAGGTGCCGTGGCAAAGGCGCTCGGCGAACTTGAGCTCGGGCAGCAGCTCAAGACTGTCGATTATTCGAAGGAATTCTTCAAGGCGCTCGGCAAGCTCATTGACCCTGAAAAAAAGCGCGAAATAATAGGCAGATTGTTCCTTGACGCCACAAAAAAAGAAGTGCAGAAGCTCGGCTTCAATGAAAACGAATGGGTGCTGGCACAGGGGACAATATATCCGGACACGATTGAAACCGCAAGGACAAAATATTCCGACAGGATTAAAACACACCACAACAGGATAGAGGAAATCGCAAAGTTAGTGGAAAAAGGCGCAATCATAGAGCCCTTGAGCGAACTGTACAAGGACGAAGTGAGGGAATTGGGCAAGCTTGTGGGGCTGAGCGATGCGCTTGTATGGAGGCAGCCTTTCCCTGGGCCCGGCCTTGGAATAAGGGTACTGTGCTCGGAAGGCAAAGCCCTTGAAAAAAAGGTTTCCGCAGAGGAAAAGAAAGCGAAAGAAATAGCGAAAAAGCACGGCTTCAAGGCCTGCATTCTCCCTGTGAAAAGTGTGGGGGTTGCAGGGGATTTGCGCACCTACAGGCATCCGGTACTGCTTTCAGGGGACCTGGACTGGGAAAAACTGGAAAAAGCATCCATTGAACTCACAAATTCGCTCTCCGAAATAAACAGGGTGGTTTTCCTCGCCGCGCCCGCAGATGTGAAAAAAGCCAAGGCAAAAAAGGCGTTTGTGGACGAAAAAAGAACGGAATTGTGCAGGAAAGCGGACTCAATCGCAAACCGCATTGTTTTGGAGAAAGGAATCCAGGCAGGCATCTGGCAGTTCCCGGTAATATTGCTTCCGATAGACATCGACAAGAAAGGCGAAGCGGTTGTTTTGAGGCCTGTGCAGAGCAAGGAAGCCATGACAGCTGAATTCTATAAGATGGAACCTGAAATCCTTAAAGCGATGGCTTCGGAAATCGCAAAAACCAAAGGTGTCGGCGCTGTATTCTACGACATCACAAACAAGCCGCCTGGAACAATCGAATGGGAATAAAGCCAAACCACAAATTATTTTAATTGATTTCAGGCATAACTATATGGAAATTGTCCGGTGAAAGCCGGAAACGGGTTGTTTTTAATGGTTATAAGGATTGGAATCATCGGCGTGGGAAATTGCGCTTCCTCGCTCCTTCAGGGATTCGAATTCTACAAGGACATTGACGGGAAATCGGAAAAAGTGCCGGGCATAATGCACAATTCCCTTGGCGGCTACAGGATTTCAGACATAAAGCCTGTTGTGGCATTCGACATAGACAAGCGCAAGGTCGGAAAAGACCTCAGCGATGCCGCTTTTGCGCCCCCTAACTGCACGCTTAAATTCTCGGACATAAAAAAGACCGGCGTGATAGTGAAAAGGGGCCCAGTTTTGGACGGCGTCACCGAAACCACAAAAGAAATGTTTTTGTTCGACGAAAAGCAGAAGGAAACTGAGGTTGCCGAAGAAATCAAAAAAAGCGGCGCGGAAATAATGATAAATTATTTGCCGGTGGGCTCTGAAAAGGCCACTGAGTTTTATGTTAATGCCTGCCTTGAAGCGAAAGTGGCGCTCATAAACGCAATCCCTGTTTTCGTTGCTTCCGAGGAAAAGAACTCGAAAAGATTCGAAAAAGCCGGGCTACCGGTTTTGGGGGATGACATCAAATCCCAAATTGGCTCCACAATAATCCACCGCGTGCTCACAAAATTGTTCGAGGACCGGGGCGTGAAATTGGAGCACACCTACCAGCTGAACGTTGGCGGCAACACGGATTTTTTGAACATGCTTGACAGGAACAGGCTGAAATCGAAAAAAATCTCGAAAACCTGCGCTGTCCAAAGCCAGCTTGAAACAGAATTATCGGCAAACGACATTCATATAGGCCCAAGCGATTACATTCCGTTCCTTAAAGACAAAAAAATCGGATTCATCAGGATGGAGGGAAGGAAATTCGGGAACGTGCCAATGCACCTAGAAATGCGCCTGGAAGTGGAAGATTCCCCTAATTCAGCCGGAGTAATGATTGACGCCATCCGCTGCGCTAAAATCGCCCTGGACCGCAAGCTCTCAGGGCCGATTGTTGGGCCAAGCTCGTATTTCTTCAAGCACCCGCCAAAGCAATTCTCGGACTACCAGGCAAAAAAAATGGTCGAAGAATTCGTCGAAGGGAATCACGGAAAATAATTTTTATTGCCTACGCTCACATCAGGTATTTTTGTATCATTGCGTGGATTCTGGTGATGTAAGAGTGCCTGAAATCCATTTTTTCGACTTTTTTCCGCATGTGACCCGAAAGGATTGTCGCCGAGGCCTTGAAAAGCCCTGATTTTACGAACATGAAGTCAGGGCTCATCAAAAGCGTGGCATAGTAAAGGTCTGCGAGCAACTGCTTTCTTTCCTGCGAAAGCCAGGGAATGTCAAGGCTGGCGTAATTGCCCCAGCTCCACTCGGCCCACCCTTCAAGCGTTTCAGGCGGCTTCAGGCCGAGGCCGAGCGCCTTGCCGTAAATCCCGGTGCCAGGATAGACTATAAGCGGCTTGATGTTGCCTGCGACCGCTTCAGGGTAGTCCTTTTTCAGTTTAAGAAAAAGCCCCACTGTTTTGCGCAGGTCTTCCATTGATTCACCCGGAAAACCCGACATGAAGGAATAAGTCGGCCTTATCCCTGCTTTTTTCAAGGCAAGATTGGAGCTTAAGGCCTGCTTTGCGGAATGCCTTTTGCCGACAGACTTTAATATTTTATCAGAACCTGATTCAACGCCGACCACAAACCCAGTGCAGCCTGTTTCCGCAAGCCCTGAAAGGTAATTGTTTCCCATTCTGGAAATGTCGCTCACGCAGGCCCCGAGAACTTCCCAGGAAACCCCAAGCCTTTCGATTCCTTCAGCGATTCGCATTGCCCGCTTAAGGTCAGGGAAAAAATTGTCGTCCATTATCGTGATTCTTTCAAGCCCGAGCAAGTCCACTGCCGCGGATATCTCTTCGAGCGCCCTTTCCGCGGACATCAGCCTCCACCTGCAATTCCAGAATTCCAAATTGTAGCAGAAAGCGCAGCTGTTCGGGCAGCCGAAGCTTGTCATGATGTTTATGCCGCCGCCCTGAACGTATTTTTTCGCATCAACCAGGCCGAAATCCAGCAAAGGCAAATTGTTCGGGTCGAAAGCACGGCGCGGCCTGTTTTTTTTGATTTTGCCGCCTTCTTTCCGGCAAAGGCCTTTGATGCGCGAAACATTCCTTCCTGACTCAAGCGAGCGCAGCAGTTCAAGCA
>JAZDDY010000031.1:0-9228 GCA_043809265.1 Candidatus Iainarchaeum sp.
ACGAGAACGGCTTCGACATCACCTCGAACGAGGCATTGGACCCGAACACGCGCTTTTACGACTGGCTCTCTTATGAAATAATAAACAACAGCCCAGATTACTGCTTTGTTCCCTTTGGCACAGGCAACCTTTACGAAAACATCCTGAACATAAACAAAAAAGAGGTTTCCACCAACAACCACGACCCGCGCTTCAAGGGCGACACTGAAATTTTGAGGAACTGCAATTTCATGGGTGCGACCTCGAACAATCCGCGCACCAAGGCCTGCAAGCTTTATTCCCCGCATCTCCCCTTCGTGCACCTTGACGAGCAATGGCTCAAGCTCTACAAGCACTCAGGCTTCTGCGGCCCAGAATCAAATGTCTATCTTATCGGCGAGAATTTCCTTGATAAAGCGATTGAAATCGCTGAAAAGCAGGGCATCCAGTGCGAGCCCTCAGGCATCTCAGGCCTTGCACTGATGCTCCAGCTGAAAGACAAATTGCCAAAAAACAAAAAAATGCTTGTAGTCAACACCGGCAAAACAAAATGCCCGGAATAAGGGATTACCCTGTTTCAGACGCTTTTTTGTACGCCTCCCTGAAAGGAACCCCTTTTTTTGCCATTGCAGTCGCCTTTTCAGCCGAAAGCATTCCCTCGGAAATCGCCTTGGCACAGTTTTCTTCATTCACTTCGATTTTTGGGAAAACATGCAAGGCAATCCCGACACATTCTTCAGCAAGCGCGAAGCCCTCCATCAAAGGCTTTTTCCCGAGCTGGGAATCGCGGTTATAGCCTGAAGGCAGGGAATTCTGGTTTGCAAGCGAGTGGAAGAGATACGACTGCATTTCCGCGTTCTTCGCCCGCAGGATTTCGAACACATCCGGATTCTTCTTGTGCGGCATTATCGAGGAGCCTGTGCAAATTTCTTCAGGCAGTTCCAGGAAACCGAAATGCTCGCCTGAAAAAATAATTATGTCCGAGGCAAGCTTGTTCAGCGAAAGCATCAGCTCGCAGAGCGCGAAAAGCACAGTGCTTTCGTATTTTCCTCTCGAATTAATCGCGTAAAGCGGGTTTTCCTGCGTTTTTGCAAATCCAAGCTGTTTTGCAACCATTTCATTGTCCAGCGCAAGGCTTGTGCCATAGCCTGCTGCTGCGCCCATCGGGCTCTTGTTAATCCATTCCTTCAGGCTTTCCATCAATTTAATGTCATCCTTCAGCGAGTCGGCAAAACTGCCTGCCCAAATTCCCATCGTTGAAGGCATTGCTTTCCTTGAATGCGTGTAGCCAGGCATTTTTGTGCTTTTGTGTTTTTCCGCGAATTTTTCGAGTTCGGCCGCAAGGCACGCTGTTTTTTCCTGCAATTCAGAGAGTTTTTTCTTCGAGTAAAGCAGCAGGTCTGCTGCAATCTGGTCGTTTCTTGATTTTCCGGCATGGATTTTTTTCCCTGTCGCGCCCAGTTTTTCTGTCAGGAAATTTTCCACGGCGGTATGGATATCCTCCTGCCCGGGCATTATTCCAAACTTTCCTTCCACTGCCTTTCCCTTCAGTTCTTCAAGGGCTTTTTTTATCTCCTCGAATTCATGCCATGAAATAATTTTGGCTTTTGCAAGCGCCTTTGCATGCGCTTCGTTCACAAGGCAGTCCTCTTCAAGGAGCTCCATGTCCAGCAGGAAATCTTTGCCGACAGTGAAGGCCTCCACTTTAGCATCAAGCGTTTTCCCCTGTTTTTCCCACAATTTCTGCATTCACTTCACCTTTTTCAGCTGCATTGCCATTTTCGACTGCAGGCTCCACAATTCAATGAAGCCGGGCGAAGCCTTCTGGTTGAAGGTCTGGCCGATATCATAGGTTGCAAGGCTTTTATCATAAAGCGCGAAAGGCGATTTTCTTCCCACAACAAGGGCATGGCCCTTGTAAAGCTTCACTTTCACTGCCCCGCAAACCTTTTTGTTCTGCGTTTCAATGAACGCATTCAATGAATCCATCAACTGGTCGAACCAAAGCCCCTGGTAGGCAAGATAAGCCCATTTCTGGTCAACCAATTCCTTGAACTGGTTTTCATGCACCGTGCTTACAATTTTCTCCAAATCCTTGTGGGCCTCGATGATTGTTACGGCGGCAGGGCATTCGTACACCTCGCGGCTCTTCAACCCCATCACTCTGTCCTCCACATGGTCGATTATTCCGACGCCGTGCTTTCCTGCAATTCCATTCAGTTCCATCACAAGTTCGTGCAGTGGCAGCCCCCTTCCGTTGAGCGAAACAGGAATCCCTTCCAAAAACTCAATCTCCACGATTTCAGGCTTGTTTGGCGCTTTCTCCGGGACAGTGCAAAGCCCGAAAACGTTTTCAGGCGGCTCGGCAAAAGGGTCTTCGAGAACGCCGCACTCGCTGCTTTTCCCCCACATGTTTTCGTCAGTGGAATAAGGCTTTGCCTTGGATTCATCCACCGGAATGCCTTTGGCCTTCGCATATTCGATTTCATTGCTCCTTGCCATGTTCCAGTCTCTCACAGGCGCGAGGATTTTCAGTTTGGGATTCAGGGAAATAATCCCTGCCTCAAGCCGCACCTGGTCGTTGCCTTTGCCTGTGCAGCCGTGCGCAATCGTATCAATTCCTTCCTTTTCCGCAATCTCCACTGCAAGTTTTGCAATCAATGGCCGCCCTATTGCAGTGCTCAATGGATATTTGCCCTGGTAAAGCGCGTTAGCCTTTATCGCCTTCGAAATATACTGCTCCGCGAACTCCTTTTTTGCATCAATGACAAAAGCCTTTTTTGCGCCGAGCGCAAGCGCCTTTTCCTTAACTTTTTTCAAGTCAATGCTTTGACCCAAATCGACTGTTAGCGTGAATAGCTCCACGCAGTATTCCTCTTGAATGAATTTCAGCAGCACCGAAGTGTCGAGTCCGCCTGAGTAGAGGAGCAGAACCTTTTCCGGGCTGTCAGCTTCGTATGAAGCGCTGTTTTCCTTTTTTGCTTTTTCAAACCATCCCATGCAACCACCAAAAACGCTTTTCAATACCTGCGTTGCCCGGAATATAAAAGCCTGACGCCCGAAATCCGACAAAAAAGACAAACAATGTCCAAAATAAGACATTTAAGCATTTCCCGCCATATTCTTTGCATGAATGCATCAAAGGAAGCACGGAAATTCATTGAAGAGCGGCCTTATGTCAAGGCGGCCGTGAAAAAGGGCCTTGTTAATTACTCGGCTCTGGCCCGCCTGATAAAATCGGAAACAGGAAGCAAATCACGGGATGACGCGCTGGTTGTCGCGACACGGCGTTATGTAGAGAAGATTAAGGGTTCCGGGGCCGAGAGGAAGGAAATCCTTGCGCTTTTGAAGAAGAGCCGCGTTGAGGTGAAGAGCCGGGTGAATGCCGCGGTTTTTTCTTCGCTTGTCCCGCTCAAAGTCCTGCTGCAGTCCCAGAAGGAGGCCCAGGATGCCGGGGAACCTTTCCATCTCATCAAGGGCACCTCGACCTTTACTGTCATCACTTCAGAGGAGTTCTTCGATGGCCTTGGCTCGCTCAAGCCGTTCATTGTAAAAAGCCAGAAAGGATTGGTTGAAATTGCTTTAAAAAGCCCTAAAGAAATCGAGAGTGTTCCGGGCGTGGTGGCTTTCCTTTACTCGTTGTTTGCGGAGCGCGGCATTAACATTGTGGAGACCACTTCGTGCTGGACTGACACGCTTTTTGTGGTAAGCCAGAAAGACCTCGGGAAGGCCCTTGAATTGCTGGAATTCTAGCAGGCAACAAATTTAAATTCCCTCCCCAAACTAATTATTATTGCAAGCCGAGATGGCGGAGCGGTCTAACGCGCCAGTCTGGAATCCTGCCCTTTCTTTTCTTTGAGAAAGAAAAGAAAGCGCAAGTTGCGGAAAGAAAAGAAAAAGTTTGATTAATATATCACTTTTCTGCAGCAGGCCAAAGAGCTGGTATGCGCAAGCATGCGGGGGTTCGAATCCCTCTCTCGGCGTGATCTCTTCCAATCGGGTGCCAGCGCCATTTCGCTCGGTAGCCCGGCCAGGGGAACAAAATGGCAAAGAAAAAACCATTTCTAAGCATAATAATCCCGGTCTATAATGCAGGCTGGAAGCTCCCAACGCTTTTAAAATCGGTTTTTTCCTCGGCATATCGAGACTTTGAAGTAATAGCCGTTGATGACGCGTCCACCGACAATTCGATTGAACTTGCAAAAGCCTTTGATGTTAAAATCGTAAGGCTTGAAAAGAACAGCGGGGCGGCTGCCGCAAGGAATATTGGTGCGAAAGAGGCAAGGGCCGATGTCCTTGTCTTTCTTGATGATGATGTTGTGCTAAAAAAGGACGCTTTGGAAAAAATTGCCGAAGCCTTTAGGGATAAGGAAATCCACTGCCTTGCCGGGGTTTATGCAAAGGAACCTGCGGATGGAAGCCTTTTTGGCCGCTACAGGGCTTTGCTGGAATTCTTCTGGATGAAGGATGCAGGAACAATTGACGGTTTTGTCCCGGCAATAGGCGCGGTAAGGAAAAAACTTTTCAGGGAAGTTGGGGGTTTCAACGAAAATTACGGCCAGCTTGAAGAAGTGGTTTTCGGTTACGAGATAAATAAAAGGCACCCGATTATTTTGAGGGCTGACATCCAGGCATTCCACCACTTTCCGACATTTAAGCGGTGCGTAAAGCTTTACTTCAAGAGATGCTTTGTTTGGGTCAGGCTTTTCCTTAAAATGCAAAGGTTCGGCAAGGTGGCAATGACGCCATCGACAGGCTTTGCCGCCCTGCTCGCGCTTTCAATTGTTTTCTTTTCCCTGCTTTGCCTGTTTTTTTCCCAGCTGGCCTTTGTTCCACCGGCTTTTTTCCTGTTATTTCTCGCAGTGAATGCGAAAATGTACTGGTTTGTCTTCGGCGAAGCCGGGCCGTTTTTCCTATTGTATTTTTTTGCAACAAACTTTATACTGCAGGCCATTGTGGGGACAGCTGCGGTTTTCTCGCTTTTGACTGTCCCCTTTTTGGGAATCGAATGGGGTTGGGCTTAATGGGGATAGGCACATACCTGCGGTTCCTTGAATCTTTCACTTGGAAAAATCCGCCCTACCTTATATTTTTTGCCACGTCGAAATGCAATTCCAAATGCAGGCATTGTTTTTATTGGCGCCAGATAGCGGAAAGTGCCGGAAAGAGAGAACTGTCGCTGAAGGAGATTGAGGAAATTGCCGGAAAATACGGCAAGCTCATGTACCTTTCAATTGGCGGCGGCGAACCATTACTGAGGAATGATATTCCGGAGATATGCCTGGCTTTCCACAGGCATACCGGGGTTTCCCTCATTACCATCACAACTAACGGCCTTCTTCCGAGACGGATTTCAAAGGGGGTCGAAAAGGCCCTCATAAAATGCCCTGAAGTGCAATTTACTGTGCCTCTTTCAATCGACGGCATCCTTGAAAGGCAGGATTCCATAAGAGGCGTAAAAGGGTGCTTCGGCAAAGTAATGCAAACCTACAAGGAACTGGCAGGGCTCCAGGAAAAATACGCCAACCTTGCCATTGATGTGGGCACGGTGGTCGCTTCCTATAACCAAGACCGGATTGAAGAAGTTTTGGAATTCGTTGAAAAAAACATGCCTGCCGTCAGGAACCACGGAATCGGCTTTGCAAGAGGCCCCACAAAAGAAGAGAAAGCAAAAGATGTTTCGGCCGAAAGGCTCAGGCAGATCACGGCATTTGCTGCCAAGGCGAAGGAGAGAAACCGCAGGCAAAAGAGCTTTTCAGGGAGGCTTTTTGACGCCTTGTCGCTGGCGGAAAATGATATTGCCCTGCGGTTTGCCGAGGGAAAATGCGGGGGCTGGAATTGCTTTGCAGGCCAAAAATTTGTCGAAATAAACGAAGTGGGCGAAGTTTTCCCCTGCGAAATGCTTTTCGAAAAGATAGGCTCTCTCAGGGAATCAGGCTACGATACCGGCAAAATACTTAAAAGCGAAAAAGCAAAGGCGGCAATAGCTAAAATAAAGTCAAAGCGTTGCAACTGCACGTTTGAATGTGCAATAGCAAATTCGATTGTTTACTCTCCGGGCAAATACCCCGGCATTTTAAGCAAAATGGGAAAAATTTGATTTTTGCGGCCGGCCTTTCAGCCTGCCTGGCCCCAGGCATCCTTAACGTCCTGGTAGCAGTCTTCCATGTCACTTTGCGCAACCTGCTTGCAGTAAGAGGAATCGCCTGTCGCCATCGCAAGGCAATAGCTTTTTCTCTGCTCGTCTTTCACTTTTTCGCAGAGCCCGGCGTCTTTTGAAATTGCCCCAAGGGAGAAATAGCAGTCCTCCTTCCTGAGGCCGTTGCCTTCGCTCGGAAGCATTTCGCAGTACTCTGTTTTCCTGGATTGCATTGCAATCTGCCATATGCAGGTGCCTTTTTCCATTTCGCTTTCTATCTTGTTGCAGGTCGCCAGCCTGTCTTCCCTGCCGTCTGCGAAATACGAATAACAGGTGTCGACGCCGCTTTCCATCGTGCCATCGCTGCCGTTTTCGAGCAGGGTGCAAACCGAATCGTCGCCGTTCTCCCTTGCGGCAATCCCGTAGCAGGCGGCCTTTTCTGCGGCTATGGTCAGGATATTGCACTGGTTCACGTCAGTGAACCCGTAGGCGTTGTTCACAATGCACATTTCCCTGCTTTCAAGGTCTGAAATAAGGCTGCAGTTGCCTGAATAGAAATAACAGTCTTCCTGGTATTCGCGGCGGGAAAGCTTTGCGCATTCCGAGACCGAGTTTTCTTGGGTAAGGGAGTCGCTATACCTCAAAATGCAGTGGTCCATGTCCCTTGCCCTTTCGCAGAGAGTTATGTCCTTTGCTTCCAAGGACTTCTCCGAATAGCACTTCCTTATGCTGGCTTCCTCCTTGTATTCCAGTTTTTCCTCCAAAAATTGGGCTTCTGTCTCGCATTCAGGCAACGGCTCTCTGTTCTTTTTCCTGAAAAAGTCAAGGCAGGGCCTTTTGTAGCCGGTCTCTGGTATGTAATCGCACAATTCCTTGTTCCCTGTTTCCCTGGCCATTTCCTGGAAGCAAATGGAAAGGTATGGCTCGGCCTCGCTGCAAAAGGCAGCGTTCCCTGTCGCTTTTGCCAGTTCAAAGGCACAGTAACCAGCCTGGCTTTTCATCTCGATTTTCCTGCACACCTCCACTTTTTTCACGTCATAAGAGAGCGACAAATAGCAGTTATCCCTTTCAAAAACAGCCGTAACCATTGCGCAGGTTTCAGGTTTAATGGAAACTTTTGCGACAGTGAAAAGGCAGCTGTCCTTCATGTTCACGTCTTTTATCTGCAGGCATTCCTGCGGGTCAAGCGACTGCACGGCATCGTTGAAGTATGTCGAATCTTCATCAAGGCCGCTTTGGCCTGACTGGCCGTAATATGGCGTGTAAGCATCATATGGCGCCTGCGTTTCATCATAAGGCCAAGATGCAAGTTCAAGCGGGCCCAAGTAGCCCATCGCCATTTCAAAGGGGCTTTTCTCCCAGCCGAAAATCTGGTTTCCGTAAAAAACCAGGTAGAGGTCGGCACACACAAACAGGAATAAAAAAACAGCGCCTGCAACAAACAGCTTGAGGGCCAAATCAGACTGCGCCATACAATTAATTCTCAACCGCAATATTTAATTGTTCCGTTGCATCGCCCCTAACTCGCTTTTTTCAATGCTTTTTCCTCGCTGAATTCCTTCCGGTCATTGAATTCCTGCCTTTTCCCGGTATTCCAGTGGTCAACAGGCCTGAAATAACCGCAAACCCTCGAATACACTTCAGTCTTCTTTTCGCATTTCTCCTTCATTTCGCCCCTCTCTCCTCGGACAACTGCAGGTGGTCCGTTTCAACTTCCACTAATGCCTCGAAAACCTGCTTTACCCTGGCGTTCACCGACTCCAATGCTGCGCTTTTATAGAATTCTATTGCACGGGTTTCCCTTGCGTGCGAATCCTCAAGGTTTTTCATATAATTTTCAGCGCACTCGTCGTTTCCCTTTGGGATTTCCTTCAATTTAAGGATTTTTTTCCATATGGTTGCGTGCTCTGCCTCGACTTTTCCCAGTGCCTTGAAAAGTTTTTTTGCCTCCGCATCAGGTGTTTTCTCTGCGGCGCAGAAATAGAACGCTGCATTGCTCACTTCCACCTGGAGCGCGTGCTCGACATTCTTTTTGTCCTTTTCATTCAATGAAACATCAAAGTTTGCCTGCGCGTTCTTGAATTCTTTTATGTAGCGGCCTCTTGCCCCGCAAAAAGGGCACGCGGTAGGCGGAGCAAACCCGATGTACGGGTCGCCGCAGATTTCACAAACCCACAATTTCGCTTCCATAAAAACAACCCCCTATTTTTTCGAACTGCATTTCCTGCATTTTCCCTCGTACAATATCTTGACTGTTTCAGGTATGAACTCCTTTGAGTCGAATTCTTTGATCAATTGCGGGCCGATTCCGATATAGGGCAGGTCCATGATCCTGCCGCATTCTTTGCAGACCGCGTGCCTGTGCCTGCTTTTGTCGGCATCAAACCTGTATTCGCCGTCCACTTCCAGGCGCAGGATTTCACCGCTGTCCGCGAGCTTGTTGAGGTTCCTGTAAACCGTTGCCAGCGTGACGGATGGAACACTTTTTTTCACAGCATTGAACACTGTTTCAGCGTTCGGGTGCGATTTTACACTGTAAAGGTATTCGCGGATTTTCTGCAGTTGCACGGTGTTCCTTGCTTCGGCCATCAAACCACTTATTGATAATTGCTATCAATAGATAGGCATTATTGTTTAAATGCTTATCGCCGGCTCACTCTATCTGCCTGACATCGCACTTGCACCTGATTATGAGGTATGCCCCTAAAACCAGGATGCAGGCGAATGCGAGCTGTGCCATGGTGAGCGTTTCCCCGAATACAAGGAAGCCCATTACCGCCGTAAGGAAGGGATACACAAGGCTCGAGGAATTTGTTATCATCAGCCCTTTGGTTTCTATCGCCTTGAACTGGAAAAGGTTCGCGAGGCCCATTGCGATTCCGCCTGCGACAGGGAAAATTGCAAAGAACGGGATTATCTGCGGTTGGCTGAAAGCCAGGTCGAAGGAAGCGAACGGCAAAGTGAAAAGGAATGCGAGCGGGAAAATAAAGCAAAGGATTTGGAGGCGTGTCTGCTTCCTTATCTGCCTTTTTATGAGCACCGAATAAAGCGCCCATGAAACCTGCGAGCCAATGATCAGTGCTACTCCTGTCCCGAGCGCCAGGTTCAAT
>JAZDDY010000032.1:0-4518 GCA_043809265.1 Candidatus Iainarchaeum sp.
TGAGTTTCCGCAACTCGCGGGTTTGGCTCCCTGCTGGTTTTTTTCTGGCCGATTTGAAAAACGCCATAATTAGATTTTACCCAAAACTTCTTTTTAACAGTAACGCATCCCCTTCAATGCTCGGGCTTTCGCACACAACCACGCCGGCACAGCCGAAATCCCTGAAAGCACGGAGGAGTTCTACATAATTGAGGTCGCTTTCTTTCAGGTTCAAATGCCTGCGCTCGCCTTTCGCGGTGTACTCTATTCCGGAAACATGGCAGTGCAGTTCCTTCAGGGCTTTTTTCCCCAATTCTTTTTCGACCAGCGCGAGGACCGATGAGAATTCCGCATAGGTGTTCATTTTGCCGTTCGAGCGCGCGTGCAGGTGCGAAAAATCGATGCATGGCAAAACCTGTTCGAGTTCTTTGGAGAGCGCAACGATTTCCTCGATTGTGCCGAACTGCGAGCCCTTGCCTGTCGCTTCAGGCCGCACCCAGATTTTGTTGCCCTCGGATTTCAATTCCGAAACAATTTCCTTGAGTTCTTTTTTGACTGTTTCGAATACTTCTTTTGGCGGCATTTTTTGGTAGAATGCGGCATGGAATGTCATCGAGTATGCGCCGCAAGCCCACGCCCTTCTGGCTGCAGCGAGGATGCGCTTGGCGCTTGCTTCTTTTTTGTCTTTTTCCATTGAATTAAGGTTTATGAAATATGAGCCGTGGCAGGTGAGCGAGATGTTTTCTTTTTCAGCGGTTTTTTTGACTTCGGGCGCGAGGGATTTGCCGATGTTCACGTTGTGCACGAATTCGAGCTCCATCGCGTCAAGACCGAGCGCCCTTACCTGCCTGATTCCTGAAAGCGTGTCATATGGCTGGGTGGAAAGGGGAATGCCCGCGGTCGCGAAAAGCAGTTCTTTCATTATGCCTGCACTTCCGTGAAAATCTTTTGCATCGGCACCTTCATTTTTGTGAGCACTTCAAAGGATGCCTTCATCGAGCCAGGGGAACCGCAAACATAAAAGTGTGTGTTCTCGTCGTGGTAGCCGGCCTCTTCCACAAGCGGCTGGACATAACCGCATGTGCCGTTCCAGCAGCAGGGGCCGTCCTTGAATGCGGTGGGGAACAAGAAAAAGTTGTCCCTTTCTTTTGTGTATTTCTGCAGTTCTTCTTTGAATAAAAACATGTCGCAGGAATGGAAGCCGTAAAAGAACTGTATCACTTTTTTCGAGCCCTTGAACATGAGGTCGCGCACCATGGACATTGCAGGCGCAACCCCTGCGCCTGTGACAATGAACACGATTTTTTCCTTTTGCGAGCGGTGCATGAATTCCCCGAAAGGGCCTTTCAGGTGCAGTGAGTCGCCAGGCGCCAGGTGTTCCGAAAGGAACTGGGAAAGCCCGCCTTTGGGCGCAATTGCTATCACGAATTCGAGGAAAGGCATGTGCGGCGCGGAAGCAATGGAATAGGCGCGGTAAAGCGGTTCGCCTGGGCTTTCTGTGTTTTTCAGTTTTTTGTGGCCGAGCAGCATAAACTGGCCTGCCTTGAATTCGAAGCCCTCGGGCTTCTCCATTCTTATCAGCAAATAGGTGTTCTTGCCTTCCTCCGCGAACCTTTCAACTTCCAATGCCTTTGCGTCGAATTCCAAAACCAAAAAAAAGCCCCCTTTTAACGATAGGAGAATGCCTGCTGGTTTTTTTAAGGCTTTTGGGCTTACTAAGTATCATGGATTCGGTCGGGGAAAACAGGGGCTTTGCCTGGCGCTTCTGGCTTGCGTTCTTCCTGCTTTTGGCGGTAGTGGTTTTTTACTATTTTGTTTTCAAGCCGCTGTTCGGCGAAGAGCTTTGGGCTGCAATCGGCCCGTACGGGTGGATTTTCAACGCCCTGCTTCTTTTCCTGATAGCGATGGTAATCTCAAGGCTTGTGGCGCAGTTTGTCAAGATGCAGTTCAAGCAGATAGAAGGCAAAAACAGGTTCACTGATCAGCTGAAGCTTGACAGGACAAGGCTTGCGATTGTGGAAAGCATTTCAATGGCAACCATATACTTAATTGCCTTTTTCATTATCGTGAACTCGATCCCAGAACTCAGGGCATACAGCACTTCGGTCCTTGCCGGTGCCGGATTCCTGGCGATAGTTATCGGCCTGGCCGCGCAGGAAACAATTTCGAATGTCATCGCAGGCATTCTCATTGCAGTATACCAGCCGTTCAGGGTCGGGGACAGGATCGAATTCCAGGGAAAACTCGGGAAAGTGGAGGACATCTCCCTGAGGCACACAGTGATAAGAAACTGGGAGAACAAGAGGCTGATTGTGCCGAACTCGTTCATAAGCAAGGACACAGTCATCAATTACTCGCTTGGCGGCGATGAAAAGCTCCAGATGACAGTCAAAGTTCCGCTTGCCTGCGATGCGGACATCGACAAGGCAAGGAAAATAATGCTTGAAGAACTGAAAAAGCACAAGGATTTTTTCCAGCCCAAGGGCAAGGGCGCGCCGTCGGCCCTGGTGACGGAATTCAGGGACTGCGGTTATGTGCTCGAACTGTTCTTTTGGGCGAAGGATTTCTCGGCAGGATTCGACATGTCCTGCGATTTGAGGGAAAGCATCAAAAAGCGCCTTGACAGGGAAGGCATCGGCATGCTCATCCCGCAGAGAATGATTGTCCAACGGGAAGGGAAAAAGAAATGAAATGCCCGAAATGCGGGATGGAAATGGAAAAAGGCGCCTGGATGATGTGGCAAACCTTAGAGCTCCCGATTTTCCAGAACCTCGCATGGTGCAAAAAAATCGGCTTGTTCAAATGCGAGGAAAAGGCAAAAATAATGAACAGCCGCACGAAAGAAGCCTTCATCTGCAAGGACTGCAAAGTAACGTGCGCCGAATACGAGTGAAATGCTCACTCGCCTTTTTCTTCCGATTCGCTGTTTTCTTTTTCCGGTTCCTGAGCAGTTCCTTCAAGTTCAGTTTTTTTCACCATGCAGTCCTTCGGCAGGCTGATGATGATTTCGCCGAAAAAGGATTCCTGCAAAAGCGCAACCCTCTGCTTGTGGGCTAAGAAAAGCAATGGAATGAAAGTGTCTATTGTTGAAGATGGTGTTTTGTCCTCCAAAAGCGCGGAGAACAGCACAAGGCCTTCCTCGTCCGCCTTTTCAACCAAAACAGCAAACAATTCCTCGATCCTTTCCTCAAGGTCTTTTTCGTTGAAGGCCGGAATGAAAAAGCTCGGGGTGAATTCGCCAAGGCCTTTCCTGTACTTCAATGACCTTTCCTTTGTCTTGTCTATTACGGCCTCGATCTGGCGCATCAGCTCTTCCAACGACACAGTGCTCTCCCTGACTTTGGTCAAAGGGGTGAGTTCCGGCAGCATGTCTTCCATGCGCCTTATGTCTTCCGCTGTCAGCTCAGGCTCCTTTGGCTCCTTGAGGAAAGAAAGCGAAATTGTCTTGCTTTTCAGCTTGAGCAGGATAGCACAGGCCAGAATAGCGTTCGCAGGCACACGCAGGTTCAATTCCTGCATCTGCCTTACCCTTTCAAGGTATTTTTGCGAGAGTTTCACCAAATCAATGGCCCAGACGTCCATTTTTTCCTTTTCGACCAAGTCTATCAGTATTGTTTTCCAGGCAGGCTCGTCGATTAAGGTGACAAGGTCCACACCCTGATGAACTGGTTCTTTTACGGTTTTAGGCATAATCGCACCTTAAGAAGGCAAAGGCGCCGCAATTTAAGCTTTTTCCTCTTACTAATAGCGCTTCTGAGTATTTAATAATATCACATTAACAAAAGAAAACCCGATGCAAAAATTTATTAAATGCGGCGTTCTAATAATAAAGGTGAGGTTGAGAAAATGAACAGGGTTAAGACTGGTGTCGAAGGACTTGATGAATTAATTGAAGGCGGCATTCCCGAGGGAAGCTCGGTGCTTGTGTCGGGAGGCTCCGGAACAGGCAAGACAATTCTTGCAACGCAGTTCATTTACAACGGCGGCAAGATCTATGGGGAGCCCGGCATTTACGTTAGCATTGAAACAAACCTGAAAAATATCATCTGGAACATGCAGAGCTTTAACTGGGACCTCAGGGAACTGCAGGAAAACAACCTCATGAAAACCTACAGGCTCAACCTCGGCCACACCAAGAAAAGGGAATCGGTCGAAGACCGCATAGACGAAGAACTGAATGTCATCTCGCAAATGGTCAAAGAGCTCGGCGCAAAAAGGCTGGTCATCGATTCGGTTTCGGCTTTCGGCGTCTGGTTCGAAAACACGGGCCTGATAAGAAACTTATTGTTCCAGTTCGTGGACAGGCTGAAAAACCTGGATTGCACAACGCTCCTCACAACAGAAACCACTGGCGGCAGAAGGCAGTTCTCCTCATTCGGCGTCGAAGAATTCATCACAGACGGAGTTATCGCACTCTATTTCACTCCCCCGCACAGGAGCGTTTTCGTGAAAAAAATGCGCGGCACAGACCACTCTAAAACCATCCACCCGTTCAACATCACGGAAAAAGGCGTCGTGATAAACGCGACAGACAGGGTG
>JAZDDY010000033.1:0-3866 GCA_043809265.1 Candidatus Iainarchaeum sp.
GTGCCAAGGGAAATATCGGAACAGCAATTGGACAAGCACGCGCTTTACAGGTTTTTGGACGCAAGGCTTTCCTATGAGGACCTTGTGCATATAATCGGCAGGGAAAAGGCCGATGCCGCAAGCCACACGCAGGAAATAAGGGGAAAAGCAAAAGAATTCCTCAAAACGCTCGACAAATAGGACGGTGCAGGCCTGGCAAAAAAGTTCTTCAAGGCATCAGATAAATAGAAAGGCAGGGCTGAAAGCCCGTGCCCCCCAAAAAGATGCCGGGCAATTCCAATGCTTGTCCCAGCATCTTTTTCCAACTCTCTTGGCATAAACACCTTCGCATTCAGGCTTAATATTCCTGAAGTTTAATGCGGTTAAACCTGCAGGTTGAAAGAGGGCGGAAGCCGAACGTCCGCCTTACCCTTAAAAATCTTGTGTTGGAAGTTAATTATAGCGGAAAATGCCTGAAATGCCTTTGTTAGGATTAATTAACTTTAAAAAGTGAATGTGTTAATATATTGTTATATTCTTGGCATTTTTCTGTTTTATTTGGAAAAAATGAAAAGGGGTGGGTGTATGGAAGCTGGAAGCGAATCAAATGTGAAAAAATTCGACAAGAACGCTTTATTGATGGTTTTGTTTGTGGCAAGCGCCCTTATAGTGGGCGTATTTATCGGAGTTTTTTTGCCAAGGGAGCCAGTGCCGCTTGTGGCATTGGGCGGAACACAGGGGACTTGCCCTGACGTGAACACTGCGTTTGGCAATAACACTGCCCAAATTGTTCCGATAGGCGAAACCGAGTTGAAGTCCAAAGTGACGAATTTCCTTGAGAATAGCGATACACTGTTTTTCGGCGACCAACCAGAGAAAAGCCTTAAGGACAACGGTTACTCGGTTGAAGTTACAAACATAGAGAACTTTACGCAAGAGGTTTATGCAGTCCAATATAACATCTTGAAAGATGAACAGATTGCTGGGCAATTAGAGCTTTTCGTATTAGCAGATGGAACCAAGGCAAGATTGTTGGGAAAGGAATTTGACCTCAAAGAACCGATTGTCTATGTCGAACCACCCAAACCGACCGTGGCAAAGGCTGCAAAACCGGAAATGAGCCTTTATATCTTCTCATACTGCCCCGCAGGGACAAGCGCCCTGAGCGCTTTCTCCGAGGTCGGAAAAGTGTTCGGTGAAAAAGCAAACATGAAAGTTAAGTTTTTCAGTAACATGCACGGGGAACACGAGAAGCAGCAGAACATGATACAGGAGTGCATCCAGGTTGAAGAACCTTCAAAGTTCTGGGACTATGCCAGCCAATTTGTCAAGGACATATACCCGAAATGCGGGAGCACGCGCGATGCCAACTGTGACATGCAGGAATCGATAAAATTGATGGAAACAATCGGGATTGACTCCGGCAAGGTTTTGGCTTGTGTCAAGGAAAAGGGAGAAAGCCTTTATAACGGCGATATAAAAGATGCTTCCTCAAACAACTTGCAGTATTCTCCCTCGTTGGTAATCAGCAACTTGTCGTTGGGTGCTGACTTTGACAGGGACGCCGAGGGCATTAAGGAAACCCTTTGTTCCGCATTCACAACCGAGCCAGCCGAGTGCTCCCAGACGTTAAGCGAACAGGCTGCTGCAACAACCGGGGCATGCTGAAAGGCACGGCCCAATCTTTCTTTTTTTTCTTTTTCTTTTCTTTTTTCTTTCCCGGGCTAGCCGGGGGAATATTAATTAAACCTTTGCCCCCTAATTTTTATGATTTCTGAGAGGTGCGTTTATGCCGAAAGTAATTGTTTATTCCACGCCGATATGCCCTTATTGCATTAAGGCAAAGCAGTTCCTGAAACAGAACAATGTCAAATTCGAGGACATAGACGTTTCAATGAACCCGGTAAAAGGCCAGGAAATGATGCAAAAATCAGGCCAGACAGGCGTGCCGGTAATAGATATTGACGGCGAGATAGTCATCGGTTACGATGTTACAAGGCTCAAAAGCCTGCTGGGCATCAAATAATCTTTTATGGAGGTATCAGAATGGGAAAAGTTACACTTGATGCGGACAAATGCATCGGCTGCGGCACCTGCGTGGCATTGTGCCCTGCAAACTACGAAATGGCCGGCGCAAAAGCCAAAGTCAAAAACGAAAAGGACACAGGCTGCGCAAAACAGGGCGCGGACAACTGCCCTGTCAACGCAATCAAAATAAAATGAGAAAATGACCACTGAAAAAGAAATCACCAAAGCGCTTGAAGGCGTGATGGACCCGGAATTGGGCCTGAACATAGTGGATTTGGGCCTGATTTACGGGATAGAAATATCTGGCGCTAAGGTGCACGTGAAAATGACCCTCACAAACCCGATGTGCCCGATGCAGTCCTACTTGGTAGGCCAGGCCCAGGAAGCGGTCGAAAAAATTTCAGGCAAGGGCAATGCAAAAGTCGAACTGGTCTGGGAACCGGAATGGAACCCGAAAAGGCTGAGCCCGAAGGCAAGGAAAAAGCTCGGATTGTGATGGAATGAAGGCAATGCACTTTGCAGTAGCAGGCCTTTTCATTCTCTTAATTGTTTTTTCAGGCTGCAGCGATAGCCAGCCGGACAACACTTCGAACACGACGCCGGGCGGCGGCAAAGGAGCCGGAACACAGGCAGTGACACCGATGAGTTTCCTGCAGTGCCTGAAAAGCAAAAATGTCGAGCTGTATTCGACGTATTGGTGCAATCCCTGCCACGAGAACCTGATGACTATTTTCAGCGGCACAGGGAACAACCTTAAATTCACTTCTGAAAGCGAGGCAGAAACATCATTCCTGTTTTTCAAAAAGCAGAGCAACAACATTTACAAAAACAGCTCTTCGCGCGGCAAATGCCAGTCAAGGGAATATTATTTCCAGAAAATAGGCAGCTATTATGCCCTTAAATTCAAGGAAACAATGCTTGATGCCTCGGACTGCGCTCCAGACTCGGGCCCATGGCCAAGATGGGTAACGCCCCAGGGAACCCATTCAGGCATAACCACGATTGAAACGCTTGCTGCAGAGACCGGTTGCCAGCTTCCCTGAAAACGGTTTTTATATGAACGTTACAGGCATACGCAAAGATTTTCCATCGCTCAAAAAAGGCGTGATTTATTTCGACAATGCCTGCATGACACTGCGGCCGAGACAGGTTGTAAAGGCAATGGAAGACTATTACTTCAATTATCCCTCATGCCCAGGCCGCTCCTTGCATTCTTTTGGCAATAGGGCGAGCGAGGAAATGGAGAACGCGAGGAAAAAAATCTCGCGCTTTATAGGTTCGGGAAGCGAAAAGGAAATTGTTTTCACAAGGAACACGACCGAAGCCATAAACCTTGTCGCAAAAAGCCTTGATTTCGGGAAAAGAAATGCTGTTGTGACAAGCGACCGCGAGCACAACTCGAACCTGGTGCCGTGGCAGCAGGCTCGCGGGCAGGGAATCGAGCTCAGGATAGTGCCGTCAACCAAAGAGGAAGAATTCGATTTGGATGCGTTCAGGGAAAAAATGGATTCAAGGGTAAGATTGGTTTCGATTGCGCACACAAGCAACCTCGACGGCTACATTTTTCCGGTAAAGGAAATAATCAAAATCGCTCACGATTCAGGCGCGCTTGTATTGCTTGACGGCGCCCAAAGCGCGTCCCATTCCGCCGTGAGCGTTAAAAAGCTCGGCTGTGATTTTTTCGCTTTCAGCGCGCACAAAATGCTCGGGCCTAGCGGAATGGGCTGCCTGTACGGGAAAAGCGAACTGCTTGCCGGAATGAAGCCTTTCATTTCAGGCGGAAGCACCGTGGCAAACACGACATATGAAACAACGGAATTTTTGGAGGCGCCTGACAAGTTCGAGGCCGGATTGCCTGA
>JAZDDY010000034.1:0-12334 GCA_043809265.1 Candidatus Iainarchaeum sp.
AAAACAGTGAAAAGCCTTGCTGAAAACAGCAAGGATTTCATTGTGAAAGCGACTGTCACAAAAGCACATGCCGGGCGTGAGGAAAAAACAATAAAATATTTCAATTCTCTGGGCGTGAAAAACTTGGGGTTTACGATAGTCGGCGCTTTGGGCCTCGGGACTGAATGCCCGGAGGCAACAAGCTTTGAAGAACAGGCAAAACTTTCGCGTTCCATGCTGAAAATGAAGGAATTGTGCGATATTTCAAGGGTTAATGCAAGGCTGGCCCTGGAGATGTATTTTGGCGCGGCAAAAACCACCTATTGCGAGGTCGGGCGCATTTTCAATGTCGGCGTCGACGGGGTTGTGGCATCATGCAGCGGCTTTTCGGATGCGACAGACTTCCAAATTCATAAGGGGCTTGAAGGGCTTTTGATAGGCGGTTTCAATAAAAAAACAAAAACATTCGAAATCGACGAAGCAAAGGTGGCACAGCTTAGGGGATTGCACAAAAAGGCAAAATGCGGCGATTGCGATTTCAAGCTTTGCTGGGGCGGCTGCCCGCTTAGGAACCTCAGGGACAATGGTTCGGCATCCGAGCCCAGCCTGGACCTTTGCAGGGAAAGTAAAATGGAAACCGTCGCTTATATGAAATATCTTGCAGAAAGGGATGCAATAAAACTGAAACCTAGGCTTGAGGAAAAAAAAGGGAAGCTTGTTTTGTCCGCACAGTTCAGCGAACTGCCTTTATCTGAAAAAAATGCGGCGAACCTCGGAAATTATTTCATTGTATTTGATCCCGCAAATGACGACTTGGACAGGCGATTCGAGGAAATTGTTTCGCTTTCGGAAAAAAACACGAAAGGCCTTGGGCTCTTCCTGCTTTCCCCGAGCACAACAGAACGGCTTGACGTGAACCGCTCCATCCTGTTCAAGGACTTCCTTTATTCGCTGGAAAAAAAACAGGTTTTGTTCAGGGTCACAAAGCCGGTGAAAATCAGCGATATCAACTCCCGCACTGAGAAAGAATTCTGCGGGCATTTTTCCATTCCAAAAAGCTGCCTTGAGTGCATTGAGCTTTTCAGGGTAAAAAACGGCCGAACTGAGTTCTGCGATGGCCGGAAGGGGCCTAAAATTTCCGAAGTATTTGACCGCGATGAGCTGTATCTGGCCTTTTCTGAAGGCCGCATTAAGGAGGATGGGCCCTGCCGAAAAAAAGGGCAAACATAGCCAATAAAAAAGAAAGCCCAATCATATATTGCCGGAATTGCTGGTGTCTGGAAATGCGGAAAAAAACGGTTTTAGTTGTGGCAGTTGCCGGGATCCTGTTGGCCGTATCTGCTTTTTACTTTTTTTCCGGGGAAAAATCTTTGTTTGCAACCAGCGAGGGAGAGGAGCTGAAACAAGCCGTAAGCTTTGCAAAAAATTACTATGAAAGCCAGTTGGACCTTTCCCGGCCTTCGTTTTCCGGAGGCGGTTCGCCCTATGACTGGCATAATTATGCAATGGTCGTGGACCTTGTGGATTTGCGCGTGAAGGAAAAACAGGCAGCCCCTGATTTCTACCTGTCAATTGACAAGGAGGTGGAGGCGGCATTCGACAGGCAATGCGGCGGAAAGGGGCCGGAAGAATGCACTCCGCGCTTGGCATTATTGCCCTATTGCATGTCAAAATGGCAGATTACCGAGAATACGCCGGGGTCTGCCTTGGAGCTTGAGGCGGAATTGTCAAAAAACAGGGCGTTTGCGGATTCGCTGGAATTCTGGGGCAGCCATTTTGAAAATAGCGGGCTGGCTGAAAATGAGCTGGAGGATTTTGCATACTATCTTTTGGCAAAAAAATTGTGCGGCTCGATCGGCGGGGACGAGGCTGAAAAATTGATTGAAAAGGTGTTACAGGTAAAAATCGAGTCTGCGGCAGCCAAGGAAAAGATCAGTTCAATGAAAAACAAGGCTTCGGCTTTCAAGATACTGCTTGGCAGGGATTTCATCTCGCCCGGAGGGGAAACCGCCTCAAAGTGGGATTCTGATATTAATGCAAATTTATGCAGCCTGCCGAGCGTGAAAGAAACTGCAGCCACTTTTGACCTTTGCGCCCTGCATGACTATTTCAAGGTGAAAAGCTTCTGCCAAGCAGGCCCGCTGTTCGGCTCAAAAGCCGAACTGAAAATCACGGCAACGCTGTTAAGGAAACAGCCGTCTCTCAAGGAGGCAACCTGCCAAATCGGGCTGTATCTTGGGGCTAAATCTTTCCTTGAAAATAATGCAAGTTGACCTTTGGAAGCGCTTTTTGCCGGAAGCCCAGTCAACCACTGCTTTAGCCGGGAACGCACAGGAAAAGCCGCTATGTAATCGGTTTAATGCCCCCTAAACCGAACCTGTTTATGTCGTTCGCAAAAAACCCGTCGCAAAAGTGGACGCACTTGCACTTATCGCACATTGGCGGCTTGGTTTTGACGCGGTAAGCCGGCAGGTCTTTTGTGGCGGTCCTTGACGGCTTTGGCGGCTGGCAGTACTTGCCAAGGTCCGGGGGCTTGGATTTATTGCGTATCCTTTCCCTGTCGGTTTCGCCGAACACGCAAAAAGGGATTTCCAAAAAATACAGGTTGACGCCTGCCTTCAGCGAATGCGCATAAGCGCGCTTCACGTACTGCCCAAGTTCCTTGAAGGGAACATAATGGGATAAGTCGTCCTCTTCCATGATGCAGGGAATCGAAAAATAAAAATCAGTTATTCCCAAGCCGCGCACGAAGTCGATTAATCCAGCAAGGCTGTCCTTGTTTTGATTTACTATCAGGCAACTTATTTGGATGTGCACGTTTTTGGATTTTTCCATCACGCCCTTGATTCCTTTTATGGTTTCATTGAAACTGCCCTTTGCCTGGGTGACAGAATCGTGGATTGCTGCGGTCGGCCCGTATATCGGGATCCTGAGGCTGTCAAGGCCTGCTTCAACCAATTCGCCAAGGAAAGCTTCGTCCGCCAGCCTCCTGCCGTGAGTTGCCAGCCTTACCTCTGTGAAGCCTGTTTCTTTAATGTATTTTACCAAATAGGCGATTTCACCGTATTCTATGGGGTCTGAACCTGAAATCGATATTTTTTCAATGCCCCTGCTTCGCAAGTCAGCCAAGTTCTTTTGCACAAGGCCTTCCTGGCGCTTCAATTCCTCATCCGATATTTTTTTGTGGCCGCCGCAAAAAACACAGCAGTTTGCGCAGGAAGGGCTAAGGATAATCCCACCCAAGTCTTTTGGCAGCATAGTATCAGATAGGCGGGTTAATGCTTAAAAAACAGGGGTGCCTGGCACAGAGGTCGGGCCGTTGGGCGAAGGCAAGCTTGCTTTAAGTTGCCGTCTGTGCCTGGGTCTTGTTGCCTAGTCAAGGCTTTGGTTTTTCAGGGCGGTTATCCAAGAATCCTGCCCGGCGGCTGCCGAACCGTTTTTTTCTGTTGGCGATTTTCCCTCGCATTCCCCGGCTGTTTCAAGGAACAATTCGGCGAATTTTTCCACGAATTTTTTCCCGTCCAGAAGGCCTTGTGTTTTTTTCGCGTTTTGGCCGATTTTTTCAGATTCTCCGGCGTGTTCCAGCACCCATTTAAGTTTTTTTGCATAGGCTCCGGTGTCTTTTGGGTTCACGACCAAAATGCTTTCGCAGTCTTTAAATTGCCTGAAAAAAGGCTTTTTGCTTGTTTCCTCGCTTATGACGGTGCATTTGCCAAGGTAAAGCGCTTCTATTGCGGCCAAGGGCGTGTGGGCTTTTACCGGAAAGCCGACTTCTGTTGCAACCAGGGCAGCCAGCGAATTATAAACCGAAGGCAGCTCCCAGGGCGGCTGGTATCCTAAAACAATTGTTTTTTGCCCAATCCCTTTTTCGGCTGCCTGCCTGCGGATTGCTTCCCTTTCCCGGTCATCTTCCGGAATGGCAAGCAGCAAAAAATCCTTGTTTTTTATTTCTGCCAGGGCCTCAAAAAGTTCTCCGATGCCTTTGTGGGCTGTCTTGCCGAACAGCCCGATAATCGGCTTTCCTTTTGGCAGGCCGTTCTTTTCAAGGAACGCCTTTGTTTTTTCTTTTGAAATGCTTTTCAGGTTCAATCCAAAGTCGGATTGCAGGGCAATTTTTTTCTTATCCAGCCCAAGCCTTTTGAAGTCAATTGTTTCTTCGGCCGACATGACGATTTTGTCGGCATTTTGCAGCAGTTTGGCAGCCAGTGGCTCGAAAGCATTGCCTGGGCGCAGGAAGGCAAGGTCGCTGCCTGCATGCATCAGGACAAGCGGTTTCCCTGTCATGGTTTTGGCTAAAAAGCCGGCGACCCCGTATGGGATGAAATACTTGGAGTAAATCAGTTCAATGCTGTTTTTTTCAATTACGTCGACAGCCAGGCTGGCGAGAGCGCAGGTTTTGGAATTCAGCGAGGCCGCCGGCTCTGCTTCGTGCAAAAAAACATTTTTTGGCTGCAAATCCGCAAGCAGGCCTTCATCCATGCCGTGTAAATAATTTTTTTCCTTTTCGGTAGGGTCAGTCACTACGTGCACTTCATGCCCTGATTCGCCCAAAGCCCTTGCAAACCAATAATTTGCAGCGGCTGTTCCCCCTTTATGCGGGGGGTATTTGCCTATAAGGCAGATTTTTAATTTTCTCATGTTTTTGCCAAGTTTTGCTTAAACAGGCACTTGCCTGTGCTTTGCCTATAGTTTATGCTTGATAGAAATAAATAATACGTTTGCCTGCCAGGTGCCTGGAAAAATACTGTGCCTGGGGCATGGAAGGCGCGCTCAAACCATCAAAAAGCCATAAAAAAGTTCCTGGATTAAAGTCTTTGTCAACACGGCCATTTTGGCAATGTAATCTGGCTTGTGTGAGAAAGGCGGGCAATGCGTTTTTGCCGCTTCAACCGGTGCAACAATGTTCAGGCCTGAATCTTTCCACTTCCAATGGCATATCACGGAAAAATGCAACCTTAAATGCAGGCACTGCTATTCCGACCCTGAATTTTTAAAAAAAGAGCTTTCGACCGATGAATTGCTTGCCTTGTTCGGCCAATACCTTGAAATGATCGGGCACTGGGGCCTGGCAAGGAAAAATGCAAGGGTTTCAATCAGCGGCGGCGAGCCGTTGGAAAGGAAAGGCTTGTTTGAGTTGCTGGGAAAAAATGAGCGAAAACCGCAACAGGACAAGGTATTCGCTTATGACAAACGGCACTTTGGTTGACGAGGGAATCGCGGTAAGGCTCAAGGAATCCGGCCTGGAAAGCGTGCAGGTAAGCCTTGAGGGGACAAGGGAAATAAACGATTCAATCCGCGGCAAAGGCAGTTTTGACAAGGCATTGAAAGGGATAAAGGAATTGCAAAAACAGGGCGCCCAGGTAACTGTTTCAATGACTGTTTCAAAAGCCAATCTTTCTGAAGTGCCAAAAATGATTGATTTTTGCAGGATGGAAAAAATAGGGCTTTTGGGCCTCAGAAGGCTTGTGCCGCTAGGCAGGGGAAAAGAGCTCAGGGTGCAAATGCTTGAACCCGAAGAGGTAAAGAGATTGTACAATTACGTTTTCAGGTATAATCTCGGGGCAAATGGGAAAACGCCTTTCCCGTCGGTCACTTTGGGGTGCGAGGACGGCCTGCTTGCGCAAAACATGCATTATGTGCCGCAGGGCTGTTCAGCCGCATTCCTTTCCATGACAATCCTCCCGAACGGCGACGTTTACCCGTGCAGGAGGCTGCCTATTAAGGCCGGGAATGTGCTGGAAAAAAGCCTTTTGGAAATCTATAACAATTCCGGGCAGCTGGAAGAATTGCGCAAAGCAGGCAATGCAAGCAAGTTGTGCAGGGAGTGCCCTTTCTGGATCGAATGCCGGGGAGGCTCAAAATGCGCCAGTTACGGCTGTTCCGGGGATGCCTTTGCGCCTGACCCGCAATGCTGGCGCTTGTTTGAAAAACTGCCGCATGCATCAGAAAAATTTGAAACAGCCAAAACAACAGGGGCAAAAACATGAAAGAAAGCACAGAAAAAAAGGATTTTGTGGTAATATACCGGGCCAAAGAGCACTATGAAGTGCTCGGCTTTGTGAGGGCCGGTTCCATAGGCGAGGCAAAGGAAATGGCCCCAAAGATCTTTGATTATGAAGCCGATTATTACGAAGTGCGCCACGCAATGATTTTTGAAATTTCAAAAGGAGAGGAAATCCTTTTCGGAATGAGCCGGCCTGAAAAGAAGCCGCGTTAAGGGATTGGCACGAGTTCCTGGAAGCCCCTCTTCTCAACATATTCCCTGAAAATGCCCTCGCAGGAATTGGAATACTTGCAGCCCCTGCATTGCGGGCCTTTCACCCTTCCGTGCAATGCGCGGTTTTTTTCCACTTCCAGGTCCTGGAATTCAGGGCCGATGTGCTGTTCCTCAAGCTTTCCCTGTGAAGCGGTTTCGCTGACAAAATCCCAGCAGCCGTACAGGTAACATAAAGGCACGTACCTGAACCAGCAGTGCAGTATTCCGTGCTTCTTGCCGACTTCAATTGTCTTTGGCGCCACGCCGATTAGTTCCTCGAGCATTGGAACCATTTCCTCAAAATTAGTCCAGGCATTCCCCTTCGGGTGCGGGAAAATGAACTCCATGGCATTCGCCCCAAGGCTTGCCGAGAGCTCCGCTATTTCCGGCAAAAATTTTATGTTCGGCTTGGTGATTGTGGTGTTGGTGCAGATATAAACCTTGCCTGGCAAGGAACGCACATTTTTCATTCCCTGGATTGCCTGCCCGAAAGCGCCCTGCACGCCTGAAAGGTAATCGTGGATTTCAGCATTCGGGCCATTGATGGAAAAGACAATGGAGTTGAGGCCGGCTTCAAGCAGGCTTTTCGCGAAATCCCTGTTTGAAAGCATCCTGCCGTTTGTGGTGATGCTTATGGTTTTGAACCCGAGGGTTCCGGCGTATTTTACCAATTCCTGCAGGTCTTTGCGGATTGTGGGCTCGCCGCCCAAGAAATCCACATAATCCGAGCCGCGCTTTTTTGCAAGGCCGAGCTGCTTTTTTGCCTCTGCTGTGCCCATCGACGGCAAGTCCCTTTTGTCGCCGCAATAGCAGAACCTGCAGTTGTTGTTGCACTTGTAGCCCAAAAGAAGGGCTGTTTTTTTGACCGGCATTCTTGTCAGAACAATCATTTGCAGGAAAGGTTTAATATTGTGATTTTTTCATCCCAAGGCTTTTGCAATAAAAACCAAAAAATCGCTTCCCGCAATTACCGTAAGGATATAGCCTGCCAGGATGAAAACCGCGAAAGGCTGGACTTTGTTTATCAGCATGCCTGAAAATGGGATTTTTTTTTCTACCCTGAGCGCTTGAAGCAGTTTGACATCCTCTTCGGTAAGGCAATTCTTGTTGTGAATTGCTTCCTCTTTTTGCGAGTGCAAAATTGAAATAAGGCTCGGGTTCATGAAGTCGTGCCTCTCGAAATGGTCGCCTTTCCTGGAGATTGCCTCGGCAGGGCTCATTCCCGCCTTAAGCCTGTTGAAGGGAACCTTGAACGTGAAGAGCTTGAATGCAAGGAAAAGGATGAAAAAACGGAGGAAAACGAAAACCAGCACCATTGAAAGGAAACTCGCCAGGAAATGCCAGGAATAGACAGTGCGGTAATCCAGCAGGACCCTTGCAGCCGCAAGGGCGACAAGCAGGAATTCTGTTTTTGCGCTGAAAAATGCGTTCATCAGCTCGAACACAAGGAACATCAGCACCATTGTCAGGAAATAGTCCATCCAAAGCGAAAAAGTCACGGACAAAAACTTGGGCACAATCATAAGGAACCATACAAAGCCGAGCAAGATCATGGCAAGCATGAAGAGGGTCTGAAGGTTGAAGGAATATTTCAATGCTTCCTTCAGGACACCGAACCTGCTTTTTGCCAGTATCACAAAAAACATGAATATGAAGATCGGGACAAAGCAGTTTATCAAAAAATCAAGGACAACCGACTGCGAGGAATAAAGCGCTTCAGGGAGCAGAAGGAAAAGCACTGAAAAAAGCTTGGCGTCGCCTGCCGGCCATATCCCTGAAAACCATAAAAGGCCCGAGGCAAACAAGGCGTAAAGGAAAAAAAACAGGCCGGAGAAAGGGTGCGCAAGGAAAAAGGCCTGGTAAATCAAACCGAGCGCCAGCAGGAGGGCGACCAGTTTGTTGGGAATCCTTTCGTGCCTGGCGTCCTCAATGCAAATGAAAACCGAAACCAATATCGCGCACAAAAAGAAGGGTTCAAACAAGCCGACCACTATTCAAACTTCCTTTCAGTTTTAAGCCAGTTGAAGAAAACTTCCTTGTGCTGTTCCGAAAAAAGAAGCTTTTCAAACAATGCCTTCGAGAGGCCTTTCATTATCTTGCACTTGTCGTCAAGCGCTGTTTTTGAAACTATTGTGCCCTGCTCTGCGAAAGTGTAAATAGGGCATATGCCGCAGTATGGGTTCCACGTGCAATTGTCACACAGGTAATTCTTTTTGGAGGAAATGTCCATCATCGTCAGGAGCGTTTCGTTCCTGAAAAGGTCGGCATACTTTGAAGTGAAAACATTGCCGAGCTTGAACTCATCGAAAAGCTTTCCTTCGTCGCAGGAATGGATGTCGCCCTTGTAATTGTAGAGGAGCTGGCCTATTCCTGCACCGCACGGGCTCTGAATGTCTGTGAACCTCGCATCCTCCTCCATCAGGATTTTTTTCAGCATTATTACCGCAAAAAGCTCGCGAAAAACAGCTTTATCGCTGTTTTTTGACACGATGTAATCGAGGGTTTTGGAGTAAAAATCAAGGTATTCCCCGGGGGTATAGCCGATTTTTTTCCATGAGTCGGCGGCAAAGCCGATGTTGTTCAGCGGCCTGAGCCAAACGCCGCTGAATCCCAGGCGCCGGTATTCGTCCACTATTTCTTTCCCTGAACCGAGCGAATGGCGGGTTACAGTGCACAAGGCACTCAGGTTGAAATCGTACTTGAATTCCTCCTTTATCCTTTTGATCCAGTAAACCACGTCTTCATAGCTGCCTTGCCCGCCTATGTATTTCCTGTTCTTGTCGTGCACTTCTTTAGGGCCATCCAAGGAGGTGGAAAGGCCCATTATGTGCTTTTCCTTGAGGGCTTTGAGCAGGGATTCGTCGAGCTTTGTGAGGTTCGAAACCATTGCAAACTTTACTTTTTTGTTTGATTCCTTGGCCTTCTCCCTCGCATAATCGATTATGAACTCTGTTGTTTCAAAGTTCAGCAGGAAATCCCCGCCCTGGAATTCTATCACCAATATGGGGGAAGGCGTCTGGAAAATGAAATCAACCGTCGCTTTTGCCGTATCCTTGTCCATGTCGAACTTTTGGCCGCTTTCGGGTTCGGCGCGGGAATGGCAGTAAATGCATTTTTGGTTGCAGCGCAGGGTCGGCACGACTATGTGCAGCGATGGCCCCTGGAAAAGGAAGGAAAACCTTTTCCTGAAAGAATCAACGACTTGTTTGGCGTTGTCGGCGGTAAGGATTATGCCTTTGGATTTAAGTTCCCTTAAAAGGTTCGGGTCCTGGCCGAGCTTTTGGAGCCTTAAACGGCCGTACTCCCTTTTGTCCAACAGCACCCAGGAACCGTGCTCTGTTGTGACCAAAAAATTGTTTTCATCGAATTTGTGCACATTGAAATTGTTCAAAACGTATTCTTCGGCAAGCTTTGCGGCATAATATGTTTTGACCATGAAAATCTACCGATAATTGTCGGAAATGTTTAAAAAAGCCAGCAGAAGAAAGCCTCAGCCTTTGTTTTGCCCTGAGATTTCCAGTACATCCTGAATTTTTTTGCCTGGAACAGGCTTGAATTCGCCAAAGCCGTATATTTCCACGTATTCTTTCCAGGGGCCGCTGCAAACCAGGTCGAACTTGCACTCCTTGCACTGCGGGCCCTTCCGCTTCGCCCCTCTCCTTATCTGGTTGAAGTTTTCGCGGAGGCCTTCAGCGTCCATTATCTCCTTGTAAGGCGCATGGATTTCCGAAGAGCATTGTTCATATCCCTTCAAAAAACAGAAAGGGTAGGCTTCAACCCTCATTGCCATGCCTGCCTTCAACCCAATTTCAAGGCCCTCGTGGATGAAAGGCATGACTTCGGTTTTTGTCGGGAGAAGCAATTCAATGTTTTTCAATGCATTCCCAACGCAGTGGATGAATGCGAACTGCAGCTGGTCGATTCCGAGGCCTGCAAAAAGCCTTGCTGTTTCAGGCGCCTGCCTGTAACTGGCCTTGCTGACCACCGAGTTCACGCTGATCATGCTTATCCTGAGGCTTTCGCGCAGGGCGACCAGGTTCTTCACTCCCTGCAAGGCCTGGCTGAAAGCGCCTGGGGATTGGGTGAGATAATCGTGGACTTCGGCGCTCGAGCCGTGGATTCCGAACATAAAACTCGAAGCGCCCGCATCGACCAGCTTTTTGCAGAAATCCTTGTATGCAAGCATCCTGCCGTTGGTCTGCAATTGGATGTCGGAATAGCCAATTTCCCTCGCATAACCGACTATTTCAACGATATCGGGCCTGATTGTCGGTTCGCCGCCGGTGAGCACGACCTGGATGTCGCCTTTTTTCCTGCCCTCGTCCAGGAACTCTTTTATTTTTTCGGTTGCCAGGTCGCCGAAATGCCTCCTGTGCGCCTGCGGGCAACTCAGGCAATTGTTGTTGCAGGCAAAGCCGAGCTTCAAATCAAGGGACCTCAGGGCCATACAGGGAATTGTGCAGGAAAAGTATTATTGAATTAACTCTCTTCAATGCCTGCGTTTTCTCCCGCTTCCTGCTTGAGCCCCTCGCACTCTTTTGCAAGGACGCCCGGAAGCACGTTGCAGTCCAGGCCTGGGACATTCAAGGCAAGGTCTTGGATGCAAAGCAGCCTTTCGTCTTCGGGCCGGATTGCAAGGCATTCTCCGGCATTCGCATCAAAAAAAGCCTTACAGGTAATGGAATACCAGGTCACATCAATCCAGCCGCAGTAATCCGTGTTTGAATCGAAGACAGCCAGGCAAAAAATCTTTTCGTGCAGGGAACCCGAACATTTTTTTTCTGCGAGCGAAAAAAGCCTTTGGCATTCCGGGATGGCATCGCATTTATCCGCACCATTTTCAAGCGCATTTTTCACATAAAAGCCCAATCCGGGCCCTCCCCCCTTGGCCGGAGCCGGCGCCGGTGTTCCGCTTGGCTTTGGCTGGGGTTCAGGCGTCAGCATTCCATTTCCGCTGCCCTGCCCTGAAGCCAGATTATTATAAAGCAAAAAAAGCCCGAAAACAAAAAGAAGGCAAAAAAAGCAGATGATCACAAGGTAATGCTTTCTTTTCAGTTCTGCCATGCCCGATCCCAAAAATAATTAAACCAATCCTTAATTAATTTATGCTGCCCGTATTAGCAATATGGAGGACTTTGTTTACCTTTTCCCGCCGCTCCTTGAAGCCCTGCTTGCAATAATAATCGCCCTCTTTGTTTTCAACAGGAAAGAGCTCTGGCGGCCTTTTTCGAAAATCAAAAAAAAATCATGGCTCCTGCTTTTCCTGGTGCTTTTGGCCGGGTTTTCTGCAAGAATGCTTGTGGTTCCGCACGCCCACCAGATTTACTATGACGGCTTTGCCCACATAAACCTTGCCCAAAACATCAGCAATTCCAATGTTTTCTGCGTATGCCAGAAAGGAACAGACACTGCCTGCGAATCCTGCAATGCAAGATGGTGGCCTGCAGGCTATCAAACAATCCTGGGAATTGTTTTTTCCGTGTTCGGCGGCTCTGAGGGAACCGCGTTCAACACAAATGCGGTTATCGGGAGCCTTTCAATTGTACTTGTTTTTTTGCTTGCATTCATGGTTTTTAAAAGCGAGAAGGCCGCGCTCTGGGCTTCCCTGCTCTTCGCCTTCATTCCGGCCCACCTCAACCTGTCGGGAAGCGTCGGCATGGAGATAACCTCGCTTTTTTTTGTTTTATTGAGCCTTGTTTTGCTCGAAATATGCATTCGCTCAAAAAAATTTTCAGTGTTCGTCCTATTTCTTGCGGTGTTTTCCTATGCTGTCCAGACAAGGCCTGAGAACTTTGTGCTGGTTTTTTTCATCCCGGTTTTTGTGTGGCTGCGCGCGGGAAAACAAGTCAAGCGGTTTTATTCAATAAAGCACTTGGCGGCAATAGCAGTCTTTCTCCTTAGCCTGGCGGTTTTGGTGCAGGTGCTTGATTTCAGGATAACCGATGCGCCCGGCACAAAATGGAATGTGAAGACGGCTCCGCAGCTTTCCTATGTGCTTGAACACCTTGCCCCGAACATTTTGTTTTTTTTGTGGCCGAAATACAATTCGATTGTTTTCATTGCCCTTGCCTTTGTCGGGGGGGCCTTCCTGTTAAAGCA
>JAZDDY010000035.1:0-2271 GCA_043809265.1 Candidatus Iainarchaeum sp.
ATGACCTCATGGGCTGGATCGGGGGAAACAGGGGGGGGAAGTTCTTTGTTTTTATACATGTCATGGGCACGCACGACCCGTATCTCTCGAGGGCTCCTTATAACACAATGTTTGGCTCTGACTACAACGGCAGTATGCCGGCATTGGACCGGGACGGGTTCTGGGGGCTTTGGAAAGCCAAAAACGCAGAACTTAAAAGTGCTGGAAAGAGTGAAATCGGCTTGGATGAATTTTATTGGGCTCTTGCGGACGACCGAAACATCGATGAAGTCGAAGAAGCATTTCCTGGCTATCGCCGTTTTATTTCATCAGTCAAGGGAGGCGGCTCAAGGGTCGCAAACCACGACCGCATCGTTGCGTTATATGACGGGACTATAAGGGAAGCTGACGCTTTTTTTGGCAAGTTCATTGAAGGCCTTGAAAGCGAGGGCTTGCTTGACGAATCCATAATCATTGTCAACGGGGACCACGGCGAAGGCTTCAACGAGCACGGCCTCTACGGCCACAGCTACGGGCTGTACGAGGAACTCCTCCACATCCCTTTGGCGCTAAGGCTGCCCGGGCAGGCCGATGGGGCGCGGGTAAAGGCGCAGGTCAGGATGACTGATATGCTGCCGACACTCATCACCCTATTGGGGCTTAAGGTGGAACAGGGCGTGAAAGAGCAAATGGACGGGGTCGATATCTTCAGGGCAGTAAAGGAAAACCCGGAATACGTGTTCCCGATATTCCAAAAATATGACACCGTAAAATTCCAAAAATCCAAGATTGCAAAGGAAACCAGCCTGTCATTGCAGTCGCAGGACGGATGGAAGGTAATTTACAATCTCCACACCGACGAAATCCAGCTGTGCAATTTCGGCGAAGACCGCTTTTGCACTGAAAATGTTGCCGAATCCGAACCTGAAAAAACCGCACAGATGAAAGAAACGCTGTTCAAACACTTCGGCTATGCAGAATAAGTCGAGCTTAAGGCCGAAAAAAGTCAAAAACAATAAATAACCATTCAATATTCTACAGTGTATGGATGCAGGCCTTTCATTTGTGCCTTACGGCTCGCACCAGTACAACTGGTTCCTTGACACTTTTTTCCTGCACAACACGCTCGCCGTCACAGGAATCGTTTTCCTGGCTCTCCTGGCGCTGGTTTTCTGGAACAGGAAGGCAATCGCTGAAGCGCTGCAGTTCAGGGAAAAGCGCGCGCTCTGGCTGCTGGCGGGGATTTTCATTGTCGGCTTTTTCCTGCGCAACGCATCATACAATAATGGCGTTGCCACTGATGGCTGGGTTTTCTCGGAAAGCGCAAAGCACATCGTGAAAGGCGGCCTGTTTGTGAAAGACTGCGCCGTGGGGAATTTGCAGCAATGCGAACTATACGAGCAGGTACTTTTCCCCCCTGGCTATCCCTTCCTGATTGCAATTACATATCTTTTGTTCGGAATCAATTCTCTCTACGCTTCCATGATTTCGGCAGTGCTGAGCAGCCTTACAATATTATTGGTTTTTCTTATTTGCAGGCAACTGTTCAAAAACGACACGATTGGGCTTTTTGCCGCCGCAATTTTCGCGTTTTTCCCGCTCGACCTGGTTTTTGCGAACACCGGCAACGCAAGGCCGACTTCAATCTTTTTCATGGCGCTCACCTTTTTCTTTTATCTCTTGGCAGTCAAAAAAAACAATGCCAAAATCTGGGCTCTTACTGCAGTATCGCTGTCCTATGCAATTTATGTAAGGCAGGAGAATTCCGTGCTGCTAATCCCGATGGTTGCCGGACTTTTCCTTTTCGATTTCTTCAAAAAGCCGGAATTCGAAAAGAAAAAAAATGCGGAAAAAATGCGCCTGTTCGCAGAACTGCTTCTGCCGGCGTGTTGCCTTTTCCTTTTGACACAGCTGCCTGTGCAGACATGGATACTGCGGGCAAACCCGATTGACCAGCAAGGCCTTTTCGGGTTGGATGCGGCAGGGGGGCGGTCGCTGAACATTGCCAACGACATGTTTTTTGCAAATTCCCATTCCGCGAATTTCGGCTACAGCCCTTTGTTCAACCCTCTCATTTCTGCGATTTTTTTGCTCAGCCCGCCCCTGTTCCTGCAAAAAAAACATAGGAAAGAACTGCTTTTCGCGTGGTGCATTTTTGCAGTCCTTCTGGCAATGACCTTGTTTTATTTCCCGCAACTTAAAGAATCCACGGATTACGTGCGCTACATCCATCCACTTGCATTGCCTTTTTCAATAATATGCGGTGCAACGGTTTTCGAAATAATGGAAAAA
>JAZDDY010000036.1:0-4278 GCA_043809265.1 Candidatus Iainarchaeum sp.
CAATCCTTTTCATCGCTTCCGCAAGCACCGGCGCCACGCTCAGCACCCTCAGTTTCTTGAGCGCTTTTTTGTGCCCGGCCTGCGGAATAGTGTTTGTTACAATAACCTCTTTCACCGGCGCTGCCTTCAGCCTTTCAATCGCTTTTCCTGCGAGGACGCCGTGGGTTGCGGCAACATAAACGCTTGCCGCACCGTTGGATTTCAGCATCCTTACCGCCTCGCACATCGTGCCTGCGGTGCTGATGATGTCGTCGATGATAACGCAGTTTTTGCCCTTGATGTTGCCCTCTATTTTTTCCGCTATTACCTGCGAGCCCGAGATCCTTTTCTTTGAGATAGCTGCGATTTTGGCGCCGAGGGCTTTCGCCTGCATTTTCACGTTTTTCAGCGCGCCCTTGTCCGGCGCCACAACAACCAAATCCCTTATCCTTTTGCTTTTGAAATAGCCTGCGATTACAGGGAGCGCGTGAAGGTGCGCTTTGGGCCTCAGGAATTTTTCCACTGCGCGCGAGTGCAGGTCCATTGCAATGAATTCATCCACCCCTGCTTTCCTGAGCAGGCCCGCAAAGAGCTGTGCCGAAACAGGCTCGCCTTCCTTGACCTTCCGGTCCTGCCTTGCATAGCCGTAATACGGCATAACGGCGACTATTTTCGAGGCTCCTGCGCGCCTTGCCGCATCCGCGAGCAAAAGCAGTTCTGCCAGGTGCTCATTTGCCGGAGTGCTAGTGGGTTGAATTATAAAAACCTTTTTTCCTTTGACCGGCTCGCCGATGCGAGCGTAAGTTTCAAGGTCAGGGAATTTTTCAATGTGCACTTTTCCAAGTTTTGCACCGCATTTTTTTGCGGTTTCCCCTGCAAGTCCCAAATTCGCGTTTCCGGAAAGAATCGCTGCATTTTTCATCCAAAAGCCCCTGAAGAATGAACATAAATTGCTTACTAATTATTAAAAGTTTATTGGGTGTTCTTTATTGCTGATGCATTATGGCTAAAATAAAATCCGTCAGGGCGATGCAAATCCTTGATTCAAGGGCCAATCCAACCGTAAAATGCTTTGTCGAGACCGCTGATGGAATTTCAAGCGCTGCCGTGCCAAGCGGTGCCTCCACCGGAACATTCGAGGCGCTCGAACTGAGGGACGGCGGGAAAGAATACGGCGGAAAATCCGTAAGGAAAGCGGTTTCCAATATCAAAAAAATAATCGCGCCCAAAGTGAAGGGCATGGACTGCCTAAAACAGGAAGAAATCGATTGCTTTATGGTTGAACTGGATGGAACTGAAAACAAGTCCAAATTAGGGGCGAATGCAATCCTTGCGGTTTCGCTTGCTGTCGCGCGCGCCGGCGCCCTCTCCGAAGGAAAGGAACTGTTCGAATACCTCGGAAAAAAATTCGGCAACAAAAAGTTTTCCCTTCCCCTGCCTATGCTCAACATCATGAACGGAGGCAAGCACGCAGGCTTCGAACACGACATACAGGAGCACATGATTTCGCCTATGAAGCCCAAAAGCTTCGGCGAAGGCCTCAGGATGGGCGTTGAGACTTACATGGTTTTGAAGGCAAAGCTCAAGAAAAAATTCGGGGCCACGGCGATTGCGCTCGGCGACGAGGGCGGCTTTGCGCCCCCGATCGAAAGCACCGAGGAAAGGCTTGAACTGATGCTTGAATCTGCGCAGGAAGCAGGCTATGGGAACGAAATCAAATTCTCGATTGACTGCGCGGCATCGGAATTCTTTGAAAATGGAAAATACCTGCTTGGGAAAAAGCAATTTTCCGCCGGCGAATTGGTCGATTATTATGCTGATTTGTGCAAGCGCTTCCCTATTTACTCCATAGAAGACGGATTTGCAGAAGAAGACTGGCAGGCCTGGCAGGAATTCACAAAAAAGGCAGGCTCGAAACTGCAGATTGTTGGCGACGACCTCCTGGTCACAAACCCGAAGCGCATCAGTAAAGCAGTTGAATTGAATGCCTGCAATGCGCTGCTCTTGAAGGTCAACCAGATAGGTTCGCTGACCGAATCTTTCGATGCCGCAAGGCTTGCCTTCAAGAACAAATGGAATGTTGTAATTTCGCACCGCAGCGGCGAGACCTGCGATTCGTTCATTGCTGACCTTGCGGTCGGGATAGGCGCAGCCCAGTGCAAGTTCGGGGCTCCGGCAAGGTCAGAGCGCGCAGAAAAATACAATCGGCTTCTTGAAATCGAATCGCTTCTGTGCCGGCGCTAGCCGGCTGCGCCTTGCTGGTCCCTATGTTTTTCGATTGTGCCGATTGCCCTGTCAATCTGCGTTATGGCGTATCTTGCCTGCCTTTCCCCCATCAAGGTGAGGAGGGCGCTTTTGTTGGAGTCAAGCCTGTAAATCAGTTCGTTGCAGGACTCTTCATCTACCCTGTATCGCCTTCCGAACCTTTCGATCCATTTCCTTGCCGCCCTGGCAGTTTCACCAACCAAAAAAATGTTTTTGAAAAGCGAATAGCCCTGCCTTTCGGAGCTGGAGAGCTGTTCGGCCATCCTTTGGACCAGCCTCCTGCTTGCCTCGGTGCTTTCCTCCAGGAATCCCTCTTCTCTCATCAGCATTTGCAGGTTTTGCAGGCTTTTTCTGGAAAACTTCAGCTGGGAGGCTGTTCCCGGGCTGATTTCGTTGATAAGCCTTGCCAGGCTGGTGATTGCGAACCTTGTAGGCATTTTTGAAAGCACGCGCAATCCAAGCACTCTTTTTTTCGGAACACTGCTTCTTGCTGCCATTTGCTTGAAAAGCTGGATGTCGCTCGGGTTTATTTTTGTGGCCAGGATGTTTTCGAGTTCTGTCATCACAGGCCCGGACATTTTGAGGTCGAGCGCGATTGCGGAAATGAGCCTGCCGGCATACCGCCCTGAAATGTAATTGATTGCATGCAATGCCTCGATTCTTTCGTTTTCGGTCGCTTTCGGGTTCCTGACTACCTGCCGCAGCCTTATGACGGCTTTCGGGTCAAAGGACCGCATTTCCCCGAGCAAGGCGATTGCCCGCATCCTTTTCTTGGATGTTTTTGCCCTGTTCAGTTGGCCTATAAGTTTTTTGGCTTTGTTCGAGCTCCTTTGCCTTTGCAATGAAGCCTCGTTTTTAGGGGTTTGCCTTCCAAAGCCGCGCCGGCTTCCCTCAACCCAGTGGTGCATTTCGCTTTCGACAATCAGCTGGCGCCTGGTATAACGGTCCAAGCCCTGGGCCTTGAGCCTCTTTGCCTGCCAGCGCAGCCTTGCCATGGTACTGCGGTGGGGGTGGAGGTTTTTTCCTGGCATAATATTATTCAATCCAGGCAACTATTAATTCCTTTCTGTCAGGCGCCTCGCCTGGAAAAGCCGGAACCGTGTTTCCGAAAACACCGGCAAATTCTTTATTAACCTTTCGCTGTTTCAATTTGTCTGATTTGCCGTGGATGCCTTCGAAAAAAGAAAGCCGAAAGGAAAGCTTGACGCAATCCTTCGGGAGTTAGTGAAAGCGGACTTTGATGAAGAGGAAATAGAAGTGGAAATAGGCGAAGCCTCTTAATCCCGCATAAGCTAAAACTCAAATTCCGAGCCTTCTTATGACCTCGTCCGCGACTGCCTCCGGATAGCCGCCTTCTATTATCGTGTCCCTTATTTCTTTTGAAGTGTATTCCCTGCTTTTCGGCTTCAACAGTGCGGCAAGCCTTTCGATTTGCGCGTCCTCGCCGCTTTTTGCAGGCTGAATCGGTTGCTGGGCTGGTTGCAGGGGCTGCGTTTGGCCTGAAGGCTGCGCCTGGGTTTGGGGCTGGACAGGCTGCGGCTTTGGCTGGGCCTGCTGTGCCGGTTTTTGGGTGGCTTCGGCAAGCTGCTGGCGGATTTTTTCCTTTTCGTTTTCTATTATTGCCTGCCTGTATTTTTCTTCAGGGCCTGCCTGGCTTGGCGCCGGCGCTGCCTTGGCGTTTTTCTTGCGGCGCTTTAGGAATATAATGACTGCAACTATTATGACTGCCAGCAGCAAGATCGCGCCGCCGATAATCAGGAGCATTTCCGTTGTAATGTCAAATCCGGCAACCTGCATGAAAACCCGATATAATAATCCTCTCTTTCTTTAAATATCTTTTCTTTCCGCGGCTTTTTCCTCAAGCTCGTGTTTCCTGCCTTCAAGGTTCAGGAGATGGAACGCAAGCCAGCCTGCAAGCACAGCAACCGACAAAAAATAGGCAATCCATGCGGCATCCCACCCGAGAAAGCCGACAAAAAGCACAAGCAAAACAAAGGTCAGGGCCGTAAGGCCCAAAAGGAACTGCCATATCCG